>JBFKNN010000023.1:0-23991 GCA_041629335.1 Burkholderiales bacterium | reverse complement strand
GCCGGATGGCCCGGCCGGAGCTAAAATCCGGTGTCAGGCGGTTCAACGAGTTTCGCAGTTCCGGGGGCCAGGTAGCTCAGTTGGTAGAGCAGAGGACTGAAAACGAGCGTAGCGAGTTTCAGTGTAGGCTAACTC
Source organism: Burkholderiales bacterium (assembly GCA_041629335.1). GTDB lineage: Bacteria > Pseudomonadota > Gammaproteobacteria > Burkholderiales > SG8-41 > JBFKNN01. The sequence goes on along the minus strand of JBFKNN010000023.1, from coordinate 23,856 downwards.
GCGAAGCGATGTTAAGTGGGCGTTAGCCCACGGCCGGAACTAAAATCCTTGTCTCGGCGGTTCAACGGTTTTTTGCAGCAAGTGGCCAGGTAGCTCAGTTGGTAGAGCAGAGGACTGAAAACATGCGAACGCATGTTTCAGTGAAGGCTAACTTGAATGGCGTCCCGCGGCGTTCAAGTTAAGGGCCGGATGGCCCGGCCGGAGCTAAAATCCGGTGTCAGGCGGTTCAACGAGTTTCGCAGTTCCGGGGGCCAGGTAGCTCAGTTGGTAGAGCAGAGGACTGAAAATCCTTGTGTCGGCGGTTCAATTCCGTCCCTGGCCACCATTCTCCTTTTCCGTCAACTGAGCTACCTGGCCTTCAGGTTTGCCTCTGTCCCTAACCACCATTCCCCTTCGCATCCACCGAGTTATCTAGCCTATCCGTGGCGCCGCCACGATAGTGTCCGTCCTCATAAGCGTGCAATGAAACCTCGGGGCGAAGCTTTAAGTCGAGCCGCCCCAGTGCGTCACGAAGGGACGCGACGACGCTGGAGACGGCTCGGCCCCGCGCAAAAATAAACCCCAGGTAACCCGTCCCGTCAGGCGGCGGGGCCACGATCTGCCCGCGCTCGGCGGTAATGCGAATGTCGCTGACGCCTTTCACCGCAAGCGCGTCGTCCAGACCGCTCAGGCCATCGAATATGCCGCGCGCGGGGATCGGGATCATCATCACGCCGCACGCCGTGCGATGGCGCGGCGCTGCCAGCGCGCGGCCGAGCGCATGGCGCAGGATCAGTTCCTCCAGCGTCATGCCAAGAGCCAGCCTGAGCACCGTCCCGCACAGTCCCCCGATCGAGCGCGGCGCGATCTCGAGCAGCCAGAGGCCGTGCTCGTTGACGCGAAACTCAGCATGCACCGGCCCGTTCGCCAGACCGGCGTACCGGCATGCTCGTGCCACTTCGCGTGCGGCGGCGCGCTGCACGCCGGGCGGCAGGTGCGAGGGCGTGACGTAGATCGTTTCCTCGAAATACGGGCCATCGAGCGGCTCCGGCTTGTCGAAGAGCGCGAGCACCCGCAGGCGGCCGTCCACCAGCAGGCCTTCGAGCGCGTACTCGCGGCCGGGAATGAACGCCTCGATTACCAGCCCGAGGCCCGCGGCATCGCGGTCGCCTTGCGCCTGGATGCGCCGCACCTGCGCGACCGCGCGCTGGAGCTCGGGACAGCTGTCGGCGCGAATCACGCCGCGGCTCGCCGCGAGACGGCGCGCCTTGACCACGGCGGGAAACCGCACGTTACGCAGCCGGGCCGGGTTAGCGTCCGAGCGCAAATGGCGGAACCAGGGATGCTTCATGCGGTGGCGCTTCTGCAGCGACCGGAAAGCGAGCTTGTTGCGCAGGATGCGCACGCTGCGCACCGAATTGCCCGGTAATCCGAGCTTGCGGCTGAGGAGCGCGGCGAGCTCGACCCCGTGATCATCCACCGCGAGCACCGCGTCGGGCTTGCGTCCGAGGTGACGCAGGGCGAGCGCGGCCGCGCGCCGCGGTCGGTCGAACGGGAGCGCCATGAGCGGATTGAGCCCCCACTGCGGCGCGAGCTGGTGGCAATAGTCGGCCGCGGCGATGATTTCGACGCCGAGCTTTTGGGCCGCGGCGCGGAAGGCTTCGTTGCGATACGAGGCGGCGGGCAGCAGCAGCAGGACCGATTGCGCTGGCGCGGGCGACGCGACCACGGCTCAGAAAGCCGCGAGCTGCTGGGTCGTCGGCTCGGCGCAGCAGAACCACGGCTCAGACAAACGCGGAATCGCCCTGCTTGCGCTGTTGATCACCGTCGACGGGGCGCTCTGACCGAGCGCAGCGTACGCCATGCGCCGGATCGCGGCGAAGGCCTCGCGCCGCGGCAGCGCCTGCGTTGCGGCGCGCCCGACAAAGTCCTGGAGCGCTTGCTGCAGCCGGTCAACGCGCGGGTCGCGGTGCCGCCACGGATAGCCCAGGATCTGTGGGTCGAACCGCTCGAGAAGATCGCGAAACCCGGGCAGCTTGAGCAGCTCCGAGCCCGCGGGCACCAGCAGCCGGATGGTGAGCTGCACCGGCGGCACGTTTTCGATGAGTTCGAGCCTGGCGAGGCTCTCGAGCAGCGCGATGTAGCCTTCGAGCGAGGTCCACGGCGTGAAGGCGACGAACGTCGGGGCAAACACGATGTCCACCGCTCGCAGCAGCGCCACGGCGCGCTCGAAATCGGCGCAAGTGTGGTTCTTGGCGAGATACCCCAGGACGCGGTCATCCACGGCTTCAGCCGCAGAGGTGATGAACAGACAGCCGCTGCGCTTGAACTCCGGGAGCAAATCGGCGTGCTCGATCAGGTGCTGGATCTTGATCGTCGCGTCCCATGTGAGCGCCGGGAATTCGGCGTGCAGCGCGCGCACGATCCTCAACGCGTGCGTCGGGCCGTTGAGAAAATCGGGGTCGCCGAACGCGATGTGCCGCGCGCCTTGCGCGACCTGCTGGCGTATATCGGCAAGCACGATGTCGGCTGGCACCGCGCGAAACCGCCCTTGATACACCGGCACCACCGGACAATGGCGGCACCAGTGCTTGCAGCCGCGGCTCGCTTCGGCAAAGCCGACGGTCCTTTCGCTGCCGTCCGGCAGCAGGAGCCGGGCGTAACGCGCGAGCGGCGGCAGCTTCGCGCGCTGCGGCACCGCGAAATCCACCTTGCCGCGGTGGATCACGGCCGCTGCCGGGCAAGCGGCGGCGATGCCGTCGCGCACGCCTCGTGCAGCAGCAAGCAACGCCGGCTCGAACTCGCCGCCGATGACGTCGGTCACGCCGCGCGCGCGCAGCAGCGCAGCGTTCATCGGTGCGTAGAGCCCGTAGGCGCAAAGTCGCGCCCCGGGTGCGAGCGCGCGGATGCGGGGCAGCGCCTCGAGCGCAATTCGCGTGGCCGTGTGCATGCCGAGGTAGATCGCAACGAGCGCCGCGTCGCGCCACTTGATGCTGTCGAGCCTCTGCAGCGACAGATCGAGGCAGCTCACGCTGAAACCCGCGCGCTCGAGCAGCGCCGCCGGCTCCGCCAGCGCGAACGGCTGGCGACCGAGGTCGTAAGGGTTGATCAGGATGACCCTGCAGGCGGCAGCGTGAGACCGGTCGCCGTGAGGAATTACGCCGTCCATAACAGGCGCTACTTGGTCTTGGGCCGCGCTTCGAAGCCCGGCTGCGGCTCGCGGCTGGCGCCGGCCTCCGCGAGCCGCTTCAGGTAGCGGCTCCACATCTCGTCCTGATGCAGGCCGTAATCGTAGAGCAAATCCCACGAGTAGATGCCGGTGTCGTGACCGTCGGAGAAGCACGGCTGGATGGCGTACGTGCCGACCGGCTCGATGCTGGTGATCTCGACATTGCCCTTGCCGACCTGGAGCACTTCCTGCCCCGGGCCGTGGCCGCGCACTTCCGCGGACGGCGAATACACGCGCAGGAACTCGCACGGGAGCTTGAACGTCTTGCCGTCGGCAAACGAGATCTCGAGCACGCGCGATCGCTGGTGCAGCTTGATTTCCGTCGGCGCCGGCACGCCCTTCTTGCTTTCCGCCATCTGAGCTTTTCCTCGCATTCCTCGCAGAAGCATCATAACCGAGTTATCGGCGGGGAATAACTCTGACCGGTTCAGGGTCTTGCCGGTGCAGCGGTGGTGGTTGGATCGGCCGATGCATTGATATAATTGATCAACGCACCGTTACGTTTTTGACGGTCATCCCGCGGAGATTATTGATGGCGCGCATGGTCAAGTGCGTCAAGCTCGGGCGCGAAGCCGAGGGGTTCGATTTCCCGCCCTATCCGGGCGAGCTCGGCAAGCGCATCTTCGAGAACGTGTCGAAGGAAGCGTGGAGCCAGTGGCTCGAACACCAGAAGATGCTGGTGAACGAGAACCGGCTCAACCTCGCCGACAAGAAGGCGCGCCAGTACCTCGCGCAGCAGGTGGAGAAATATTTCTTCAGCGGCGGCGCGGACGTGGCCGCCGGCTACGTGCCGCCGTCACAGCCGTCACAGAAGTAGGCCGTGGCGCCGCGCGTGCGTCCTGCCCCCACCCACGCGTCTTCGGTCTTGTCGTCACTGCCAATGTTGCGATCGGCGAGCTGATGGCGGAAGTGCCCACCCGCAGCGTCGAGGAGCGTTGAATCCGGCGCGGAGGCCGACACCGTCATGAGCAAGTGGATTGAAGGCAAGGTAGTGGCGCTGCGGCCATGGACCGACCGCCTGTATTCCGTTCTGCTGGAAGCGGCCATCGAGCCGTTCCGCGCCGGGCAGTTCGGGCGTCTGGCGCTGCCGGACGAAAGCAGTGGCGAGATGATCGCCCGCCCTTACTCCTTCGTGAATGCTCCTGAGGAGCACCCCCTGGAGTTCCACTTCATCACCTTGGAGGAAGGCCCCCTCACAAAACGCCTGGTGCAGCTCGAGCCCGGCGATCCCATCTGGATCACGCCCAAGGGCTTCGGGTTCATGACGCTGGCGGATATCCAGGACGCGCGCCATCTGTGGCTGCTCTCCACCGGCACCGCGCTGGGCCCGTTCCTGTCCATCTGCAGGACGCCGGACCCTTGGCGGCGATTCGAGAAAGTGGTGCTGGTCCACGCGGTGCGCCGCGCCGCTGAGCTCTGCTACCCGGACAGGGTGCGCGAGATCCGGGCCGCGCGCGGGCAGCAGTTCGTGTTCATCCCTTTCGTAAGCCGTGAGGACACCGGCTTTGCCATCAAGGGCCGCGTGCCCCGGGCCATCGAGGACGGCCGGCTCGAGGCGGCGGCCGGCATCCCGTTCGACGCGGCGGCTTCCCAAGTCATGATTTGCGGCAACCCGGACATGGTGCAGGATACCCAGAAAGTGCTGGAAGCCCGGGGTCTGAGAAAAAACCGGCGCAAAGAGCCGGGGCACATCACCGTCGAAAATTACTGGTGAGCAAGCATTCACGCCAAGGTCTTGCCGCACGATTGAATCCCCAGCACTGAATCGCTTCCGCAACGTGTGCGGGATCAACGGTCATCGTGCCCGCGACTTTGAGAATGTGCTGGTACGATCTCGGTCCGACTCCGGTCACTTACACCGTGGCTCCGCGCCGAAATTGCGCCACGCTAAGGCTGTCTGACATTGGCTTTGCACTGAATAAGGTTGCATTTGGAATCGGCAAGCGTGGCAAGTGGCTGCACCATAGGCTGTCCAAAAGGCCCCCTCGGGGTGAAAGTCCTTGTGTCGGCGGTTCGAGTCCGCCCCTGCCACCACCCTCCTTTAATCGCACCAGAGCCCACCGCGCTCGCTCGGGGGCAAGTCCTTACTCACCACGCGCTTGCCGCGGGTCGCTACCGGGGCCGGCTGCGGGAACATAATAAAAGTGTTTTAAATAAGTCAGTTAGTAAAGAAATCTGGTCAACGGGTGCGGCAGCGGCCGCAACGTGGAGAAGAGGTAAAGAAGCATATAATTCTTTTCTTATGGAATTTTGATGCAAGTCAAACTTGCGCGGGGGCACGGATCCTAGACTGAGCACGGAGGAGCAACTCTGTGAGCAAGGAGATGATCATGTCTCGCATCTCGGCCCGCGTTGCCTTCCTCGCCGTCTCGCTGATGTTTGGCGGCCAGGCACTCGCAGCGCAAGACCATTCCCAGCTGATCAACGGTCCGTTCAAGACCGGCCCCGAGGTCACCAAAGCCTGCCTCCAGTGCCACGAAAGCCAGGCGCGGGACTTCATGAAGACGAAGCACTGGACCTGGAGCAGCAACCAGGAGGTGCCGGGCAAGGGCAGGGTCGATCTGGGCAAGAAGAACGCGATCAACAACTACTGCATCGCGCTGCCCTCGAACAATCCGCGGTGCACGAGCTGCCATGCCGGCTACGGCTGGAAGGACGCTTCCTTCGACTTCAGCAAAGCCGAGAACGTCGACTGCCTGATCTGTCATGACACCACCGGAACTTACAAGAAGCTCCCGGCGGCATCCGGCAATCCGGCCTATCAGGATACGGAGTTCCCGCCCAAGTCCGGCAAGACGTGGCGCGCGGTCGATCTGGAGAAAATTGCGAAGAACGTCGGGCGCACCAGCCGCGCGACCTGCGGCGCGTGTCATTTCTTCGGCGGCGGCGGCGACCACGTGAAGCACGGCGACCTCGACAGCTCGATGGGCGCGCCGCCGCGCACGACCGACGTGCATATGGCCGTCGACGGCGCCAACATGAGTTGCAGCGACTGCCATCGGGCCGTGAAGCACTTGATCCCCGGTAAGGCGCTGTCGGTATCGGCAACGGGCGGCGGCCAGACGCTCGACTGCACGGACTGCCATGCGGGGACTCCGCACAAGCAGAACGCAAGGCTCAACATGCACGTCGGGAAAGTCGCCTGCCAGACCTGCCACATTCCGATCTTCGCGCGCGCGCTCCCGACCAAGGTCTGGTGGGACTGGTCCACCGCCGGCAAGGAAGGCCCGCCGATGAAGGACCAGTACGGCCTGCCGCAGCACGACAAGCTGAAAGGCGACTTCAAATGGGCGAAAAACGTCGCGCCGGTCTACATGTGGTTCGACGGGTCGGTCGATCGCTACCTCCTCGGCGAGAAGATCGATCCCGCCGGCGTGACGCACCTCAACTATCCGCGCGGCGCCCGCGGCGACAAGACCGCCAAGATCACGCCGTTCAAGATCATGAAGGGCAAGCAGCCGTACGATTCGGCGAGCAACGTGCTGGCGGTTCCCAACCTGTGGGGCGGCTACTGGCGGCACTGGGACTGGAACAAGGCGATCGCCGATGGCATGCAGGCCGCGGGCCTCAGCTACAGCGGCCAGCACGGGTTCGCCCTGACCGACATGTACTGGAAAGTGAACCACATGGTCGTGCCCAAGGGCGAGGCGCTAAAGTGCAACGACTGCCACGGCAAGGGCGGCAGGCTCGACTGGAATGCACTCGGCTACGCCGGCGATCCGCGCACCGCGGGGAAATAAATGCTGCGCAGTGATCCATGCACGCGGGACCAGCCGGAAGACCATAGTCGACCGGCCACTCCCGCGGAAGCATTCAACAAGGGGCTTGAGGTGGGCAAGAGTTACCGGGAAATCACCAAGCGCGTTTCGGCGTCGCTCGCCAAGCTGCGCGCGGACATACCCGACACGACCAAGGGCTTCAGCCAGCTGGCGCACGCCGCCCTTCGCGACGGCGCGCTCGACAAGAAGACCAAGGAATTGATCGCGCTGGCGCTCGGCGTCGCGGCGCACTGCGATCCGTGCATCGGTTTTCACGTCCAGAGCCTGGTCAAGCTCGGCGCAACGCGCGCGGAGATCGAAGAAGCGCTCGGCATGGCGGTCTACATGGGCGGCGGCCCGTCGCTGATGTATGCCGCCGACGCGCTGGGCGCATACGAAGAAATGTCGGCGGGCTGATCGGCCCGCTGGATCGTGCCAGCGGCCCGCCGGCGATCCCACGTCTCCGACCGGGAAACGAATCGCGCGCCGCGTGCAGGCCCGGTGTCCCGCGGTTCCGGAGGCGGTCGCAGGCAGGGCCTCCGCAGAGACTGCGATTCCCCCGGTGCGCGTCGCTCATTTCGCGCGTCCACGATTCGAACCGCAGGTTCCTGCGCAGTTCGCCTTGTGCTAACGTCCCGCACGCAAGCCGCTGAAAAAGACTCCAAGGGCGTCAATGAATATCCTGGTTGTTCCCGGCTGCGGCATCGGCGCGCGCGTCGCGGCACGGCGATCACGGCAGGCTCCTGCCTGGCGTTCAAGCAACCTTCTTATGGAGGGCATTACGATGACACGCTGGCTCGCCGCGGTTCGGTTCGTGATCGTCCGGACGTGCGCGGGCGCAATCGCGCTCGCAAGCGCGGCTGCCGTGGCGGCCGCGTTTCCGGAACGCCCGGTCCGCTTTATCGTCGCGTCGAGCCCTGGCGGCGCGCTCGACGTGCTGGCACGGCTTACCGGACCGAAGCTCACCGAGAAATGGGGCCAGCCGGTGGTCGTCGACAATCGCGCCGGGGCGGGTGGCGTGATCGGCACCGAGATCGTCGCGGGCTCGAATCCCGACGGTTACAACATCCTGGTCATCGCGCAGGGTTTCACCGCCAACCCGTATCTGTACAAGAAGCTGCCGTACCGTACGCCACAGGATTTTGCGCCGATCACCATTCTGGCGACCGGGCCGAACGTGCTCGTGGTGCACCCGTCGGTGAATGTGAATTCGGTTAAGGAACTCGTGGCGCTCGCCAAGTCCCAGCCGGGGAAACTCAACTACGCGACATCGGGCGTCGGCGCGGCGAGCCATCTGTCGGTCGAGATGTTCAAGCGCATGTCAGGCGTGGATATGGTTCACATCCCGTACAAAGGCGCCGGCGCGGCGACGGCGGCGGTGGTCGGCGGACAGGTGCAGATGTTGTTCACCTCGACCGGCGCGGCGATTCCGCACATCCGTTCCGGACGCCTGAAGGCGCTGGGTGTCACCACGGCGAAACGCTCGGCGGTGCTGCCCGAGGTGCCGACCATCGCGGAAACGGGCTTTCCGGGATTTCAGGTCGACGGCTGGTATGCGTTGATGGCGCCGGCGGGCACGCCCAAGGCGGTGATCGACAAGATCTACCGGGATGTCGCCGACGTTTTGAAAAATCCCGACGTCGCGGACCGGATCAAGTCGTTCGGGCTGGAGCCCGACGGCCAGCCGCCGCAGGAGTTCGCCGCGTACATCCGCGTCGAGCTCAAGAAATGGGGCAGGGTGATCAGGGAGGCAGGCATCAAGCCTGAGTAACGCGCTCTGCGCCGACGTTGGTTACCCGGGTGGCCCGGAGCAACCGGCGGCACCGCAGCGGGGCGCAGAAGTGGGAGATCGGCGAGCGCGCCCGTCAACGTCGCTTTCCGCGCCGACGGGGCCGTCTACCCCAGGCTTCGCGCCCTGGCGGGCCGAGCCCCGGGCAGCAAACGCGATCAGCCGTCCTTGAGTATCGCGAACCCGGCCTGCAGCGCCTTCTCGATACGCGCTTTCTCCTGGGCGACCGATTGGTCGTTCCATTCCCAGAATCCGCGCTTCGCCTTCATGCCGGTGCGGCCCTTCTCCACCATATCTTTCAGCAACGCGGGCGGTGCCTTCTCGTTGTGCAGTTCCGGGTAGAGCGCGCTCGCGACCAGGTAGTTCGTATCCCAGCCCGACATTTCCTTCTGTTTCATCGGCCCGCACGCAATAAAGCGGAAGCCGAAACCGTAGCGCACGGCGGTGTCGATGTCCTCGGCCGAGACCACGCCGTCGGAAATGAGGTAGAGCGCCTCGCGCAGCATGGCGTGTTGCAGGCGGTTGCCGACGAAGCCGGGCACGTCTTTCTTCACCCAGATCGGCGCCTTGTCGAGCCGCTTCATCAGCGTCACCAGTGCCTCGGCGATTTTCGGGTCGGTCGCCTTCGAGCTCACCACTTCCACCAGCGGCACGAGGTGCGCCGGCATGAAGAAATGCAGTCCGGCGACCCGCGATGGTGTCCTGAGGCCCTTGCCGATCTCGCCGATCGGAAAGTTCGAGGTATTCGTGGTAAGCGGAATCTCCGGTCGGGCGAAGCGCTCGAGCTCGCCGAAGATCTTCTGCTTCAACGCGAGATCCTCGCTTGCGGCTTCGACCACCAGTTCAACATCGCGCCATCCGATGTCGGCGAGCGCGGAACAGGTGCTGACGCTGGCGGCATGGGAGGCCGGCGCGCCGAGCTTGGCAAGGCCCGCCGCGACGCGCGCGCCGATCGCATCCCGCGTCTTCTGCGACGGGCTCATCACGTGCACCTTCCAGCCGGCCGCGGCGAAAATGATGGCGATGTCGCCGCCCATGATGCCGCCGCCGACGACGACGATGTTCTGTTGTGGCATGGGTCACTCCGATTCGGTGGACAGAAATCGAGCGGCGAAGAAATCCGCCCTGCATGCATTATAGGAGAGCGGCGGCGGGCCGCGCTGTAGGAATGCGGCCCGGATGATATAAGGAACGATCGATCAGGAGTCCGGGAGGTCACGACATGCTTGGTACATCTGGCATTCGAGTACTTCTGTCGGCCGCATTGCTGGCAGTCCTCGGCGCCGTCAATGCACCGCTCTACGCGCAGTTCAACCCGGATCGGGCCTACAAGCAAAGCGAGGCGGTCAGGCAGCACTATGCGGATCCCGCGGAGCAGTTCGACACGCCCGGCTTTGCGCCGGGGCGCGTTGATTTCACTTCGCACCAGGAAATGCTGGAGTACGTCTATGCGCTGCAGAAGGTTGCCGACAACCTGCAGGTGCGCATCGCCGGCCATTCGCAGGAAGGGCGCGCGATCCCGTTTCTCGTGCTCTCGAACTCGGGCTTCTTCGGCGGCGCTGACCTGCTGCGCCTGCCCCGCCCCCTGGTGTTCCTCGTCGGCCTGCAGCACGGTAACGAGCCGGCGGGCGGCGAGGCGATGCTGGTGCTTGCGAGGGAGCTCGCGCTCGGCAGCCTGAAGCCGCTGCTCGACAAGCTGACGGTGGTGATCATGCCGCACGGCAATCCCGACGGCGCGCATTATTTCCGGCGCTCCCCGCACGGCACGGTGGACATCAATCGCGACCACGTCAAGATGGCGCTGCCGGAAACCGATGCGCTGCACCGCGTGGCCAACGAGTTCCAGCCGCATGTCTTCATCGATGCGCATGAATTCAGCGTTGCCGCGCGCTGGATCGAGAAGTTCGGACTGCTGCAGTCGTGGGACCTGATGGTCCAGTACGCGACGCATCCGGCCGTGCCGGCAGCCTTGACCGACGTCGCGGACCGTGTCTTCCTGCGCAAGCTGCGGCGCGAAGTCGAGCGCGCGGGATACACGCACTTCTGGTACTACACGACCTCATACAACATGAAGGACAAGCGGGTTTCCATGGGTGGCACCATCCCGGACATCGGGCGCAACTTCGCCGGGCTGCAGAACAGCATCTCGTTCCTGGTCGAGAGCCGCGGCGTCGGCATCGGCCGCGAGAGCTTTGCCCGCCGCGTGCACACCCACCTCGTCGCCATCACGAGCCTGCTGGAAACCACCGCCGAAAACGCGCCCCAAGTCATGGCCGCGGTTGCCGGTGCGCGTAGCGAGACCGTGCGGCGCGGGCGTGAAGCCCGGGCCGACGACCTCGTTCCGGTGACGGTGAAAAGCCCCCTCACGCAGCAAAAGCTCACGATGATCCATCCCGAAACCGGTGCGCTGCAGGAAATCGAGGTCGAATGGTCGGATTCACTCGCGGCCCGGCCGGAGCTTGCCCGGCGCCGGCCCTATGCATACCTCGTCAAGCCGCCGTTTCACGATGTGGCGCGGCGGCTTGCGCTGTCTGGTGTCGAGGTGCGCATGCTGCGCCACCCCGTAGTGGTCGAAGTGGAAAGCTACCAGGTCACCGACCGGCGGCCGCGCCCGACCTACGTCGAGGGGCTCACGGTGAGCCAGGTCACGACCGAGATCGTGAACAAGACGGTGGCGTTTCCGGCCGGGAGTTACGTGTACCTGATGGCGCAGCCAAACGCGAACGTCATCGCGGTTGCGCTCGAGCCGGAGTCGCCCAGCAGCGTGGTCACTTACGGCATCGTGCCAGCCGACAAGAAGGGCTCGCCGCCGACAATCGCTGCCGCGAGCGAATTGCCGATCTACCGCGTGGCGCAGCCGGTCGAGTTGGACACGCGGATAGTGGAGCGGCGGTAAGCGCGGCGCTTACTTGGCGGGCTTCGCGGCGGGCGGCGCCGGCGGCGGCACGCGCGTCGCGGTCCATTTCTCCTCGGCTGCGCCGTCGGGGAGCTTGACCTTGCCCTCGATGGTGTCGCCGCTCACCCGGCCGGTGAATTCGCGGCGCACCGTGCCGAGGCCGACGAACTCGATCACCGAAAAGCTTATCCGGTCCCCCTCGAGCTTCGCGTTGCGGAACTGCGCGGTCTTGCCGTCGGCCCGGACCAGCCCTTCGAGCACCTGGAAGTGCTGCCGGAGCTTCAGCTCGTAAGGCCGCGCCTTGCCCCAGGCCCAGGCGCCCTCGACCTTTGCCGGGACGATCCAGAGGTAAGCGGTGCGGCCCTCCACGGACGCCGTCTCGTCCGGTTGCCAGTCGTCCATGTTGAAGGCGTGCGACACCACGCGCGTGCCCGGCTTCATGTTGAGTATGGTCGGGCGCAGCTTGTGGTTCAGGTGCGGCAGCAGGTACATGGTGAGCACCGTGGCCTTGCTGAAATCCGTTTTGAAGATGTCCCCGTGCACGAACTGCGCGCGGCTGCCGACCTCTTCCTTTTCCGCGTTGCGCTTCGAGAGCTCGACCATGTCGGGGTTGTACTCGACGCCGAGCGCGCGCGCGCCGAACTTCTTGACCGCTGTGATCACGGTGCGGCCGTCGCCCGAGCCGAGATCGATGACGTAATCCTCGGGCGTGGTCTTGGCCATCTGCAGCATGCGTTCGACCAGCGCCTCGGGCGTCGGCACCCAGATGACGTCCTTGCCTTCCTGCCCGACTACCGGCTTGTATTCCGGTTTGGCCGGCGCGGCTGCCTGGGCGTGAACGGTAACGGCGAACGCTGCGGCGGCAAGTGCGGCGACGAACGGTCGCGTGGCGCTGCGTAAGCAATGCTGCATGATGAGCTTTCTCCTGATGGTTACGCCCGGCCGGGAACGAGACCGGGCGGACATTATGCCTTATCCGTTTGACCCGGAGCTGTCGATGCGGCCGTCGAGCGTGGCGCCGGAGACGATCAGCCGCTCGATCTCCGCGTCGCCGTAGCCGGCTTCGCGCAGGATCTCGACGCTGTCCTGGCCGATCTTGGGCGCATGGCGGAAATCGCGCCGCACGCCGCCCGAGAGCCGGTTGGGCAGCGCCATGCTCCAGATCTTGCCCTCGGTCGGATGGTCGATCAGCTGGAAGAAGCCGATGTCTTTCAAGTGCGGGTCCGCCATCAGCTGATCGAGCGTCTGGAACGGCATCGCCGGCACGTCGTTGCCGAAGATCTCGATCCACTCCGCGGTGGTCTTCTGCTTCAGGCCCTCGGCGCGGAGCGCGAAGTACTCGCCGGTGTGCTTGAAGCGCGCGGCCACCGTGTTGAAGCGCGGATCGCTCTTCAGCTCCGGCCGGCCGATCGCGTCGAAGATCGCGAACGCCTGGGCGTCGGTGTTGCCGGAGATGCAGATCCAGCCGTCCTTGGTGGCGAGCGGGCGCGCCTGCGGGTCGAGCAGGCGCGGGTCCCCGGTGCCGCCCAGCGGCGGATCGAAGGTCTTGAGATACATGTGCTCCTCGAGCACCGCCTTCACGATGTTCTCGAACATCGGGATCTCGATCGCCTGGCCCTCGCCGGTGCGGGTGCGCGCGTAGAGCGCCATCAGGATCATCTGCACCGCGATCAGGCCCACCGTGCGGTCGGCGATCACCATCGGCAGATAGCGCGGCTCACCGGTCACGCGGTGATGCAGCGCGGCGAGCCCGCCCGAGCCCTGGATGATCGAGTCGTAGGCCGGTTTGTCGCGGTAGCGCCCGCCCTGGCCGAAGCCGAACATGCCGCAGTAGATGATCTTCGGATTGACCTTGCGCACGTCCTCGTAGGCGAGCTTGAGCCGGGCCATCGCCGGCGGGCGCATGTTCCAGATCAGCACGTCGGCGCGCTCGAGGAGCTTCAACAGCGCCTCGCGCGCGCCCGGCTTCTTCAGATCCAGCGCGAGGCTGCGCTTGTTGCGGTTCAAGTGCAGGAACTTGCCCGACATGGCGGCGCTCCTGCCGCGACCGGCGAGCGTGCGCACGATGTCCCCGGCGGGCGCCTCCACCTTGATCACGTCGGCGCCGTGGTCGGCCATTATTTGCGTTGCGAGCGGGCCGACCACGACCGAGGTCATGTCGATCACGCGCACGCCTTCGAGCGGTCCGCCGGCCATCGGTGCGCTCACTTGAACTCTGCCTCGGCGACCAGCGTCGGCGCGCCGTCCTGGTCCGCCACCCAGAGCTTGGCGGTCTTGTTGTCGGCCGAGGGCTCGCCGCAGACCGTGAACGGGCGGTTCACGAAGAGCGGGCGCACGTTGCGCGAGGAGACATAGGCGAGCGGCGTCGAGGCATGGGTGCGCGCGAGCTCGAAGGCGAGCAGCGTCTGCAGCCCGCCGTTGACGATGAGATCCGGGTAGCCTTCCTCCCGGGTCACGTAGCGCCAGTCGTAGTGGATGCGGTGGCCGTTGTAGGTGAGCGCGGAGTAGCGGAACAGCAGCACCGGGTCGGCAGTGACTTCGTGCAGCCACACCGCTTTGCCGGGCACCGGCTGCGGCGGGGGCGGCGGTGCCTTGGGGTCCGGATTGCCGCGGTAGATGATGTCCTGCTCCTCGGTGATCGCGAGTCCGCGCGGGCTGTGGATGTCGGTTTGCACCGTGACGAAAACCATCTGGCCGGTGCGGCCCTGCTTGAGCGCCACGTCCCGGATCTCCGATTCGCGGTGCACTTCGTCGCCGACGCGCAATCGCTCACGGAAGGTCACGCGCTTGCCGCCGAACATGCGCCGCGGCAGCGGCACCGGCGGCAGGAAATCGCCGCGCATGGGGTGTCCATCGGGGCCGATCTGCGAGTGGCGCGCCACGCGCGGAAACAGAATCTGGTGCCAGCCGACCGGCAGCGGATCGCCCGCCTTGGGCATCTGATCGTCGCGGTCGAGCATCGCGGCAAGGCGGTGCACGGCGGGAATCGTCACGTAGTCGACGTCCGTCTCGCGGCTGCCGATCCAGTCCTTAAGCTTCTCGAGCTCCTGGGTCAATGCCGTGGCTCCCTTGGGTAAAATGGGGACAGACCACTAAGCAGGCGGGGACACAGCGCTGTTTCCGGCCCGGCCGGCCGCTTAGTGGTCTGTCCCCGATTTTACCTTCCCGCCTAGCCCTTCATCGCGGCGAGCGTCTTCGCCTCGCGCGCCTTGATCGCGTCGTAGCGCTTGACCAGCCGCTCGGCGCGCACCACCACCGGGATGTCGATCATCTTGCCGTCGATCTGGAACGAGCCGCGGCCGGCCGCGGCCGCCTCCCTGTCCATCGCGATCACCTTGCGCGCGTAGGCGACCTCTTCCTCGCTCGGCGTGTACTCCTGGTTCACGATCGTCACCTGCCCGGGGTGGATGCAGCCGGCGCCGTCGAAGCCCATGCGGCGCGAGCGTCGTACCATCTGGCGAAAGCGCTCCCAGTCGCTGAAGTCCGCCACCGTGCCGATGAAGCCGAGGGGCATGACGCCCGCTGCGCGTGCGGCGATGATCATGCGCTGCTTCGGGTGCAGGAGCGCGTCGTCGTCGGGCTGCATGTTGCAGTTGAGCGCGAAATCCTCGCCGCCGATGTTCATCGCCACCACGCGCGGGCTTGCGCGGGGGATTTCGTCGATGCGCGTGAAAGCGTCCGGCGTCTCGATCATGGTGATGAACTTCGTATGGCCAACCGTCATGCCGCGCTTTTCCTCGAGCTCGGTCACCAGCTCGTCGAGCAGCCGCACGTGCGAGGCGCTGTCGGTCTTGGTGCAGGCGATGCCGTCGACATCGGGGCAAATCGCGTGCTCGAGGTCGCGCACCACGAGCGAGAGCGGCTGGTTGATGCGCACCACCACGTCCGCGCCGCCGCGGCGCACCTTGGCCGCCGCTTTCTCGACCAGTTTGCGCGCCTCCGCCTTTTGCGCCGGCGGGATGCTGTCCTCGAGGTCGAGCTGGATCACGTCCGCGCCGCGCGTGTGCGCCTTGTCGACGAACTTGTCGACGTTCACTGGCACATACATCAGCGAGCGCCACACCGGGAGTTCGCGGGTCATCGTTGGTTCCTTTCAGGTAAGCGGTAAGCGGTAAGCGGTAAGGGAGGAACTTGCGCGCTTTGCGCGTCCAGTTGCTGCTCACCGCTCACTGCTCACTGCTCACTGCCCATCGTATGGTGCGCTAAAGCAGCACCCTACGCACTGGTCACTGGCTCGCGCCGTTCTTCCTGCGCTGCGCTCCGGCGTGGATCACGCCGGCAGCCGCGAGCCGCTTGAGTTCGGCGGCGTCAAGGCCGAGCGCACCGAGAATCTCGGCGTTGTGCTCGCCGAGCTTTGGCGCGGGCGCGCGGATTGCGCCCGGGGTGGCCGAGAGCCGCGGCGTCACGCTGTGCATCGGCACGCCGCCCATTTCGTCGTCCGGATACTCTGCCACCATCTCGCGCGCCGCGACATGCGGATCGCCGATGATCTGCGAGACGTCGTAGATCGGCCCGACGGTGACCTCGTGCCGGTCGAAAAAGGCGAGGTTTTCCTCAAGCGTCATTCTGCCGATGAACTCGCCGATGATCGCGTCGAGCTCGGCCGCGTGGCGCACGCGCTCGGCGTTGGTTTGGTAGCGCGGGCTGTCCAGCAGGTCGGCGCGGCCGATAACGCGGAACAGCCGCTCTGTCATCGCCTGCGTGGACGCTGACATGCACACCCAGCGGCCGTCGCGCGTGGCGTAGGCGTTGCGCGGCGCGGCGGTGGTCGAGCGGCTGCCGGTGCGCGGCCGCACCTTGCCGCTCGCCTTGAAGCTCGCCGCCTGCGGCCCCATGAACGTGAACAGCGGCTCGAGCAGCGACAGGTCGATCACCTGGCCGCGGCCGCCGCTCACCTCGGCGTGGCGCAGCGCGACCATCACGGCGAAGGCGCCGTAGGTGCCCGCGGTGCAATCGGCGAGCTGGATCGGCGGCAGCACCGGCTCGCGGTCGGCGAAGCCGTTTAGCGCGGCGAACCCGGACATGCCTTCCGCGAGCGTGCCGAAACCCGGCTTGTGGCGGTACGGTCCGCTCTGGCCCCAGCCGGTGACGCGCGCGATGACCAGCTTCGGATTGCGCGCGAGCAGCACCTCGGGGGCGAGGCCCATCTTCTCCAGCGTGCCGGGACGGAAGTTCTCGACGAATACCTGTGCCGTGCCGACAAGCTTGAGCAGCAGGTCTTTCGCCTCGGGCTTGCGCAGGTCGAGGCACACGCTCTTCTTGTTGCGCGCGTAGACCTTCCAGTTGGTCGGAATGCCAGCGACCAGCCAGTCGCGCAGTGCGTCGCCCGCCGGCGTCTCGATCTTGACCACTTCGGCGCCGAAGTCCGCAAGCAGCAGCGAGAGCATGTTGCCCGCCACCACACGCGAGAGGTCGAGCACGCGCACGCCGTCGAGCGGACAGGCGGTGCCGCGGGCAAAATCCTTCTTCGGGAGCGCGTTTTCAGTCATGGTGCGGACCGCAGCCCGGCGCGGCATCGAGGCCCGCGCGGTCGGCCGCGGTGCGTGATCGCCTAGCGCGATTCGGCGCCGGCCGCGAGCTGCTTTTCGACGAGCCGTGTCTCGCTCTTCAGCAACGCGGCGAGCTCGGCAACGCGCTTGTCGGTCATGCGGCTCGAAATCGCCGAGATCGACAGCGCCGCGAACGGGATGCCGCTTTGGTTGTGCAAGGCCTGGCCGACCGAGCGCACGCCGGCGAGGGTCGGGGCTTCGCGCAGCGCGTAACCGTATTTCTGCGCGCTCTTGACCTGCGCCAGCAGGCTTCCCGGCGTCAGCCCGTATTCGGACAGGCGCGGTGCATTGGCGCCGACGATCTGGCGGATTTCATCGTCCGGCAGCGCTGCAAGGATGGCGAGGCTGCCGGTGCCTACGCCTAACGGACGCCGCATGCCGATCTCGAGCGTGAAGGTCTTGATCGGGAATGTGCCTTCGTGGCGGTCGACGCACACCGAGTCGAGCCCGCTGCGCTGGGTGAGAAACACCGTATCGTTGGTCGACTCCGCGATCCGCGTCAGCGCAGGATGGCAGATCTCGCGCAAGTTGAAGCGCGGCGCCGCGGTGAGCCCGAGCTCGAACACCATCGGGCCGAGAAAATAGCGGTGGGTTTCGGGATTCTGCTGCACCATGCTCTCGGCCGCGAGGCACTTCAACATGCGGTGCACCGTGGGACGCTGCAGCCCGGTGCGCGCGGCGAGGTCGAGCAATCGAGAGCCGCTGCGGTTGTGCGCGGCGATCTCACGCAGCAGCGTGAGCGCGCGCTCGATGCTCTGGGTCCCGGAGAGCTTGCCGGCGACGGCGGATAATCGGGTCATTGCTGAAGTCCGGATGGTGAGATAATGGACCGATTATGCCACCATCCGGGCGCTAGCGGAATATCCCGGGCTATGATAGGGTCCAGCGCATCGTTGTTATCGGCCGTCCCGGCCCGTCCAGTCCATATTACGGTCTTCTGTCCCCGGCGCGCCGCGGTCCGCATTTGAGCCGGCCTTGAGCGTCCGCCCGAAGCGTGCCTAACATAGTGAAGCGCGTGATGCGCTGGCACGATTCCGGGTCAGGGCGCGGCGCGCCGCGGCCAATATCGGGGCAGCGGCGGAAGCCCCGCGGCACTGTCATACGAACACGCCGCTGCGCGCCCGGTCCCGCACCCACACGGCGCGAAACCGTGGCCGCGGCGCGTCGGCAAGGTGAGCGACAAAGCCATGGGCTAGAATTCGTCCCGGCCGAAGGGTTGCGGCCAGAATCGCGCCTGACTTCGCCGGCCGGGTTGGCCAGATTTGCGATATGACCTGCGCCGTTGTTCGCGTCATCCGCAATTCTGGCGGCGACGCATACGCATTTGATTACGTTCGGCAGCCTAAGGAGCGCCCACCATGACCGACCTCGCATCCGCAGCATCAACTCGCCCGGCTTCCGCCGGCGCGCGCTTCCGCATCGCGTTGAAGGAGGAGCGGCCGCTGCAGATCGCCGGCACGATCAACGCCTACGCGGCGCGGCTCGCCGAGCGCGCGGGCTTCCGCGCGATCTACCTCTCCGGGGGCGGCGTCGCCGCGGGATCGCTCGGCGTGCCGGACCTCGGCATCAGCACGCTCGACGACGTCTTGACCGACATCCGACGTATCACCGACGTGACCGACGTCCCGCTGCTGGTCGACGTGGACACCGGCTTTGGCGGCGCGTTCAACATCGCGCGCACCGTCAAGTCGCTCATCAAGTTCGGCGCCGCGGCCATGCATATCGAGGACCAGGTGCTGCAGAAACGGTGCGGCCACCGGCCCGGCAAGGAGATCGTGAGCGCGAACGAGATGGCCGACCGCATCAAGGCCGCGGCGGACGCCAAGACCGATCGCGAATTCGTCGTCATCGCCCGCACCGACGCGCTCGCGGTCGAGGGGCTGCAGGCGGCGATCGCCCGCGCCTGCGCCTGCGTGGAAGCGGGCGCCGACATGATTTTCCCCGAGGCGATCACCGAGCTCGCGATGTACAAGAAGTTCGCCGACGCGGTGGGCGTGCCGATCCTCGCCAACATCACCGAGTTCGGCAAGACGCCGCTGTTCACCACGCAGGAGCTCGCGAGCGCCAACGTGGCGATGGCGCTCTATCCGCTGTCGGCCTGGCGCGCGATGAACGCGGCGGCGCTGAAGGTCTACCAGGCGCTGCGCGCCGAGGGCTCGCAGAAGAGTGTCGTGGAGCTCATGCAGACGCGCGACGAGCTCTACGATTATCTAGGCTATCATGCCTACGAAGCCAAGCTCGACGCGCTGTTCGCCCAGGACAAGGGCAAGTAGCGACCGCGCGAGCGCCGGCACGGTTCGACCGCCCTCATCGCCCGTTGCCAGGGCACGCGTCCGGGGTGAGCGGGCTCACTCCCCTCGTTCGTACCCGGCCGGGAGGGCCTGAATGACCGGAATGCTGCTGTCCAAAGGGTTTGTCGCGAGCTTCGGCGCGAAGCTTGAGGCCGCCGCGGCCGAGGCCGGCGTCAAACCCGAGCCGTTGCACCTGCCCGACGACGCCAAATCGCGGCTCGGCGACACCGACCGCGCGCGCATCGAGATTGCCTACTTGACGCGCGACATCCGCTACACCGCCATGTATCACAGCTTCGGCGCGACGGTATCCGCGGCGCCGAACCTGAGGTGGGTGCACTTCGCCAGCACCGGCATCGACCAGCACCCGTTCCTCGCGTCGCTGATCGAGCGCGGCGTGCGGCTCACCACGTCGGCGGGCAGCAACGGCGAGCCGGTGGCCCAGACCGCGATCTGCGGGCTGCTGATGCTCGCGCGCGGCGTGCCGGGCTGGCTCGATGCGCAGCGGCGCCACGCGTGGGAGCCGATGCGCGGCGCGGCGGTTCCGCCCGACCTTCGCGGCCAGACCGTGGCGGTCGTGGGTCTGGGCAACATCGGCGCAACGATCGCCCGCTTCTGCCAGGCGCTGGGAATGCACGTGATCGGGGTGCAGCGCAGCCCGAAGCGCCCGCAGGATCCGGTCGACGAGATGGTCACGATCACCGGTTTCCCGGCCGCGCTGCCGCGCTGCCAGTGGGTGATACTCGCCTGCCCGCTCACGTCCGACACCCGGCACCTGCTCAACGCGCAGACCCTTGCACGGCTGCCGCGCGGCGCGCGGGTGATCAACGTGGCGCGCGGCGGGGTGGTGGACGAGCCCGCGCTGATCGAAGCCCTGAACAGCGGGCACCTCGGCGGCGCCTACCTCGATGTGTTCGAAAAAGAGCCCTTGCCGGCGGACTCGCCGCTGTGGGACATGGCGAACGTCATCTGCTCTCCGCACAGCGCCTCGGCCTCCAGCGGCAACGACGCCCGCGCGGCCGACCTGTTCTTCGCCAACCTGGTCCGGTGGGCCCGCGGCGAGGCGCTCATCAACGAACGCCACGCGTAGCCGCCGCGCGCCGTTGAGGCGGGTGGACCGGAGCCGCTGGCTCCCGGTCAGGCCGTGCGGCGCAGTGCCTGCGTGATCTCGCGCAGGTCGCCGCAGCGTTCGAGCGCGCGCAGCTTCGAGAGCGCCGTCTCGGCGTCCGCGCCGGGCAACCCGCAATGCGCGGCACAATCCATGAACTTGGACGTGATGTCGTCCCAAGAGAGCTCGCGCGAGGGATGGCCGGGCGGCTTGTCGATGCGCACGGCATCGCGGACGCCGTTGCGCAGGACCAGTTCCACCTGCACAAAGCCGCGGCTGCCCGGGCTGCGGGTCTCGATGAGCGGGTCGCCTTCGGCGCAGCGCGCGTCTTCCTTGACGATGACGCGGTCGAGCAGCGCGGTGACCGTCGGACGCTGCACGGCGCCGTCGGTAAACGTCCACAAGCTGTATTTGCCGTCTAGGATTCCTGCGGCGAGGGCATATTCCAGGCTGAACTTCGCTTCCAGCCCGGTGGTGGGGCGCGGGTAGATCAGTGCGCGCATGCCGCCCGGCGGCATGAGGCAGGTGAGGCGCTCCACGTCGGCTGTGGCGAATGCATGTCGCCGCTTGAGTTCCAGCACGCCATCCATTCCGCGATGCGAAGCGTAGCAGCACGGAAACCGCTTGAGCGCGATGCCCGGGTCGAGGAGCACCCAAGGCTTGCCCAGGCCGGCCGCGGTGGCCGCGGGGTCGGACTCACCCACGCCGTACGCGGCGAAAAATCCCGCCTTCGCTTCAAGCGCATCGGCGGCGGCGGTAAATCCGCTCGCCGTGAGGCGCACGGCAGCGAGCGCGCTGCGGGCGGCCCAGCCGGTGTGGAGCGGTTTGGTCATGGTGCCGAAGTTGCGCTGCAGGCCGCTCGCCATGGAGGCTGCGATGCCGAACGCGGTGCGCGTTGCCGGGACATCGAGACGATACACCTTGGCGAGCGCGGCAAGCGCGGAGAAGATCCCGAGCGTGCCAGTGGCGTGGAAACCGCGGTGATAATGGCCGACCGTGATGCCCAGGCCGATCTTCCCGCCGACTTCGATCCCCAGCGCGTAGGCCTCGATCAACTTTTCGCCGGAAATCGGGTGGCCCTCGAGGTCGGCGCACAGCGCGGGAATGATCACCGCGCTCGGATGGGCCGGCATCATGGACAGCACGTCGTCGAAATCAAGCGCGTGGCCAAACGTGCCGTTGACGAGCGCAGCGATTTCGGGCGCGCAGGCGCGGGAAGTGCCCAGGATGGGATTCGAGCCCGCTTCGCCGGCCAGCGTGGCGTAACGCAGCAGCGGCGGCGCAACCTCGCTTCCGGCGCCCGCGAGGATCACGGCAAAGGTGTCGGCAATGACTTTCCTGGCCTTTTCCATGGCGCCTTCGGGCAGATCGCGCAGGCCGTTGTCGTGGATGAAGCGGGCGAGCGTGTCAGTAAGGCTCGTCATGGCGGTAAGCTTGCATGTCCATCAGCACTGGTGTCGTGCGAGCGCGCCGGTGCTGAAAGGGCACGGCGCCTGCCGGGCGGCCAGGATTTCGGGTTGAGACTACGCTTCCCGGTCGACATATAATATAGGGCCTTTATCAACGGCTTGCAGCCCATGCAGATCTTCACTTTCGGCGTGAACCACCAGACCGCCCCGCTCTCGGTGCGTGAGCAGGTGGTGTTCAATGCCGAAATCCTGACGCAGGCGCTGCGCGACCTCGTGGACCGCCACCCGGTGCAGGAGGCGGCGATCATCTCGACCTGCAACCGCACCGAAGTCTATTGTGCGGCGTCGCAGCCGGCCGGGGTGGTCGACTGGCTGGCCGGCTATCATCGGTTGAAGGCGCGCGAGATCGAGCCCTACGTCTACCGGCTGCCGCAGGAGCAGGCGGTGAAGCACGCCTTCCGCGTGGCGAGCGGGCTCGACTCGATGGTGCTCGGCGAGCCGCAGATTCTCGGCCAGTTCAAGAATGCGGTGCGCATGGCGCAGGCCGCCGGCACCCTGGGCTGGCTGCTGAACAAGCTGTTCCAGAGCACGTTCGCGGTGGCGAAGACGGTGCGCAGCGAGACCGAGATCGGCGCGAGTACGGTATCGATGGCGTCCGCGGCGGTGCAGCTGGCCGAGCGCATCTACCCGAGCATCGCCGGCCAGAGCGTGCTGTTCATCGGTGCGGGCGAGATGATCGAGCTCACGGCGGCCCACTTCGCCGCCCACCACCCGCGGTATATCACCTTCGCCAACCGCACCCCCGCGCGGGCGGCGCAGCTTGCCGACCGGTTTCTCGGCCGGACCATCTCGCTGAACGATCTGCCGGGGCAGCTCGCGCTGCACGACATCGTGGTGTGCTGCACCGCGAGCCCGCTGCCGATCATCGGCAAGGGTCTCACCGAGAGCGCGCTGCGCGCACGCAAGCATCTGCCGATGCTGATGTTCGATCTCGCGGTGCCGCGCGACATCGAGGCCGAGGTGGCGAGCCTCGACGACGTCTTTCTTTACACCGTCGACGACCTGGGCAAGATCGCGCGCGAAGGGCTCGACGTGCGCCAGAATGCCGTGGCCCAGGCCGAGGTGATCATCGAGAACCACGTCACCGACTTCATGCACTGGCTCGGGGTGCGCGAGCTGGTGCCGACGATACGTGCGCTGCGCGACACCGCGGAGCGCTCGCGCCGCCACGCCATGGAGCGGGCGCTACGGCGGCTCGCGCGCGGCGATGATCCGCAGCGCGTCCTCGAAGTGCTGTCGCGGCAGCTCACCAACAAGTTCCTGCATGCGCCGATGCACGCGCTCAACCATGCCGCCGACGACGAGCGCGACGCCGTCGCGGACATGGTGCGGCGGCTCCTTCACGTCCAGCGGCCAGAATGAAGCAGAGCATCGCGGCAAAGCTCGGCCAGCTGACGAGCCGGCTGGAGGAAATCAACCGGCTGCTCAGCTCGGAGACCGTGACCGCCGACATCGACAACTACCGCAGGCTCACGCGCGAGCACGCCGAGATCGCGCCGGTGGTCGAGCTCTACCGCGCCTACATGAGCGGCGAAGAGGACATCCGCACCGCCGAGGAAATGAGCGGCGATCCGGGCATGCGCGAATTCGCCGAATCCGAGATCCGCACGACGCGCGAGCGCCTGGAGAAGATCGAGAGCGAGCTGCAGCAGCAGCTGCTGCCGCGCGATCCCAACGACGAGCGCAACATCTTTCTCGAGATCCGCGCCGGCACCGGCGGCGAGGAGGCCTCGTTGTTCGTGCGTGACCTCGTCGCGCTCTACCAGCGCTACGCGGGCCGCCGCGGCT
>JBFKNN010000022.1:0-24938 GCA_041629335.1 Burkholderiales bacterium | reverse complement strand
ACGGCAAAAATATTATCCCTTGCCACCGCGCAGGTAAAGGGCTTGCCGTACACCGCCGTGCCGGCGGTCAGTGCGGCATCCTTCGGCGCCGGATAGTAGCTGTGCACGAAATAGAAGCGGGTGCCTTCGGCGATGCCCGATTGCATGCGCGAGATGGACGCGCGCGGGCTGCGGGCCGCGGTGCTCGCAGCGGCGCGCGACAAGCCGTTCCTCGGCATCTGCATCGGGCTGCAGATGCTGTTCGAGACGAGCGAGGAGGGCAACGTGGCGGGCCTTGGCCTGCTGCCGGGGAAGGTGCGGCGGTTCCCGGCCGAGGCCATGGTCGATGCCCACGGCGCGAAGCTCAAGGTTCCGCACATGGGCTGGAACGAAGTGCACCAGGCCGCGCCGCATCCGTTGTGGGCGGGTATTGCCTCGGGCAGCCGCTTCTATTTCGTGCACAGCTATTTCCCGGAGCCGGCGCGGCCGCAGCTCGTCGCGGGGCGCAGCTTCTACCCGTTCGCATTCACCTGCGCGGCGGCCGACGGCAATATCTTCGCCGTGCAGTTCCATCCGGAAAAGAGCCAAACCGCGGGTTTGCGGCTGCTCGCCAACTTTGTCGCCTGGGAGCCCGCGAACGCGGCCGCCGGCGCGGCGCGCGCCAGCGCCGGCCGGTGACTGCACGGCCGCGCCTGCTGTAGTATGATTCAACTGTCGCGATTCCCGGCGCTTTCCCCCAAATCTCTCTTGTTGCTTTGTCCCACTCCCACTGCCGCCAGCGGCGGCTTCCTGTCGTAGACGTCTGCTCCGACTATGGTGATCATTCCGGCGATTGATTTGAAGGACGGCAAGTGCGTACGCCTCAAGCAGGGGGTAATGGCGAGCGCCACCGTGTTTTCCGATGACCCGGGCGCGATGGCCCGGCAATGGGCCGAGCACGGCGCGCGCCGACTGCACGTGATCGATCTCAACGGCGCGGCGGCGGGCCGGCCGCGCAACGCCCAGGCGATCAAGGCGATCACCACCGCACTGGGAGACAAGGTTCCGATCCAGCTGGGCGGCGGTATCCGCGATCTGGACACGATTGAAAGCTACCTCGACCAGGGCATCTCGTACGTCATCATCGGCACCGCGGCGGTCAAGACGCCGGGCTTTCTGCACGATGCGTGCACGGCGTTTCCCGGCCATGTTCTGGTGGCGCTCGACGCCAAGGACGGCAAGGTCGCCGTCGACGGCTGGTCCAAGATGACCGGGCACGACGTGGTCGATCTCGCCAAGAAGTTCGAGGATTACGGCGTGGAAGCGGTGATCTACACCGATATCGGCCGCGACGGGATGCTCTCCGGGATCAATATCGATGCGACGGTGGGACTTGCGCGCCATTTGACGGTGCCGGTGATCGCGAGCGGCGGCATCACCAATCTCGAGGACGTCAAGGCGCTGTGCGCGGTGGAATCCGAGGGCATTGTCGGCGCCATCACCGGCCGCGCGGTCTACCAGGGCACGCTGAATTTCACCGAGGCGCAGAAGCTCGCCGACCAGCTCTCCACGAAGAAAGAGGGGTAATGGGTATTGGGCAGAACCGTTCTTGCTCTCGTCCCATTACTCGTTACCCGTCACCCGTCACCCGAAATGGGCCTCGCCAAGCGCATCATCCCCTGCCTCGACGTGACGGCGGGGCGCGTGGTCAAGGGCGTCAACTTTGTTGGCCTGCGCGACGCCGGCGATCCGGTCGAGATCGCGCGGCGCTACGACGAGCAGGGCGCGGATGAACTCACCTTCCTCGATATCACCGCCAGCAGCGACGAGCGCGACACCATTCTCCATATTGTGGAGCAGGTCGCGGCGCAGGTCTTCATTCCGCTCACTGTCGGCGGCGGCGTGCGCAGCGTCGAGGATGTCCGGCGCCTGCTCAATGCCGGCGCCGACAAAGTGAGCATCAACACCGCGGCAGTGCAAAACCCGCAACTTGTCGCCGACGCGACCGGGCGCTACGGCTCGCAATGCATCGTCGTCGCGGTCGACGCCAAGCGGACCGCGGCAGACGACGGTGCATGGGAGGTGTTCACCCACGGCGGGCGGCGGCCTACTGGCATCGACGCGCTGGAGTGGGGGCGGAAGATGGCCGCACTCGGCGCCGGTGAGATCCTGCTCACCAGCATGGACCGCGATGGCACCCGCCAGGGCTTCGATCTCGAATTGACACGCGCTTTTTCCGACGCGCTCGAGATCCCGATCGTCGCCAGCGGCGGCGTTGGCAACCTCGAACACCTGGTCGAGGGCGTGGTCGTAGGCCGGGCCGATGCAGTGCTGGCAGCGAGCATTTTCCACTACGGCGAATTCACGGTGCGTGACGCCAAGCAGCACATGGCGCAGCACGGCATCGAGGTGCGCCTGTGAGGGACTGCGGGCTAGGGGCCAGGGATTAGGGGCTGGGGGCTAGGGGCTAGTATGATTGTTCCGATGGTTGCTTTTCTAGCCCCTAAACCCTAGCCTCTAGCCCCTATCATGAAACACGACTGGCTGGACAAAGTAAGTTGGACGAGCGATGGCCTGGTGCCGGCAGTGGCGCAGGAGGCGGGGTCGGGCCGCGTCCTGATGGTCGCGTGGATGAACCGGGAAGCGCTCGCGAAGACGGTCGAGACGCGGGAAGCGCATTACTGGTCGCGCTCGCGCAAGAAGCTGTGGCACAAAGGCGAGGAATCCGGGCACGTGCAGAAAGTGCGCTCGGTGCGACTCGATTGCGACGAGGACGTGATCCTGCTCGAAGTGGAGCAGTTGGGGGGCATTGCGTGCCATACCGGGCGGCACAGCTGCTTTTTCCAGGTCCTCAAGGACGGGAAATGGGCGCCGGCCGATCCGGTGGTCAAGGATCCCAAGGAGATCTACCGAAAATGATCGACGCCGGCATCCTGCAGCGTCTCGCCGAAGTGATCGCCGAGCGGCGGAACGCGGATCCATCCGGGTCTTATGTCGCCGGCCTGTTCGCGCAAGGCCAGGACGCGGTGCTGAAGAAGGTGGCGGAGGAGGCGGCCGAGACGCTGCTCGCCGCCAAGGACGGTGATAAACTGCATATAGTCCGCGAAACCGCCGACTTGTGGTTTCACTGTCTGGTGCTGCTCGCGTGGCACGGGCTCGGCCCCGAAGACGTGCTCGCCGAGCTGCAGCGGCGCGAGGGCGTGTCGGGAATCGAAGAGAAGGCCGCGCGCAAACCGTGACACACGGGGCGGGCGGGCATGAACGGAAGCGAACCGCGCTCGCGCGGTGACGTTCCGGACCAAGGAGCAAGCAATGGGTTCTTTTAGCATATGGCACTGGCTGATCGTGCTGCTGGTCGTGATTCTGGTGTTCGGCACGAAAAAATTGCGCAACATGGGCACCGACCTGGGAAGCGCGGTGAAGGGCTTCAAGGAAGGCATGAAGTCGGAGGAAGACAAGTCCGCCCAGACGAAGGGCGAGATTCCGCCCACCACCGGGCAGACCATCGAAGGTGAAGCCAAGAAGGAATCCCAGCCAAAAGCCTAAGCGGTGAGCGGCGGTCGCCGCCCACGCGCGTATCCGGCTCACGGTTTACGGCTTACCGGTTATCGGCTTTCCATGTTCGACATCGGATTCTCCGAGCTCGTCGTCATCGCCGTCATCGCCCTGATCGTGATCGGGCCCGAGCGGCTGCCCAGGGTGGCGCGCACGGCGGGCCATCTGTTCGGACGCCTGCAGCGCTACGTCAACGACGTCAAGGCGGACATCAGCCGGGAAATGGAGCTCGACGAGTTGAAGAAGCTGCAGACGAGCGTGCAGGACGCGGCGCGCTCGATCGAGCAATCGGTCTCCAAGGGGATGAGCGAGACGGAGTCCGAGTTGAACAAGATTGCAACCGGCGAGGCCCCCGCTTCCGGGCCGGCGCCGGAGGCGGGCCCGCAACCCGAGCCGGCCGGCGCCGGTGAGGCGCCGAAGCCGTCGCCGCAGCTCGATCTCGGGCTCGACGGCTCCCCGTCGGATCCGCACAAGACCGCCTGATTCCGCGGCGGCCGCATGTCCGAAGACACCTTCATTTCCCACCTGGTGGAGTTGCGCGACCGGCTGCTGCGCGCGATCCTCTCCATCGGCATCGTTTTCGTGTTCCTGTTTCCGTGGGCGGCCGACCTCTACGACCTGCTGGCGCATCCGATGATGCGGGCGCTGCCCGAGGGCTCGAAGATGATCGCCACCGGCGTGGTGACGCCGTTCCTGATCCCGGTCAAGGTCGCCATGCTGGTCGCTTTCATGGTGGCGCTGCCGTACGTGCTCTACCAGGCATGGGCGTTCATCGCGCCCGGCCTGTACGCGCACGAGAAACGCCTGGTGCTGCCGCTGGTGGTGGCGAGCACTCTGCTCTTCGTGCTGGGCGTCGCCTTCTGCTACTACTTCGTCTTCGGCGTGGTGTTCCAGTTCGTCAACTCGATCGCGCCGAAGAGCATCGCGGTGGCGCCGGACATCGAGAACTACCTCAACTTCGCCATCTCGATGTTCCTTGCGTTCGGGGTGACCTTCGAGGTGCCGATCGTGGTGATCGTGCTGGTGCGCGCGGGCGTGGTGTCGATCGAGCAGCTGGAGCAGGTGCGGCCGTACTTCATCGTCGGCGCGTTCGTCATCGCGGCGATCGTGACGCCGCCGGACGTGATCTCTCAGCTCCTGCTGGCATTCCCGATGTGGCTGCTGTTCGAGCTGGGTCTGTTCGCGGCGCGGTTCGTGCGCAAGCGAAAGGAAGAAGGGGGGGATGATTACCGTGCGCTCACGGACGGAGAGATGGAGCGCGAGCTCGATGACATCGAGGCTCAGGAGAAGGGTCCCAAATAGCTTCCGGAGCGCTTGGAGGTCATGACATCAAATCCAACCGCCAAAGCGCTCGATAGAGCTTGTAGATCAAAATCAAATCGAACCGCCAAGGCCGCCAAGAGAAACAAGATTAGTTCTCCGACGCCGCGGTGCTCACGACTTCGTCTTGCCCAGGCGGATTTCTGCACCGGGCCCGACGGGTGCGATATCCTTTGACTCGTGCGCCTCGGGATTCTCGAAGCTCAATTCCAATTAGATTTGATTTGAATTGCTTTTCTTGGCGGTCTTGGCGGTTCAGCTCTTGTTATTTTCAAGCGCTTAGCGCTTAGCGCCGCGGGGGCTGGGGGCGCCGCCCGACGGTGACCGCGAGATCGGTGTGCTGACGGTTGCGCACCAGGCGCAACGTCGCCTGCTCGCCGGGGGGCAGCGCGGCGATCAGGTCCAGCATGCCGGCCGAGTTCGCAACCGGCCGCTTGTTGACGGCGATCAGGACGTCGCCCGGCTTGACGCCGGCCTTGTCCGCCGGGCCGCCGCGCATCACCTCCGAGATCAGCGCGCCGCCCGCATTCGAAAGCCGGAACGACTCGGCGAATTCATTGCTCATGTCCTGCACGCCGACCCCGATCCAGCCGCGCGTGACCGTTCCGTACTTCGCGATCTGGTCGAGCACATGCTTCGCCGTGCTGACGGGTATCGCGAAACCGATGCCGAGCGAGGCCCCGCCCGGCGTGCGCGAGTAGATCGCGGTGTTGATGCCGATCAGGTTGCCGTTGATGTCGACCAGCGCGCCGCCGGAGTTGCCGGGGTTGATCGCGGCGTCGGTCTGGATGAAGTTCTCGAACGTGTTGATGCCGAGCTGGTTGCGGCCGAGCGCGCTCACGATGCCGAGCGTCACCGTCTGGCCGACGCCGAACGGGTTGCCGATCGCGAGCACGATATCGCCCACCCGCACCTGGTCGGCGCGCCCGAAAGTTATTGCCGGCAGGCTCGGCAGGTCGATCTTGATCAGCGCGAGGTCGGTTTCCGGATCGGTGCCGATGATCTTCGCCGTCGCGCGGCGCTTGTCCGCGAGCGCGATCTCGATTTCGTCCGCCTGCTCGACGACGTGGCTGTTGGTAAGGATGTAGCCGCGTTCGCTCACGATGACACCCGAGCCGAGGTTGGTGCTGCGCTGCATCTGGGCGTTGCCCTGGTCGCCGAAGAAGAAGCGGAAAACCGGATCGTCCATGAACGGGTGGCGCGGCACTTTCACGTCCTTGGTGGTGTAGATGTTCACCACCGCCGGCATGGCCTTGCGCGCCGCGTCGCTGAACGACGAGACTTTCTTGAGATCGAGTTCCGCCGCCTGCTCCTTCACCGTCACCACCGAGCCGCGGGGGCTCCACGTCAGCAGATCGGGACGCAGCGTGGAGACGACAAAAAGCAGCGCGACACAAACGGTCGCCGTTTGGGCGAATACGAGCCAGAGTTTTCGCATGAGCTACGCTACAACAGCTGGTCCGGTTAAAATAACTTTTTCAGCAGACTCAATGACTTATGGAGCAAGAGGCGCTCCAAGCCTGCCCGAACCAGTTCCTGGAAGTCCCTAATTGTTGGAATTATTGCCCAAACCGCCTGCAGGTGGAAGGGCGCGCGGAAAATCGCGCTGTCGTGAGCGGCGCCACTGCATCACTCGCGCGGTCCGACTCGGCGGTCGCCGCCAGCCGCCGCACTTCCCGCGATGCGCGGTGAACTCGCGCTGCTCAGCGGCTTCTGCACGAGGCGTTCAGGCTCGGGTCCGTGGCCTGCGTCTCGGGAGAGATCTCGCCGCAGACGGCGCACCTCGCGTGCGAGCGCCACGGCGCAGGGAACTGCAGCGCTCAGTTACGAGAGGCACAGCTGGCACGGTGCTTCGGACCCATTTACCGTCACGCCGACCGACGCAACCCAGCCAAGTCTTGGCCGATTTTGAGGCCGCAGCCACAACCTCTTGATCTGCATAAAATTTTCGAGGTTTTGCTTAAAATTTCCCGGCCGATTGTGTAAAATAGCGCCTTTTTTGACGCGTTCATTCACAGGAGTCAGATCGCATGTCTGACAAAGCGTTAGATCAGGGCAAGCGGCGCTTTCTGGTCGCCGCGACCAGCGTCGCGGGCGGGGTGGCCACCGGTGCGGTGGCGGTGCCGTTCGTCGCGAGCATGTTGCCGTCGGAACGCGCCCGGGCGGCCGGTGCGCCGGTCGAAGCGGATATCAGCAAACTCGAGCCGGGCGAGCTGATGCGGGTGGAGTGGCGCGGCAAGCCGGTCTGGATCGTGCGCCGCACGAAGGACATGATCCAGTCGGTGAAGCAAAGCGATGACAAGGTCGCCGATCCGGCCAGCAAACGCAGCCCGGAGATGACGCCGAGTTACGCGCGCAACGAACTTCGCTCGATCAAGCCCGAATACCTCGTCGTGGTCGGCATCTGCACCCATCTCGGCTGCTCGCCGGTGGACAAGTTCAGGGCCCAGCCCGAGGCGTTCGAGGCCAACTGGAAGGGCGGATTCTACTGCCCCTGCCACGGCTCGCTGTTCGATCTTGCCGGCCGCGTCTACAAGAACAAGCCGGCGCCGGACAATCTTCCGGTCCCGCCGCACAAGTACCTCTCTGACACGCGAATCGTGATCGGCGAAGACAGCAAGGGAGCCTAATCCGATGGCCGCAACCGAAAAACAGCCGGTAACCGGCGCAGGGCCCTTCAACGGCATGCTCACCTGGGTCGATCAGCGGTTTCCGCTGATGTCGCTGTGGCGCGACCACCTCGCCGAATACTACGCCCCCAAGAACTTCAACTTCTGGTACTACTTCGGCTCGCTCGCCATGGTGGTGCTGGTGCTGCAGATCGCCACCGGCATTTTCCTGACGATGCACTACAAGCCGGACGCCGCGCAGGCCTTCGCCTCGGTAGAGTACATCATGCGCGACGTGCCGGGCGGCTGGCTCATCCGCTACATGCACTCGACCGGCGCGTCCGCGTTCTTCGTGGTCGTATATCTGCACATGTTCCGCGGCATGATGTACGGCTCGTACCGCCAGCCGCGCGAGCTCATCTGGATCTTCGGCATGCTGATCTACCTGTGCCTGATGGCGGAGGCGTTCTTCGGCTATCTGCTGCCGTGGGGCCAGATGTCGTTCTGGGGCGCGCAGGTGATCATCAACCTGTTTGATGCGATCCCGATCATCGGGCCGGAC
Organism: Burkholderiales bacterium; assembly: GCA_041629335.1. GTDB lineage: Bacteria > Pseudomonadota > Gammaproteobacteria > Burkholderiales > SG8-41 > JBFKNN01. Next base: position 16,934 of record JBFKNN010000022.1, on the reverse strand, counting down.
CTTTCGCTGTGGATCCGCGGCGACTACGTCGTGTCGGACGCGACGCTGAACCGCTTCTTCGCGTTTCACGTCATCGCGATCCCGCTGGCGCTGCTCGGCCTGGTTGCCGCGCACATCATGGCGCTGCACGAAGTGGGCTCGAACAACCCCGACGGCATCGAGATCAAGAAGAACAAGGACCCGGGCACCGGCAAGCCGGTCGACGGCATCCCGTTCCACCCCTACTACACGGTCAAGGACACGCTCGGCATAGCCGTCTTCTTCATCGTGTTTGCGGTGATCATGTTCTTCATGCCCGAGTTCGGCGGCTACTTCCTCGAGTACAACAACTTCATTCCGGCCGATCCGCTGAAGACGCCGGCGCATATCGCGCCGGTCTGGTACTTCACGCCGTATTACTCGATCCTGCGCGCGATCACGGACGATTTCATGTGGGTGCTGGCGGGCGGCGTGCTCGCGTATGCGGTCCTGATCTGGCGGACGGCACGCGACCAGCGCGTGAAGTTCGGCGCGATGGCGATCAGCATCGTGGTGATCGTGCTGATGATAGGCGGGCCGCTGGCGCTCGAAGCGAAAGTCTGGGGCGTGGTGATGATGGGCGCGGCGACGCTGATCTTTTTCCTGCTGCCGTGGCTCGACCAGAGCCCGGTGAAATCGATCCGCTACAAGGGGACGCTTGCGAAGACCGCGCTTGCGGCATTCGTCGTCGCTTTCTTCATCCTTGGCTACCTGGGCACGCTGACCGTGACCGAGGGACGGACTCTCGCGGCGCAGGTCTTCACGCTGATTTACTTCGCGTTCTTCCTGCTCATGCCTTGGTACTCCCGGATGGACAAGACCAGGCCTGAGCCGCAGCGGGTAACAGGTTGAGGAGCCGGAAATGAGCATGGCAAGAAACATACTGGGCGTGGCGCTGCTCATCCCGGCATTGGCGCTGGCGGCCGAGGAGGTCAAGCTCGACCGCGCGCCGATCGACAGCAGCGACCTCATTTCGCTGCAGCGCGGGGCGCAGGTTTACGTCAACTACTGCCTGGGGTGCCACAGCCTTGGCTACATGCGTTACAACCGCATGCAGGATTTCGAGCTACGCGAGTGGCAGATCCGCGACAACCTGATCTTCACCGGCGCCAAGACCGGCGACCTGATGAAGAGCAGCATGAGCTTGGAGGAGTCGAAGGAGTGGTTTGGCGCGACCCCACCGGATCTCACCGTGATCGCGCGCTCGCGCGCGTCAGGCGCAGGCAGCGGAGCGGACTGGCTGTACACCTACCTGCGCAGCTTCTACCGCGACCCGGGGCGGCCGAGCGGCTGGAACAACACCGTCTATCCCAACGTCGGCATGCCGCACGTCCTGTGGCAGCTGCAGGGCGAGCAGGTGCTCAAGACCGAAACGGTCGCCGGTCCCGGCTATCCGATCGACGTGCAGAAGCTCACGCTCGAGAAGAAGGGCACGATGACCCAGATCGAGTACGACCGCATGGTCGCCGACCTCGTGAATTATCTCGACTACGTGGCCGAGCCGGCGCGCAGCAGCCGCACGACGCTGGGCATCTACGTGCTGCTTTTCCTTGGCGTGTTCTGGGTGCTCACGTATCTCCTCAAGAAAGAGTTCTGGAAAGACGTTCATTAGGACCTGAATAATCATGATGACCCTCTACTCGGGCACGAGCTGCCCGTTCAGCCAGCGCTGCCGCATAGTGCTCTACGAGAAGGGCATGGACTTCCAGATCGTCGACGTGGATCTGTTCAACAAGCCCGAAGATCTGGCGGTAATGAATCCCTACAACCAGGTGCCGGTGCTGGTCGAGCGCGATCTCATCCTCTACGAATCGAACATCATCAACGAGTACATCGATGACCGCTTCCCGCATCCGCAGCTGATGCCGGCCGATCCGGTGATGCGCGCGCGGGCGCGGCTGTTCCTGTTCCGCTTCGAGCAGGAGATGTTCAGCCACATCGAGGCAATCGAGAAAGGCACGCAGAAGCAGGCGGAAAAAGGACGTACGCTGATCCGCGACAACCTGACGCAGATCGCGCCGGTATTCACGAAGCAGAAGTTCATGCTCGGCGATGAGTTCTCGATGCTCGACGTGGCGATCGCGCCGCTCCTGTGGCGGCTCGATTATTATGTGATCCAGCTGCCCAAGCAGTGCGCCCCGCTGATGAAGTACGCCGAGCGCCTGTTCAGCCGCCCGGCATTCATCGACGCGCTGACCGCGTCCGAGAAGGTCATGCGGAAGTAAACGGTGACGGGTGACGGGAGCACGACGCGCAGGACTTGACGATCTTCACCAGACACGAATCCACGCTTTTCAATAAATGGCAGAGAAACCAACCAAGCCCTACCTGATCCGCGCCATCCACGAGTGGTGCTCGGACAGCGGGCTGACGCCGTACCTGTCGGTGAAGGTCGATGCGGCGACGCGCGTGCCCGCGGAGTTCGTGAAGGACGGCGAGATCGTGCTCAACCTGAGCTACGACGCTACCCACCGCCTTACCATCGGCAACGATGTGATCCAGTTCTCCGCGCGCTTCAACGGCACTTCCCGCGAGTGCTCGATCCCGATCGTCGCGGTGCTCGGCATCTTCGCGCGGGAGAACGGGCAGGGCCTGTTCTTTCCGCAGGAAGCGGCCGCCGAGCAGCCCGCCGAATCCAATCCCGCGCCGGACGCCCCCACCAACGGCGGCAAGCCCAAGCTGCAGATCATCAAGTAAGGCGCTCGCCTGCGTACCCGGGCTGGTATGATTGGGCAGGAGCGGCGCGTGCGCGGGGGCGAAGAGGGCTTTCCATGAGCAACGAAACAGGCACCGGCGGGAAACCGCGGGAAATCGACCTCGAAGAAGTGGGCAGGCTGATCGAGGCGCTCGAGCGCGACCTGGCGCAGGTGCGCGGCGGCTCGGAGGACATGAAGCGGCTGCGCGACGAGGTTGAGACGCTGAAGAACGTGTTGAACTCCCCGGTCCGCAAGCATCACTGGGTCAAGGACGGGCTGCACAGCGTGCGGACCAGCCTCGAGGACGCCGTCGAATCCGCGGTGGCCGAAGGCATGAAGGCAAGCCAGTACGTCGCCGAGATCGGCCGCATACTCGGCCTGTAGCCCGCTCCTCCGGCATCCGTCGTCTCGCAACGCCCGGATTCATCACCGGATTTTTCATCGCCACGCGGCCCCCGCGGCGCCGGCCGCCGGTATCTTTACACGCCCCGGCCCCCAACGCAGAATGGCGCCTCGCCGTACGAGACAACCAACATGCCCGGGCCGCGAGCCCGGGCCCGGCGGCAACAACGCGCGGCTGTACAAATTTACCCCGCAGCAGCGCGCCGCGATCGAGAACGACCGCTTCGCCCGGATCAATGAAACCTACGACCGGGAAGGCGGCGACCACAGCAACCTGTTCTACGGCTACGTGCGCAAGCCGGCCGCCTAGCACCGCGCGCTCGACCGGAACGGCGTCGCCCCCGGGCGGCGCCGTCTTCGTTTCGCGTTGCCGCAGACCTTGTTTTTCTGCGCTTTTCCGCCCGGCGGCGGCCCGCCGCAGGTATAATTGCGCGCTATGCCGGCATAGCTCAGTTGGTAGAGCAACCGCCTTGTAAGCGGTAGGTCGTCTGTTCGAGTCAGACTGTCGGCACCAGCAGCGCAAGAGTGCCTGACATGATGGTGGACCACCAAAGCCGTCATGTGAGCCGCTATAAGGCCTGCGCCGGCAGGCCTTTTTTGTTGCGCGCCGGTGCCGACGAAAAAGCATTTTGATTATTATAAACGTATAGTTAGGTAACATCCCCCGAACCTTTTCCGGGTTTCTTGTCAAAGAGCGCAGCGGCCGCGCGCGGCACCCCGGTGCCGGCATCGCGGTGGTTGAAATACTTTCCGCAAGACATATCTGGATTGACACAAGACGAGCGCCGGCGCGGCGGAGTACCGCCCGGCACCACGGAGGATCACAGTGATCAAGGTTGAAAACCTGAGCAAGGCCTTCGGGCCCAAGCTCGCGGTCGACGACGTATCGTTCAGCGTCGAGCGCGGCGAAGTGCTCGGCTTTCTCGGCCCCAACGGCGCCGGCAAGTCGACCACCATGCGCATGGTGACCGGCTTCATTCCGCCGACCTCGGGCCGCATCACGGTCGGCGGCCACGACGTGATCGAGGACCCGATCCCGGCCAAGCAGATGATCGGCTACCTGCCGGAGAACGCCCCCGGCTACGCCGACATGACCGTCGAGGGCTTCCTCAAGTTCGCTGCCGAGCTGCGGGGGCTCCGCGGCGAGGCGCGCACGAAAGCCGTGCACCGCGCGGTCGAACTCTGCTTCCTCGAGAACGTGCTCTACCAGAGCATCGATACGCTGTCGAAAGGCTACAAGCACCGCACCTGCCTCGCCCAGTCGCTGATCCACGATCCGCAGATCCTGATCATGGACGAGCCGACCGACGGGCTCGATCCGAACCAGAAGCACGAGGTGCGCAACCTCATCAAGCGCATGGGGGAGAACAAGGCGATCATCTTCTCCACCCACATCCTGGAAGAAGTCGAGGCCGCGTGCTCGCGCGTGATCATCATCGATCGCGGCCGCATCGTCGCCAACGGCACGCCGCAGGAGCTGAAGGCCCGCTCGGAGCTTTCGGGCGCGGTGCACCTGCGCGTGAAGGGCGTCGCCCCGGCCGCCCTGCAGAATGAGCTCGCACGGGTCGCCGGCGCCGCGCGCGCGGAGATCGTCGGCGAGGCCAACGGCACCGTGGAGGCGCGCGTCTATCCCGACAAGACGCAGGCCCACGGCAGTCTCACCAAGAGCGTCGCCCAGCTGGCCGCGCAGCAAAACTGGCAGGTCGACGAGATTCATACCGAAGAAGGGCGGCTGGACGAAGTATTCCGCAACATCACCCTGCCCGACACCGTTAGAGCCACGAGCTGATGACTATGAATGCCTGGGCCAACATCACTGCCATCATGAAGCGCGAGCTGGGCGGCTATTTCACCTCGCCCATCGCTTACGTGTTCCTGGTCATCTTCCTGCTGCTCACCGGGTTCTTCACCTTCACCGTCGGCAGCTTCTTCGAGCGCGGCGAAGCGTCGCTGGTCTCGTTCTTCACCTGGCACCCGTGGCTGTACCTGTTCCTGGTGCCTGCCGCGGGCATGCGGCTGTGGTCGGAAGAGCGGCGCCTCGGCACCATGGAGCTGCTGCTGACGATGCCGATCACGCCGTGGCAGGCGATCGTCGGCAAGTTTCTCGCTTCGTGGCTGTTCCTTGCGCTGGCGCTGGCGCTTACCTTCCCGGTGGTGATCACCGTGAATTACCTGGGCAATCCCGACAACGGCGTCATCGTCGCCGGTTACGTCGGCAGCCTGCTGCTGGCCGGCGCCTACCTCGCCATCAGCTGCATGACCTCCGCGCTGACGCGCAACCAAGTGATCAGCTTCATCCTCTCGGTGATGATCTGTCTCTTCCTGATCCTTGCGGGATACACACCGGTCACCGATCTCCTGGTGCGCTGGGCGAACCCGCTGGTGGTCGAGGTGGTCTCGTCGTTCTCGGTGATGACGCACTTCGAAGGGTTCCAGCGCGGCGTGCTCGACACCCGCGACGTGGTGTTCTTCGGCTCGATCATGGGCTTCGCGCTGTTCGTCACGGGCGTCATCATTCGCAATCAACGGGCGGGATAGGGAGCGCACCATGCAGAAGAAGGGTCTGGAAACACTCCTTTACTCGGCCGGCGGCGTCGTGCTGCTCGCCGCGATCCTGATCGCCGCCAACTTCCTGGTGAGCGCGTTCAACGCGCGCGTCGATCTGACCCAGGGCAGCGTCTACACGCTCTCGCCCGGCACCAGGGCAATCCTCGCCAAGCTCGAGGCGCCGGTGAAGATGCGCTTTTATTACAGCCAGGGCAGCAACGCGGTCCCGGTCGGGCTGAAGACCTTCGCCAAGCGCGTCGAGGACCTGCTCGCCGAGTACAAGGCGGCCTCCGGCGGCAGGGTCACCATCGAGAAGTTCAACCCCGAGCCCGACTCGGACGCCGAGGACAGCGCCACGCTCGACGCGGTCGAAGGGCAGACGACCAATACCGGGGAGAAGTTCTACCTGGGGCTCTCGGTCTCCTTCCTCGACCAGAAAGCCGCGATTCCGGTGCTCTCCCCGGACCGCGAGCGCCTGCTCGAGTACGACATTACGCGCGCGATCGCCGCGGTCGCCGCGACCAAGAAGCCGGTGGTCGGGGTGATGAGCGCGCTGCCGGTGCTCGGCCAGCCGCTGAACCCGATGACCAAGCAGCAGCCGCGCGAGCCGTGGGTGCTTGGCAACGAGCTGAAGCGCGTGTTCGACGTGCGCAAGGTCGACATGGAGGCGACCCGCATCGACGATGACATCAAGGTGCTGCTCGTCGTCCACCCGCGCAACATCACTGAAGCGACCGAGTACGCGCTTGACCAGTTCGTGCTGCGCGGCGGCAAGCTGATCGCGTTCATGGACCCGTATGCCTACTTCGACCAGCAGCCCGACATGATGAATCCGCTCGGCGGCTCGCAGGCCGGGCAGTCGATGCTCTACACGTTGCTCAAGGCGTGGGGCCTCGACATGAACGTGAACAAGGTCATCGCCGACATGACCTACGCCAGCGGCGCGGGACCGCGGCTGCTGCCGACGCTGCTCTCGCTTAACAACGAGGCGCTCAACCAGGACGACGTGGTGGCGAGCCAGGTCGGCACGCTCCTGATTCCGTTCGGCGGCACGTTTTCCGGCAAGCCGGCGGAGGGGCTGACGCACACCGTGCTCGCGCACACCTCGCGCAACTCGATGCCGGTCGACCTCATCATCGCCACGCTCTCGGGAGAGCCCTCGACGCGCGGCTTCGAGCCCTCGGGCCAGGAGCAGCCGATCGCGCTGCGGCTCACCGGCAAGTTCAAGACCGCATTTCCCGACGGCAAGCCCAAGCCCTTCATGCCGCGCGACGAGAAGAAGGCCGAGAAGCCCAAGGCACCGGCCACGCAGGAGCCGCATCTCACCGAATCCGCCGGCGAAAACTCGGTGGTCCTGGTGGCCGATGTCGACATGCTCACCGACAATGCCGCGGTCGACGTGCAGGACGTGTTCGGCCAGCGCCTGATCGTGCCGCGCAACGGCAACCTGAACCTCGCGCTGAGCCTGGTCGAGCAGTTCACCGGCGACCAGAACCTGATCAGCCTGCGCTCGCGCGCCGCGTTCACCCGGCCGCTCACGGTGATCCGCGACATGGAGGCCCGCGCGCAGCAGGCCTACCTCGGCAAGATCAAGGCGCTCGAGGACGACCTGCAAAAGACGCAGGAGAAGCTCGCCGAGCTGCAGAAGACCCGCGCGGGGGGGCAGTCGACCATCCTCACGCCCGAGCAGCAGGCGGAGATCGAGAACTTCCGCAAGACGGCGATCGAGACGCGGAAGGAATTGAAGGAAGTGCGCAAGAACCTGCGGGTAGAGACCGACACGCTGGAAGCCTGGACCAAGGTCGCGAACATCGCGCTGGTGCCGCTGCTGGTCGCGCTTGCCGGACTGTTGATCGCGCTCGGCGCGCGGCGCAAGACGCGGGCGCGCGCGGCGGCATGAACTCCGGAAGGTAAGACAGGACCATGAACCGCAAGCAATTTCTCATGCTGGTGCTGGCGCTGCTCGTGCTGGGCGGCGCCGGCGCGGCGCTGTTCTGGCAGGACATCGCCGCCTACCGCGCGAGCGGCGCCAAGATCGGCGGCAAGCTGCTGCCGAATTTCAAAGTTGCCGACGTCGCGCAGGTGCGGCTTCAGGACGCCAGGAACCAGACCACCCTTGTCCTCAAGGAACGGGGCTGGACGGTCGACGAGCGCGGCGGCTACCCGGCGGATTTCAAGGCGATCGGCGACTTCATCGTGAAGCTGCTGGAGCTCAAGGTGACGCAGTCCGAGGCCGTCGGTGAATCGCTGTGGCCGAGAGTCGAGCTCGCGGCACCCGGCAAGGGGGCGGAGGGTGTCGGCACGCTGGTCGAGTTCAAGGACAAGTCGGGCAAGGTGCTCGCGAGCCTGATCCTCGGCAAGCAGGTGCTGAAGAAGGACCCCCTGAATCCGCTCCCCGGCGCACAGGACGGGGTGCCCGCCGGCCGCTACGTGCGCATGAGCGACGCCAAGGAAAACGTGATCGTGGTCTCCGATCCGCTCAACGCCGGCGACGCGACGCCGGGCAAGTGGCTCGACAAGACCTTCATGAAGATCGACCGTGTGAAGACGCTCGCGGCCGGCCCCGAAGGCACGGCCCCGAGCTGGAAGATCGCGCGTGACGAGGAGTGGGGCCAGTGGAAGTTCGCCGGTGGCGGCGAGCTTAACGCCAGCGCCGCGGTCGGAATGGTCAACGCGCTCGGCCGGATCGGTTTCAGCGACATCGCCGTGGGTAAACCCGCTGAAGCGGAAAAACCGACGGTGCTGGTGGCCGAGACTTTCGACAATTTGACGTACACGGTGAAGCTCGCCAAGGCCGGCGACAACTATCGGCTGAAGTTCAGCGTGGCGGGCGATCCGCCCAAGGCGCGTGCATCGGAGAAGGGCGAGAAGCCCGAGGACAAGGCGCGGCGCGACAAGGAATTTGCCGAGAGCCGCGAGCGGCTCGTGGGCCGCGTCGAGCTGGAGAAAGTGCTCTCCAACTGGACCTACATCGTGAAGCCCTCGGAGGTCGAGGCCCTGCTCAGGGACCGCGCGGAGCTCACCGCCCCGAAGCGTCCGCCGAAGTAGGCGCGGAGTATAATGGGGTCAGAGTGACTTTCCGCCTGCAGCAGCACCGGGGGCAGGAGCGGTTTTTCTACAGGCGAAAAGTTGCTCTGACCCCAGGAGTGAGCGAGCGTCTCCATGCGTGGCGTGATTCTCCTTGCAATCTGCGTCGCCGTATCGGGGTGCACCGTGCGCCTGCACGGTCACGAGTCCGCGAGCGGCGGGGTGACAACCACCACCACCTCGAGCGCAGTGAGCGGCTCGGTCAAGGCGGGCAACGCCCGGCTCTCGCTCTCGTCCGGCCAGCCGGTCTCGCCCGGCGCCCAGGGCGGACATCTCAGGCTCTCGGGCGATGCCGCGGTGGCCTTGCTGATCGGTCTCATCCTGATCGACACGGTGAACTATCTGACTGCGTATTTTTCGACGCCGCCAGCCGCGCCCCAGCGCGCGGCCGGCGCGATATCCGAGACATGCTCGTGCTACGGCTACCAGGGCGGAACAGCGCCGGCCAAACGATAAGCAATCGTGATGAAATCAAGAGGCGTGAACAACATGAAACCCGAGAAAGTCCACAAGTCCCCGACCTATCCGCCCGGCCACCGCTGGACGTTCGAGAAACGCAAGAACGTTTATGAATCGGACGTCACGGCGATGGTGCGCCGCATGCTGGAGGACGAAGCAATCCAGGAAGACCAGCGCGCGGCCTGGGAGCGCTGGCGCAACGACCCCACCCCTCTGAATAAACCCTGATTCAGAAACCGGGGACGGACCACGTTTTCCGGTCGTTCCTCACGCGTTCGCGAAAAGATTCGTGAACGCCGAGGAAAAATGAACTGGGCTTTGCGCTGCCCCATTTCATTGTTTTGCGGCCTTGAAGAAGGGCTTCACTTCCTGACCCCGTATTGTCTCCACACCACGGCCGCCGCCCAGGCAAACGACGCGATCAACACCACGACGCCGAACCCGTGCGTCACGCGGCCCACGGCCTGCGCGCGGTCGAGCAGCCCGAGGTCGCCGAGCACGTCGATGAAATCGTGCGCACCGGTATCGCCGGTGCGGCCGGTGAGCAGGATGTGCTGGGGCACCTGGGCGTCGTACACGTAGGGGGCGGTGTCCATCACCGCGACGGCGCACCACCACAGCATGACGGCCGCGGCAAACGGATCGCGGTTCCTGGCGAGGAAGATGCCGCCGAGGACGAGCGGCAGCCCCGCCTGGAACAACGCGCCGCCGAGGTTGGTCATGAACTCGCCGAAGGGTCGGAACAGGATGTGCCCGAATTCGTGGAACGGCACCATGGGCGCATGGATCAGCGAGCCCGCCATTTCCCACGACGGTATGTCCATCGCGGCAAGCTTCACGCCATAGACGATGAGCGCAGCGAGGAGCGCCGCCCGGGCGTAGACGTGGAGGGCGTCGACTTTTTCCGGCACGTGGAAAGCGAGCGCTTTCGCGCGCGCAATCCAGCCGTCCTCGCCGTCTTCAACCGTACTTTCAGCCGCGACCGGCGCGTCCTGCGCGAAGCGCGACTTGAGGTATTTTGAGAAGATCAGGCCGCACGCGCCGCAAACATCTTCCGGCCCGGTTTCGCCGGCCGCGCGTTCGTGTCCGCACTTGGGGCAGGTCTTGTACATGCGAGAAAGCCGTCAATTGTCGGCCGCGGACCGGAGGCCGATACCGCGTCACCGGCGTCCCGGGCATCTTAGCATCGGAAGAATGGGCTCAGGTTCACATTCACTAGGCCTCACCACTCAGTTGCGAACGTTACAAGAATGAAGCCGAGGCGGTGCTCGCCCACGCAGCCACGCGGGGCAGGCTCCCAACAGGATATTGGTGGCTTGGAATGCAACTAGCGAAAATCCGGAGCTAACCCAATTTTCACTTGCCCAACCCCCGGAGAGCGTTGCGGTAGGCGCGGCGCCCTTCGCCAAACGCCTCCATCGCGGTGGCGAACCGGGCATCGTAGGGCGTCAGGCGCACGCCGCCCAGGCCGTCGCTGAAGACGCAAAAGCGGTCGCCTTCCCTGACCTTCAGCGCTGCCGCGACTTCAGCCGGCAGGATGGTGCCAAGGAAACTGCGGATCTTCCGTACTTTGAGTGTCTTCATGGCGGGCTCGCCTCAGGTTGTGCCAATGTTATAACAGGCGCGGGTGCGGGCAAGAGCGCGCGCAACGGAAATCAGGCCCCATTCCCGAAAGATAAAGCTACACTGGTTACCTTTGGCGTGCAGCGGAGGCTCATCATGAGACGTGTCGTTCGGGCGATTTTCTCTGTTCTGCTTGGCTGTTTCATCGCGGCGGGCGTGGCGGCGCAGGCGCCCGTGCCCGGGTATCCGACGAAGCCGGTGCGGTTCGTCGTGCCCTTTGCGCCGGGCGGCAGCACCGACACGCTCGCGCGCGCGATCGGCGGCAAGCTCACGGATCACCTCGGGCAGCAGGTGGTGGTCGATAACCGCCCCGGCGCCAACGGCGACATCGGCATGCAGATGGTGGCACGCGCGACGCCCGACGGCTACACCATCGTGCTGGGCTATATCGCCAACCTCGGCATCGGGCCGAGCCTTTACGCGAAGATGCCGTACGACCCGGTGAAGGATTTCGCCCCGGTCACCCAGGTGGCCGAGGCGTCCAACATCCTCGTCGTGCATCCATCGGTGCCGGCGCGTGATCTGAAGGAGTTCATCGCGCATGTCAAGGCCAACCCGAAAGCGGTCAATTTCGCCTCGGCCGGCGTGGCTAGCATCGGGCACTTGACCGGCGAGCTCATCAACCAGCGCGCGGGCATCGACATGCAGCACGTGCCGTACAAGGGCAGCGGGCAGGCGATCTCGGACCTGGTGGGCGGCCACGTCAAGGTGATGATCAGCGGCATGGCGTCCACGCTGCCGCACGTGAGGAGCGGCAAGCTGCGCGCGCTGGTGACGACCGGGGCGAAGCGCACGCCCGCGACCCAGGACGTGCCGACGATGAGCGAGTCGGGCTTCGCGAAGCTCGAGGCGACCTCGTGGTTCGGCGTGCTCGCGCCGGCTGGCACGCCGCGGCCCGTGATCGTGCGGCTCAACGCGGATGTGAAAAAAGCGCTCGCCGACGGCGAGGTGACGAAGCGTCTTCACGCGGTCGGCTTCGACATCGTGACCGGCACGCCCGAGCAGTTCGCGGCTTATATCAAGGACGAGATCAAGAAGTGGGAGAAGGTGGTCAGGGCCTCGGGCGTGAAGCCGGAGTGATGCCCGGGGGTGCACGGAAAGGCGGGGCGGTGACCTGCCCGACCGATCCTGTTGGCCGATTTCTCATTTGACCATGCCCTTGTGTCGCAGCATGCCGACATACCAGTCGACCACCTCGGACGGCCTCACCCGGCCGTAGACGTCGCCTGCGCGCGAGAAGGCACCCGGCAGACTGGCGTAGGGCACGGGAGCGGGTTTCATCGGTCCGGCGAGGCCGAGTATCCAGCCGTCTCTTCCCGCCCAGTGGCCCGGCGGCATCCGATAGCGGTAGACGTGAAACTCGGCCTCCTGCCCGTCGACGGGTCGCCGGAGCGTTTCCACGAACTCGATCGCCTGCGGTGCGTCCTGCAGCTCGTTCGGGTGCATCAGCCAGTAGGCGAGCGCGCTCTCGCCCTGGGCAACGGACGAGGAGTACTTGGCCGGGAGCAGATCGGGCCGCGCCATATCCCGCAGCACCGCAAAGAGCATGTGCCGTATCTCCGGGTGCGCAGCCAGTGCTTCGACCTCCTGTGGAGACACCGGCTCGCCCGCACCGATCTTCCTGCCGATCGGATCGAGACGTCGGAGAAGCTTTTCGTCACGCTGCCGCGCGCCGCGGGCGACGGACGCCCGTCTCCACGCGACGAACGCGACGAGAAATGCCGCGATTGCCGCAACGACTGTTGCGACGGCAGCCAGCAGGGGATTCCGGGCCATCCAACCGAGCAACGGGGCGAGGACCTGGTGTTCCGGTCCGACCGGCTCGCTGAGCGAATAGCCGGCATCCTTCAGCTTCCGCTTTGCAAACTCGTGATCCTGCTCGGCGGCGCGGCGGAGCCAGAATATGCCGAGATCCTTCGCCGCGTCGGGAGAGACCCCGGGCGCGCGGCCGGTATACAGCAGCCAACCCAGGTCGTGCTGCGAGTTGTGGTAGCCGCCGCGCGCGGCGACTAGGTGCCAGGCGAATGCCTGTGGAATGTCCTTCCTGAAGGGCTCGCCGACGGTGTCGGCCTCGAAGAACGCCGAGCCGAGGCAGTTCGCCGCTGCTGGAACGCCGAGCGGGCCGCCGTAGCGGCATATCGCATCGAGCTTGAGCCAGTCGCGCTCGGGCAGGCCGAGGTGGCCCTGGAGGTGCGCCCGGATCAGGCGATCGGTTGCGAGCTCGTGCGCGAGCGCCGCTGCCATCCGGAAGTCGGTGATGGCGGCGCCGAAATTTCCGAGGTTCTCGTGGGCGTTGGCCCGCAGGTAGTAGCTCGCCGGATTATCGGGCTCGAGGCGTATCATGCGCTCCGCGATGGGCAGCATCTCGTGCCAGCGCTTGAGCCGCCAAAGGTAGGTGCCGAGTGCCTCGAGGCGCGACCAGGTCGGCCGGACCGCGATCACCCGCTCCCAGTACTCCTTTTCCGCTCCCGGCGTGGCGGTTTCCCAGGGACGAACGAAGTAGTTGTCCTCCAGTGCCAGCAGTGCCTCCTCTTCGACCCCGGCCGCGCGCGCGCGGTCGATCGCTGCCCTCACCGCGTCCTGCGAGCCGCCCCACTTCGCCTGGGCATGATTGACCCGCAACCGGTGGATCGGCGCATACGCGGGCACGTGCTTCTCGGCCTGACCCAGGTAGCTTTCGCCCGTCATCCTGTCGCCGGTGGCGAGGTAGCTGCCCGCGAGCAGCGTCAGGGCCTCGACCGGCTTGGGCGACAGCTTGCTCGCGGTACCGAGAAGCTCGCGTGCACGTGCCATCCGCTCCCGCATCAGGGCCAACTGCGCCGCCGTGATCTCCTGTACATACTTGTGGGTACGCGCTTGCCACGCGCCTTCCACCCACATCGCGCCGCAGAGCCAATGGGCGGCATAAGACCCGGGCATGCGCGCGATCCACTCGCGGCAGCGGTCGATTCCGGAGAGTCTCGTGTCCTCGACGAGACTTACCACCAGCGCGCGCGCTTCCTTGCCCTTGCCCTGCCCGGCGACCAGGCGCTCGTGGTCCTCGTTGATCGCGCGATCGAGCGGCGCGAAATCGCCGCTGAAGAAGGCGCGCCGCAGATCGAGGCGCCGGCGCGCCCGCTCGGACAGGGCAGGCGCATCCGGCAGCCGTTTGATCGGCGTGGTGGCGGGCTCGGGAAAGGGAAGGCGATCCGCGCTGCGGTCGATATCGAGACGGCTCGTCGTGGCAAGACGCACGAGGTCGCATCCTGTCAGCAACCCCAAGCTCGCGACGAGTCCCAGCGCGGCGAGTGCGCGGCCCATGCGCGCATGCGGCGACGGCCGACCCGTGCAACGCGATCGACCGTGCCCGGACAGGGCATGCACCGTAACGGCCCTCGATGCGAGCTGCGCTTTCTTCATCATGCCCCCGCTTCTCATCGCCCTCGCAGATTATGCAGAAAGGCATTCGCGCCGCAAGGGAAACCCGCGGGCCGCAGCGACCAAAGCGGCTGTGTTGCCGCTACCGTGGCAGCAGGATGCCGAGCCGTTGGTAGATCGGCCGCAGCTCGCCCCGGATGCGGGGGCGCTGGCGGTGGAGGTAGATCGCGGCGGCCGCGCAGGATGCGCCGCCGAGCGTAAGCGTCAATGCGATGCCGATCGTGTCGGCCAGCAAGCCGCCCATCATGCTGCCGAGCGGCGCCATGCCGAGAAAAGCCGCGGTGTAGAGGCTCAACACCCGCCCGCGCTTGTCATCGTCGACGATGGTCTGCAGGATCATGTTGGTCGAGACCGAAGTCACCAGTATGCCGAAGCCGATGACGGCGAGCAGCGGCAGCGCGATCCAGAAGGTGCCCGACCACGCGAGCACCGTCAGCGCCGCGCCGGCCGCAAAGCTCGCGCCTGCGATCACCCGCACCAGCCCCGGCACCAACTGGCGCGAGGCGAGGTAGATCGTGCCTGCCAGCGCGCCCAGCCCGGCCGCGCCGACGAGAAAGCCCATCTCCTCCGCTTCGCCCCCGAAGATCTCCTTCGTGATCACCGGCATCAGCGCCATGTACGGCGTGGCGAGCAGCGCGACCAGCGCCAGCAGCGAGAGCAGCAATCGGATCGGCACCGAGCGCCACGAATACGAGAGGCCGTCGGCAAGCCCGCGCCAGAACGGCGGGTGCGTGGCGGGCCGCGCGGTCGGCGTGACGCGGATCATCAGGAAGGTGACGATCACGATCACGAACGAGAGCGCGTTCAGCACGAAGCACCACGCCTCCCCGATCGCGCCGATGGTGATGCCGGCGAGCGCCGGGCCGATCAGCCGGCCCAGGTTCGCCATCATCGAGGTGAGCGCCACCGCATTGGGCAGGTCTCCCCTGTCGCCCACCAGCTCGAGCAGGTAGGCGTGGCGCACCGGCAGCTCGAACGCGACCAGCACCCCGAGGATCATCGACAGCGTGATGATGTGCCAGGGCTCGATCACGCCGGCGATCGCCAGCGCCGCGAGCGCGATCGCCTGGAACATCTGCAGAACCTGGATCGTGAACATCAGCCGGTGCAGGTTGGCGCGGTCCGACCACAAGCCCGCGAGCGGCGCGAGCAGCAGGATCGGCAGGCTGCTCGCGAAGCCGAGCAGGCCGAGCAGTGTCGCGGACTCCGTCAGCCGGTAGAGCAGCCAGCCCTGCGCGATGCCTTGCATCCAGTAGCCCACCAGCGCGAAGCCCTGGCCGGTGGTGAACAACCGGAAGTTGCGGTGCCTTAACGCGCGCAGTGTAGTTCGTAGTGTGGACATGCAAACGAAGCGCGGGAAAGCGCGCATTCTATTTGAACGCTGCGACGGCCGCCATCGCGGCGCGGCACCGTCGCGTCCGGTAGAATTCAGGCTCGCGCGACAAGCCGTCCCGCCCGCGCCGCACAAATTCACATCATGAACATCTACCACCTCGTTGCCCTGATTCTGCCGTACTCCACCGGCTACAAGGGCGCGCGGGTGCTCAATACGCTCTATGCGCTCGAGCTCGGCGCGGGTCCGTTGGCGATCGGCGCGCTGCTCGCGATGTACGCGGTGTTCCCGCTGCTGCTCGCGGTGTACGCGGGGCGCGCCTCGGACCGCTACGGCGCGCGCGTGCCGCTCGGCGCTGGCATGGCGGTGATGAGCGTCGGCATCTGCGTGCCCTTCGTCGTGCCGAGCCTGCCGGCGCTGTTCGTGTCCGCGGTGATCACCGGGCTCGGGTTCATCTTCGTGCAGGTGTCGGGGCAGGCGCTGACCGGGTCGCTCGGCACCGGTGAAGCGCGCACGCGGAACTTCAACATCTACGTGCTGGCGGTGGCGACTGCCGACTTCACCGGCCCCGTGGTGGCTGGTTTGCTGATCGATTTCACCGGGCACGTGCGCACGTATCTCGTGCTCGGCCTTTTGTGCGCGGTGTCGGCGCTGGGCGTGGCGTCGCTGTTCCGGCGCTTCCCGCGCGCAGCGCAACGTGCCGCGGGCAGCGGCGCGCACCGCATGGCCGACCTGCTGCGTGATGCGGGCCTGCGGCGCGTGTTCATCGCCGGCGCGGTGGTATTCGCCGCGCTCGACCTGTTCCAGCTCTACATGCCGCTCTACGGGCGCTCGGTCGGCCTGTCGGCTTCCGCGATCGGCCTGGTGCTCGGCGCGTTCGCGGCTGCGACCTTCGTCGTGCGTGCAATGATCACCTGGCTCGTGCGCCGCTTCGGCGAAGAGCCGACGCTGGTGGCCTCGATGTTCGCCGCCGCCGCCTCGTGCCTGCTGATCCCTTTCTTCGCGAATGTCTGGATGCTGGCGGCGATCGCCTTCGCCTTCGGCCTCGGCCTCGGTCTCGGCCAGCCGCTGTCGGTCATGCTCACCTACAACTATTCGCCCGCGGGCCGCGCGGGCGAGGCGCTGGGCCTGCGCATCGCGATCAACAACGTGATTCACGTCGCGGTGCCCGTCGTTTTCGGCGCGGCCGGGGCGCTGGTGGGGCTCGCGCCGGTGTTCTTCGCGAAATCGGCGCTGCTCGCGCTGGGCGCACACGCCTCGCGCAGGAAGGCGCAATAGCGCATGGGGACATACGTCGCGTTCCTGATCGTGCTCTTCAACATGACGAGCTTTCGCGCGAGCAAGGTGCTCGT
>JBFKNN010000021.1:0-26163 GCA_041629335.1 Burkholderiales bacterium | reverse complement strand
GCCATTGCCGGTCCCGGGCGCGGCAAAGAAACCGGTGGATCCCCGGTCCTGATACTTGAAGGAAGGTCTCAGGAAGTGCCCGGCCACGCTCACCTGCTTGCCCGAGGGAAGCAGCGTCATGCCCGCGGGGTTGTACCATGCAACGCTGGCATCGTCCGCCGCCGCCGCGCCGCCCGCGAACGCGTTACCCGTTCCGCTACCGGACTGCGTGCCGATCGCGAATCCCCCTGCCATCGCACCCGTTGCCATCCCCGCCAGTGCCGCTCCGACGGCCAAGGACGACAGCTTGACTTTCAGATGTTCCATGATCTCCCCCAAAAAGTGAGCGTTTCGACGTTTCGGTTAGCAGCAAAACGATTTGCGCGTATCTTACCCTTAGCCTTTGACTTTACAATGGGTATTCGAGCCTATTGTTGCACTGATACAACACGGGGCCGCCGCTTCTCATCCACCGCGACGTAAGTTAGCGTCGCCTCGGTCACTTTCACGCACACCACCTCGTCCGGCCGGCGCTGGGCGTAGACCTCCACGTTGACCGTGATCGAGGTCCGGCCCACCCGCACCACGTCGGCGTAGATGCTCACCAGGTCGCCGACCATTACCGCCTGCTTGAATTGAAAGGAATTTACGGCCACGGTCGCCACCCGGCCCTTGGCCACCCGCATCGCGGGCACACTGCCGGCGATGTCGACCTGGGCCATGATCCAGCCGCCGAAGATGTCGCCGGTGTAGTTCGCGTCCTTTGGCATCGGCACGAGCCGCAGAACGGGCTCCTTGCCGGGGGGAAGGGTGGTTGCTTCGCTCATTTCGCAAAATGATGAACGGTGAAGGCTGCGGAAGCGGTTCTCATTCCGCATTCCGCATTCATCATTCCGCGTTGTTCTTCAGTGGCCTTCATACATCTTGTCGATCTCGGCGTTGAACTTCTCCATCACTTTTGCGCGCTTCAGTTTCATGGTCGGCGTGAGGAAGCCGTTCTCCACCGTCCACGGCTCCAGCGTAAATGCCGCACGGCGCACTTGCGCGTAGCCCGGAAACTCCTTGCACTGGGCGCTGACGCGCGCCAGCACCGCTTCCTCGACCTTCTTCGAGGCGAGCGCCGCCTTGTCGTCCGCGCCCACTCCGAGCTGCTGCGCCAGCGCCTTCCACTGCTCGCCGTTGAGCACCGCCATCACGCTCAGATACGACTTGCCCTCGCCCAGCAGCATCACCTGCTCGAACAGCGTATCGCGCACGATCGCGGCCTCCATGTCGACCGGCGAAACCTTCTCGCCATTCGACAGCACGATGATTTCCTTCAGCCGCCCGGTTATGAAGACGCGGCCGTCCTCGTCCATGCGCGCCATGTCGCCGGTGTGGAGCCAGCCGTTCTGGACTGTCTGGCGCGTGGCTTCCTCGTTGTTCCAGTAGCCCATCATCACGTTCGGGCCCTTGATGAGCAGCTGATTGTTCTCGCCGATCTTCACCTCGACGCCCGGAATCGCCTTGCCCACGCTCGCCGGCAGGTTGTCGTCCGGGCGGTTGGCGATCGCGACCGGGCTGCACTCGGTCATGCCGAAGCCCTGCAGCACGGTCAGCCCGAGCCCGGTGAACACGCGTGAGACATCGGGCGGCAATGCGGCGCCGCCGGAGATCGCGGCCTTGATGCGCCCGCCCAGGCGCGCCAGGATCTTTTTCGCCACCAGCGCGTTGAGCACCGGCCAGAGCAGAAACGATACCTGCCAGGCGCCGCGCCCCTGCGCGTGCTCGAAGCGCGCGTAGCCGACGTCGACCGCAAGCTGGAAGAGCTTCTTGCGCAGCGGCGGGCCCTCGTCGAGCTTGGCGCGAATCGCCGCGTACACCCGCTCATAGATGCGCGGCACGGAAATGAGCAGCGTCGGCCGGATCGATTGCAGGTCCTCGCCGAGCTGCGGGATCGACCGGGCGTAGGCCGTGCTCGAGCCGGTCATGACCGCGAGGTAGTAGCCGCAAGTGCGCTCGAAAGTGTGCGACAGCGGCAGGAACGACAAGAATACATCATCCCCTCCCGGAGCCAGCACCGACAGGCACGCCGCGACGTTGGAAAGAATGTTGTTATGCGACAGCATCACGCCTTTCGGCCGCCCCGTCGTGCCGGAGGTATAGACGATGGTGGCAAGCGCTTTCGGGTCGCCGGGCACGTGCTTCGGCTCGCCGCCGTCGTCGGGCAGCCACTCGCCAATCCATTTGAGGCGCGGCTCGCCGATGGTGTCGGGCAGCGTATTCACCGCGAGGATGCGCGTGAGCCCGGCGAGCTGGCCGCGCACTTCCTGCAGGCTCTGCCACTGCTCGAGCCCTTCGAACAGCAGCACCTTGCATGCGGAATCGTTCAGGATGTAGGCGATGTTCTCGGGACGATCCTGTGTATAGAGCGGCACGACGACCAGCCCCAGCCCCAGCGCCGCCTGGTCGAACGCAACCCACTCGGGCGAATTGCGCAGCATCACCGCCACCCGGTCGCCCGCCTTGAGCCCGTCCTTCGCCAGCGCCGCCTGCCAGCGCGCGACCTGGTGGTTCATTTGCCCCCAGGTGTAGTCACGCCAGTTGCCGTGCTGCTCGTTGAAGCTCCGGTAGGCGACCCGGTCGGGCGTGCGTTTCGCGCGCTCCCGGAAAAGCCCATCGAGTGTCCGTGCCACCTCCGCCGAAACCACGTGCGCCAGTTCTTGTGCCATTGTCGCCCCCTTTAGCCGTGATCCGTGCCTCGTGACCCGGGAGTCGATCTGCGAGAGCTTCGCATCGCCTCACGAATCACCGGTCATCGCTTCTCAGTTTAGAAACAAATCCGTAAACAGCTTCACCCCTGGTGTCACCGCATAATGGTCAAAGTTCGTCACGCCTTCCTCGCGCAGCACCGCCTCGTCGATATAGAAATTGCCGGTCGCCTCGCCGCTGTTCCGACACACGATAGCATAAGCGGCGTCCGCCACGATCGCCGGCTTGCGGCTCGCTTTCAGGATCGCTTCCGGAAAGTTCACCTCGATCGCGGCGGTGGCGATCGTCGTGCGCGGCCACAGCGAGTTGACCGCGATACGCTTTTCCTTGAACTCGGATGCCATCCCGAGCGTGCACATGCTCATGCCGTATTTTGCCATGGTGTAGGCGACGTGATCCTTGAACCAGCGGGGGTGCATGTTGAGCGGCGGCGCCAGGTTCAGGATGTGGGGATTCTGCGCCTTTTCAAGGTGCTGGACACATGCCTGAGACGCAACAAATGTGCCGCGAACGTTGACGGCGAACATGAGGTCGAGGCGCTTGACCGGTGTGGCAAGCGTTCCCGCGAGCATGATCGCGCTAGCATTATTGACCAGGATGTCGATCCCGCCGAAAGCATCGACCGCCCGGCCGACCGCTTCTCGCACCGCAGCATCATCGCGCACGTCGAGCTGGACCGGCAGCGCAGCGCCGCCCGCGGCCTTGACTTCCTGTGCGACGCCGCCGATCGTGCCCGGCAGCCTGGGATTGGGGTCCGCGGTCTTGCCGGTCACCACGACGTTTGCACCGTCGCGCGCAAACTTGAGCGCGATTTCGCGCCCGATGCCCCGGGTCGCCCCGGTGATGAATGCAGTTTTGCCCTTCAACGACACTGTCTTCCTCCTAACCGCGTGATTCGTGATTGGTGCCGAAGGACTGTGGCGCTTGGCTCTTGGCGCTTGGCTCTTGGCTCTTGGCGCGTAGGGTGCTGCTTCAGCGCACCAGGCACAAGCAGCGAGCTACGGCGCGCTAAAGCTGCGCCCTACCTCCTTTCGCCTTTCGCCTTTCGCCTTTCGCCTCACGCTTCCTGTCTCATACCTCACCGGTCACGGGTCAATTGCCCGTGAACCGCGGCTTGCGCTTCTCGACGAACGCAGTCACGCCCTCGGCAAAATCGCGCGTTATCGAGCAGCGCCCGAACGCCGCCGCCTCCGCGTCCAGATGCCCATCGAGCGGCTGTGCGTAGCCCTGGTTCGCCAGCGCCTTGGTTGCGGCGAAGGCTTTCGTCGGCCCGGCGGACAAACGCGCGACCATGCGCCGCGCCTCCTCCTCGAGATCCTGCGCGCCGACTACGCGATTCACCACGCCCAGCACTCGCATCGCCTCCGCATCGACCGGTTCCGAAAGCAGCATGAGCTCCAGCGCTTTCTGATATCCGACCACCCGCGGCAGGAACCACGTCGCGCCGCCGTCGGGGCTCGTCGCGATCCGGCTGTAGGCAAGGGTGAACTGCGTTCCGGCCGCCGCGATCACGATGTCGGACGCCAGCGCGAGACTGACCCCCGCTCCGGCCACGGCGCCGTGCACCGCCGCGACCACCGGCTTGGGCGCGCGCCGAAGTGCCAGCACCGCGCGGTGAAGCTCGCCCGCCAATTCGACGACCATCCCGGGCATCTGCGACAAGCCCGCATGAAGCGCCGCCACGTCGCCGCCCGCGAGGAACGCCGGGCCGGCGCCGCGCAGCAGCACGGCCCGCACCGCGTCATCGCGCTCCACCCGCTCGCACGCCTCGCGCAACCCGACGATCATTCCGGCATCGAGCGCATTCAGCACCTGCGGCCGGTTGAGCGTGATCGTCGCGATACCATCCGCGGCGGCGACGAGAATGCTGTCGCTCATCGCCTCATCCCGGCCTGCGGAGCGCCTCGAACGTGACCGGCTGCGTCGTCTGGTAGATCTCGGTGCGGCCCAGATCCTGCGGAAAATCATCGACCATGATCACCTTGCGGCGCAGCTCGTCGGCCCGGTCGACCAGCATCGCTTCGTCCTTCGTAATCACGCCCTTGGCGACCGCCGCATCACGCACCTCGTCGGGAAAGCGCCCCTCGATCGCGCCCGTCTTTTCCGCGGCGCGGATCTTAGCCTCGATCGGCTCGGCCGCGATCACCGCGCGCAGCGCCGCTTCCAGCACCGCGACCGGATCGTTCTCGTCCTTCGACACGAACACGCCTGCCGTCAGGCGCTCGCGCACCGGTCCCGGCACCAGCATCAGATTGACCACCTGCTGACCGAGCTCGTCATTCGGCGGCCGAAATTCGCGGCCGTAGGGGTAGATATAGGGGAAGATCAGGCCGCGCATCACCCACGCCATGACGCGGTTCGGCATGTTCTTGAACAGGCCGAAGAACGCCTCCTCGATACGGCAGAGGCAGTCCTGCACGGCCCAGTGCACGAGCGGTAGGTCCTCGCGCGGGCAGCCGTCGTCCTCGTAGCGCTTCAGGACTGCGGAGGCGATATAGAGCATGCTCAGGATGTCTCCCAGTCGGGCCGACAGCCGCTCCCGGAACTTGAGGGAACCGCCGAGGGTGAGCATCGCCACGTCCGCCATCAGCGCAAACGCGCTCGAGAGCCGCGTGATCTGCCGGTAATAGCGGCGTGTGTCCGCGTCGCCCGGCGCGCCCACGAACCGCGCGGCGGTGAGGCCCATCCAGAACGCACGCGCGACGTTGCCGACGATGAACGAGACGTGGCCGAAGAACGCCGCGTCGAAGTCCGCCAGGGCTTTCGCCTCGTCGGCCTCGCGCGTGGCCTCGATCTCCTTCAGTACGTACGGATGGGCGCGGATCGCACCCTGCCCGAAAATGATCATCGAGCGCGTAAGGATGTTGGCCCCTTCCACCGTGATCGCGATCGGCGTCTGCTGGTACGCGTACGCGAGATAGTTGCTCGGCCCCATGCAGATTCCCTTGCCGCCGTGCACATCCATGGCGTCGTTGATCACCACGCGCCCGCGCTCGGTCAGGTGGTACTTGGCGATGGCTGAGACGACCGAAGGTTTTTCCCCCAGATCGACCGCGCCCGCCGTCATCTTGCGCGCCGCGTCCATGAGATAGGCATTGCCGCCGATGCGCGCCACCGCTTCCTGCACGCCTTCGAAGCGCCCGATCGGGACGTTGAACTGCGTGCGGACATGGCCGTAGGCGCCAGTCGTCAGCGCGCACATCTTCGCGATGCCGCAGGCATTCGCCGGCAGCGAGATCGAGCGCCCCGCCGCGAGGCTGTTCATCAGCATCATCCAGCCCTTGCCGACGTACTCCACGCCGCCGATGACGTACTCCATCGGCACGAACACGTCCTTGCCCCAGTTCGGGCCGTTCATGAAGGCGGCGCCGAGCGGCATGTGCCGGCGCCCGATCTGCACGCCCGGGGTATCGGTGGGAATCAGCGCGAGCGTAATGCCGACCTCCTCGTCCTTCCCCAGCAGGTGCTGCGGGTCGTAGAGCCGGAACGCCAGCCCGAGCAGCGTCGCGACCGGGCCGAGCGTGATGTAGCGCTTGTCCCAGTTCAACCTCATGCCCAGGACATCGGACTTGCCCTGCCACTCGCCGTGGCAGACCACGCCGAAATCCGGAATACCACCGGCGTCCGAGCCCGCCTCCGGGCTGGTCAGCGCGAAGCACGGCATCTCCAAGCCCTTCGCGAGCCGCGGCAGGTAATACTCTTTCTGCTCCTTTGTGCCGTAGTGGAGCAGCAGTTCGGCCGGCCCGAGCGAATTCGGCACCATCACCGAGATCGCCGCGGTACTGCTGCGCGTGCTCAACTTGGTGATCACCGCGGAGTGCGCGAGCGCCGAGAATCCCAGCCCGCCGTGCTGCTTCGGGATGATGATGCCGAGAAAACCCTTGTCCTTGATGAACTGCCATGCATCGGGCGGCAGATCGTGCAGCTCTTGGGTGATGCGGAACTCGTCGATCATGGCGCACAGCTCGTCCACCGGGCCGTCGACAAAGGCCCGCTCTTCCTTCGACAGCGCCGGCTTCGGGAACGAGAGCAGTTTCTTCCAGTCGGGATTGCCGCTGAAGAGCTCGCCCTCCCACCACACGGTGCCGGCGTCGAGCGCCTCCTGCTCGGTCCGCGACACCTGCGGCAGGATGCGGCGGAATACCTTAAGCAGAGGGCGGCTGATGTATGAGCGGCGCAGCGAAGTCGGATTGTCGAGCAGGGCGCCCGCGAAGAACGCCACCCACAGCACCGCGAGCACCGCGCCCGACCAATCCGAATGCACGGTGAACAGCGCGAGGATGATCGCTATCGCCATGGTCCAAGCGATGGCCGGCAGGCGGTGATACGCGAAGATCCAGACGACGATGACGATTGCGGCGATGCTCAACAGCGCGTACATGGTGTCCCCTGTGTTGGCGAGATACGGAACCGCTCAAGTTCCCGCGGGAAGCGCAGCGGCGCAGGCCACGCCGTTGCGTGATGCTTCCCAACCCTACCAGCACAGCGGGCCCCGCACCACTTTCGCCGCTGCGCCAAGACGCCGGGTGATGTCGGCAGCATACACGGCGTGCCTGCAGGGGGCAACGAGCCGCTTCCCTAAGCCTCTGTGAGAAAAGGGGAAAATTCGCTGTCCGGGGTTCCTGCGGGCCGGGGCATCAAGCTACGCTGCCCTGACACCATCCGGCCAAGCACCGATGCGCCGGATTCGCACCGTGCTTGCCACGATCAAGCGCGCGCTTCCCGGGAGCTCTGGCACGCGAAAACACGGTTCGAGGGATCGGTGGGGACGCGCATCCACGCCGGTATCCGCTTCACCGGCCCGCGCGATCCGGTGTTTCATTATGTTACGGGCTCTTAGCGGATATGCTGCGCAGCGCGCGCACCCGCTCCTGCCCGGCCGCCAGCATCAGGTTCCATTCGGTGCCGGCGGTGATGAAGCGCGCGCCGAGCTTGATGACCGGCGTCAGCATCTTCACCACGTCGCCGCCGGTCAGGCCCCCGACACCGGCAATCTTGCCGTTCGCATCGCATGCTTTCACCACGCGATCGATCGCGGCAAGGACTTCGGGGTGGGTGAGTTCCCCCGGATGCCCGAGATCGGTCGAGAGATCGTTGGTCCCGATGTGGATCACGTCCACGCCCGGCACAGCGGCGATCGCCTCGATGTTGGCGAGCGCCGCCTTGCTCTCGATCATCAGCACCAGCAGCGTCGCGTCATTCATCGCCTTGCGCGCGTCCGCCGCTTTCACGGGACGGTAGCCGAAATTCGGCCAGCCGCCGAACGCGCCGCGGTTGCCGATCGGCGGGTACTTGCAGGCCGTCACCGAGTTGCGCGCGTCTTCCACCGTGGCCACTTCGGGCATGACGATGCCCATGGCGCCGTTGTCGAGCATCCTCATCGCCGCCGCGTAGTCCTTCTCCGGCACGCGCACGAGCGGCGCGACACCCATGTGCATCGCCGCCACCGCCATCTGCGAGACCTCGTGCTCGGGGAGCACGCCGTGCTGCAGATCGAAGAACAGGCCGTCAAAGCCGCAGGCCTTCGCCGCAAGCGCGATATCGACCGTGCGCGCATGCCGGATCATCAGCGTAAGGCCCAGCTCGCCGCGGCGCATGCGCTCGATCAGCGGATTGACGAGTTGAAGCGGTTGCGATGCGCTCACGGCGATCTCCCCTTGCGTAATCGTGTTTCGTGACAACCCACCGGTGATCACTCACTTGAATGGGCGCTTGGCACGACATTGCGCCACTCACCGCACGCGGATCAGAATCTTGCGACGTCCAGCGCCAGCACGCTCCCCGCCCCGTGCGTCACTTCGCGCGCAAGCGGCTGCGCCTGCGGCAGCACGTGCTCGGCGTAGAACCGCGCGGTCGCAAACTTCGCAGCGAAGAAATCACGGTCGGCCCCGGGTTCTTTCGCTCTTTCCTGCGCGATCAGCGCGGCACGCGCCATCAGCCAGCCGCCGGCTACCGTGCCGAAGAGCTTGAGGTAAGGCACCGCCACCGCCACCGCCGCCTTCGCGTCCACGGGGTAGGTGTCGACGAGCCAGTGCGTCGCCGCCTCGAGGTCGTCGACTGCCTGCTTGAGGTTTGCGCGCGCGGTCTCCAGCTCGCCGCCGGCCCTGGCAAGCGCGGCATCGAGCGCACGTATCTCGGCGATCACCGCCGCCGCCGTGGCGCCTTTCTCGAACGCGACCTTGCGGCCGACGAGATCGTTGGCCTGGATCCCGGTCGTGCCTTCGTAGATGGTGGTGATGCGCGCATCGCGCAGGTACTGCGCCGCGCCGGTCTCCTCGACGAACCCCATGCCCCCGTGGACCTGGATGCCGACGGACGCCACCTCGATCGCCTGCTCGGTGCACCAGCCCTTGACGATGGGCGTCAGCAGATCGAGCAGCGCCTGGCCGCGGCGCTTTTCGGCTGCGTCGGGATGATGCTTGGACCTGTCGAGCGCGGCGGCGGCGTAGTAGACGAGCGCGCGCATCGCTTCGGTCTGCGCGCGCATGAACATCAGCATGCGGCGCACGTCGGGATGGTGAATGATGGTAACGCGGTCACCGCTCCTCTGCCCGATGTCGCGGCCCTGCACGCGCGTCTTCGCGTATTCGACGGCGTGCTGGTAGGCGCGCTCGGCGAGCGCGACGCCCTCCATGCCGACGCCGAGGCGTGCGTGGTTCATCATGGTGAACATGTACTCGAGCCCGCGATTCGGTTCGCCGACGAGATAGCCCACCGCGCCTTTCGCATCACCGTAGGCGAGCACGCAGGTCGGGCTCGCGTGGATGCCGAGCTTGTGCTCGATCGAGACGCAGCGGACGTCGTTTCTTTCGCCCAGGCTGCCGTCAGGCTTGACCAGGAACTTGGGCACGATGAACAGCGAGATGCCCTTCACGCCCTCGGGCGCATCCGGCAGGCGCGCGAGCAGCAGATGCACGATGTTCTCGGTCATTTCGTGCTCGCCCCAGGTGATGAAGATCTTGGTGCCCCGGATGCGATAGTGGTCACCCTCGGGAACGGCAAGCGTGCGCACGGCCGAAAGATCGGAGCCGGCCTGCGGCTCGGTGAGATTCATGGTGCCGGCCCACTCCCCGCTGGTGAGCCTGGACGCGTAGCGTTGCAGCTGTTCGGGGGACCCGTGCCGCTTAAGCGCCTCGAGCACGCCGGAAGTCAGCATCGGCGCGAGGCAGAACGACATGCAGGCGCTGTTCCACATCTCCTGAACCGGCATCGCCACGATATGCGGCAGCCCCTGCCCGCCGAACTCGGTCTGCCCGGAGAGCCCGTTCCAGCCGGCCTCGGTGAACTTGCGATATGCCTCCTTGAAGCCGGGCGGCGCGATGACCTTGCCGTCCGCGAGCTTCGCGCCCGTCCTGTCACCTTCGCGGTTCAGGGGATCGAGGACTTCCTGCGCGAACCGCGCCGCCTCGCCGAGCACGGCGTCGACCAGCTCGGTGTTGACCTCCTCGCAGCCGGGCAGCGCCGCAACCTCTGCCAGTCCGGCAATCTCGCGAATCGCGAACTGCATGTCTTTGAGGGGGGCGCGGTAGGTTGACATGCGAAGGCGTGGTTCGTGGTTGGGGGTTCGTGGTTCGTAGGGCGCAGCTTTAGCGCGCCGATTCCATGATGTGCGCCGCTTGCGGTGCGCTAAAGCCGCACCCTACCGCCGATCGTCTACGCACAACCGACAGAATCCCACAATCGAGGTTCACCGGTCACCAGTCACGCCCTCTCGCTCACAGCTTCGTTGTGAGCTCGGGCACCGCCTTGAACAAGTCCTCGACCAGCCAGTAATTTGCGACCGCGAAGATCGGCGCCTCGGGGTCCTTGTTGATCGCGACGATCACCTTGCTGTCCTTCATGCCCGCAAGATGCTGGATTGCGCCGGAGATGCCGACCGCGATGTAGAGCTCCGGCGCGACGATCTTGCCGGTCTGCCCGACCTGGAAGTCGTTCGGCACGAAGCCCGAGTCGACCGCGGCGCGCGAGGCGCCGACTGCCGCACCCAGCTTGTCGGCCAGCGCCTCGAGAATCTTGAAGTTCTCCGCGCTGCCCATGCCGCGGCCGCCCGAGACGACGATGCGGGCTGCCGCAAGCTCCGGACGTTCGGATTTCGAGAGTTCCTGCCCTTTGAACTTGGCGAGCCCCAGATCCGGTCCCGGCGGCAGGTTCTCGACCGGCGCCGAACCGCCCTCGCCCGCAGGGTCGAACGCCGTCCCGCGCACCGTCACCACCTTGATCTTGTCGGAGGATTGCACGGTCGCAAGCGCGTTGCCGGCGTAGATCGGCCGCACGAACGTGTCGGGAGACTCAACGCTGCTGATGTCGGATACTTGTTGCACGTCGAGCAGCGCGGCAAGCCTCGGCATGACATTCTTGCCGAAGTTCGTTGCGGGCGCAGTGATGTGCGTGTACTGCTCGGCGATCGTCTTCACCAGCGCGGCAAGATTCTCGGCGGGAAGGCCCTCGTAGTGCGGCGCATCCGAGTGCAGGACCTTCTTCACGCCGGCGATCTTCGCGGCCGCCTCGGCCGCTTCCTTGCATTGATGACCCGCCACCAGCACGGTGGTGTCGCCGCCCATTTTCGCGGCAGCGGTGATGGTATTGGCAACGCCCGGCTTGAGCTGCTTGCCGTCGTGTTCGGCGATTACGAGTACTGACATAGTCTTTCCGATTCGCTTGGTGTTTATCTGAAAACGATCGGTGACCGGATCACCAATCACCAGTCCCTAGCCCCTAGCCCCTAGTCCCTAGCCCCTAGTCCCTAGCCCCTAGTCCCTGCCGTTAGATGATCTTGGCTTCGTTCTTGAGCTTCGCGACCAGCTCCGCGACATCCGCGACCTTGACGCCCGCGCCGCGCTTGGGCGGCTCTCCGACCTTCAACGTCTTCAGCCGCGGCGTGATGTCGACGCCGAGCGCGTCGGGCTTCAGCGTCTCGAGCGGCTTCTTCTTGGCCTTCATGATGTTGGGCAGCGTGACGTAGCGCGGCTCGTTCAGCCGCAGGTCGGTCGTGATTACCGCCGGCAGCTTGACCGTGAGCTTTTCCAGCCCGCCGTCGATCTCGCGCGTCACTTCAGCCGCCTCGCCGGCGATCTCGATCTTGGAGGTGGACGCGGACTGCGGCCAGCCGAGCAGCGCAGCGAGCATCTGGCCCGACTGGTTCGAATCGTCGTCGATCGCCTGCTTGCCCATGATGACGAGCTTGGGGCTCTCCTTCTCGACGATCTTCTGCACCAGCTTCGCGACGGCGAGCGGCTGGACTTCCTCGGCGGTCTCGATGAGGATGCCGCGGTCCGCACCCATTGCCATCGCGGTGCGCAGGGTCTCCTGGCACTGCGTGACGCCGATCGACACCGCGACGATCTCGGTCACCGTGCCCGCTTCCTTCATGCGCACGGCCTGCTCGACCGCGATTTCACAAAATGGATTCATCGTCATCTTGACGTTCGCTGTCTCGACTCCGCTGCCGTCGGACTTGACGCGGACCTTGACGTAGGGATCGATCACGCGCTTCACGGTGACCAGAACTTTCATCACTGCTCCTGGAATGTGGACTGGGAAAGTAATGCCGGAATGCGCGTATTTTAGCGGATCGCGGCGACCAGCGGAACGATGCTGCGACGCGCGCCGCACCATGTGGACTCGCGCCCGGGGCGCAGAGCCGCCCTCACGATGCGTTAGAGCGGCTTCCTGAGGTAATGCGCGAGCTCGCCGACGATGCCGCGGCGAAAGGTGAGCACGCACACGATGAAGATCAGGCCCTGCACGATCGTGACCCACGCGCCGAGCTGGGCCAGGTAGTTCTCCATCGCCAGCACGACCAGCGCGCCGACCACCGGGCCGAACACGGTGCCCAGCCCCCCGACCAGCGTCATCAGCACCACCTCCCCCGACATCGTCCAGTGCACCGCATTCAGGGCCGCCAGCTGGAACACCAATGCGTTCATCGCGCCTGCGACACCGGAGAGCGTCGCCGAGAGCACGAATGCGATCAGCTTGTAGCGGTCGGTGTCGTAGCCAAGCGAGGTAGCCCGGGCCTCGTTCTCGCGTATCGCCTTCAACACCTGGCCGAAGGGTGAATGGATGATGCGGTAGATCAGCAGAAAGCCCGCCATGAAGACGACGAACACCGTGGTGTAGACGGCCACGCGGTTGTTGAGATCGATAAAGCCGAAGAGGTGGCCGCGCGGCACCGCCTGGATGCCGTCCTCGCCGTGGGTAAACGGCGCCTGCACGCAGAAGAAATACACCATCTGCGCGAGCGCAAGCGTGATCATCGCGAAGTAGATGCCCTGGCGCCGGATGGCGATCAGCCCTGCGACGAGTCCCAGAACGCCCGCCGTCGCCGCTCCGGTCAGAATCGCCAATTCGGGCGTAAAGCCCCAGACTTTCGCCGCATGCGCGGCCGCATAGCCCGCCATGCCGAGGAACATGGCGTGCCCGAAGGACAGCAGTCCGACGTACCCGATCAGCAGATTGAACGCGCAAGCAAACAGCGCGAAGCTCATCACCTTCATCAGGAACACCGGGTAGATCACGGTCGGCGCGATCGCGAAGAACAGGAACATCACCGCAAACGCGATGCGCTGGTGCTTGAGCACCGTGCCGCTCGCCATTGCAGCTCTGATCGCCTGTGTCGCTTGACTCACCGCCATCTCACTTTTGGGTGCCGAACAGGCCGGCGGGCTTGATCATCAGCACGATCGCCATGATGATGAAGATCACGGTATTGGATGCCTCGGGGTAGAACACCTTGGTCAGCCCCTCGACCAGGCCCAGCACGAACCCGGTCACGATCGAACCCATGATCGAGCCCATGCCGCCGATCACCACCACCGCAAACACGACAATGATGAGATCCGCGCCCATCAGCGGATTGACGCTGTAGATCGGCGCGGCCATCACCCCGGCGAGCGCCGCGAGCCCGACGCCGAAGCCGTAAGTGAGCGTCACCATGCGCGGCACGTTCACCCCGAACGCCTGCACCAGTTGCGGGTTCTCCGTCGCCGCGCGCAGGTACGAGCCCAGCTTGGTCTTCTCGATCATGAACCACGTGCCAAGGCAGATCACGAGCGAGAACACGATTACCCAGGCACGGTAGTTCGGCAGGAACATGAAGCCCAGGTTCTGCCCGCCCTGCAGCGCCCGCGGAATCGGGTACGGCAGGCCCGAGGAACCGAAGTACTGGCGGAACAGGCCCTGGATCACGAGCGCCAGCCCGAACGTGAGCAGGAGCCCGTACAGATGGTCGAGCCTGTAGAGCCGCGACAGCATGAAGCGCTCGATCACGATGCCGGTCGCGCCGACGATGAGCGGCGAGAGCGCGAGCGACCACCAGTAACCCAACCCCAGCTTGTTGAGCAGGAACCACGTGCAGAACGCCCCCATCATGTACTGCGCGCCATGCGCGAAGTTGATGATGTTGAGCAGCCCGAAGATCACCGCCAGCCCGAGCGAGAGCAGCGCGTAGAACGAGCCGTTGATCAGCCCGATCAGAAGCTGGCCGAACAGGGCCTGGGTGGGGATGCCGAAGATCTCGCTCATGCGGCAAGGATGAAGGATGAAGGATGAAGGATGAAGAGGGCGCCGCGCGCCGGCGCCCCCTCTCGAGTCGTTGCGTGTTCGGCCCTCACCCTTCCTCCTTCTTACTTCCTCCTTCCTCCTTTACTTGACGAGCGGGCAGCCGCCGTCCTTCTCCGGCCGGAACGCCTCTGCCGCCGGAATCGTGGCACGCACCTTGTAGTAGTCCCACTCGCCCTTCGACTCCGCGGGCTTCTTCACCTCGAACAGGTACATGTTGTGGAGCTTGCGGCCGTCGACGCGGATGCTGCCCTTGCCGAACACCGGGTCTTCGGTCGGCAGTTCCTTCATCTTGGCAACGACCTTGTCGCCGGCAGCGTCGGACTTCAGCGCCTCGATCGCCTTGAGGTAGTGCAACACGGCGGAATAGACGCCCGCCTGACCCATCGTCGGCATCGCGCCCTTGTGGAGCGCCGCGAACCGCTTGGAGAAGGCACGCGTGGTGTCGTTGAGATCCCAGTAGAACGCTTCCGTCATCAGCAACCCTTGAGCGCGCTCGAGCCCAAGCGCACGAACGTCGGTAAGAAACACGAGCAGCCCGGCAAACTGCTGGCCGGCCTTGACGATGCCGAACTCCGCGCCCTGCTTGATGGCGTTGATGGTGTCGGCGCCCGCGTTCGCCAGCCCGATGATCTGCGCCTTCGAGGCCTGCGCCTGCAGCAGGAACGACGAGAAGTCAGCCGACGGGAACGGGTGGCGCACCTTGCCCACGACCTTGCCGCCGTTCTTGACCACCACTGCTTCCGTGTCGCGCTCGAGCGCGTGGCCGAAGGCGTAGTCCGCGGTGAGGAAGAACCAGCTCTTGCCGCCGGTCTTGACGATCGCCGAGCCGGTGCCGTTGGCGAGCGACCAGGTGTCGTAGGTCCAGTGGATGGTGTTCGGCGTGCACGCCTTGCCGTAGAGGTCGGAGGTGGCGCCGGTCGAGACCAGCAGCACCTTGTTCTTGTCGCGTGTGATCTGGTTCACCGCCAGCGCGACCGACGAGGTCGGCACGTCGACGATGGCGTCAACCTTATCCACGTCGTACCACTGGCGCGCGATGCTCGACCCGACCTCGGGCTTGTTCTGGTGGTCGGCCACCACGATCTCCACTTTCATGCCCTTCTTCGCGGCGCCGAAGTCCTCCACCGCCATGCGCGCGGCCACCACCGAGCCCGGCCCCGCCAGGTCGGCGTAGGTGCCCGACTGGTCGTTCATCACCCCGATCTTCACCACGCCGTCGCTGATCTGCGCCTGCGCCGTGCCCATCGCCAGCGTTGCAGCGGCCGCCAGCCACCATTTTCCGTGCTTAACCATGTTCGTGCCTCCTTTTGTCATGTTCAGAAAAAACAGCTCATACGCCCAGGTAGTCGTGGAGCTTGGCCATGTTCGCCTCGAGCTCGCTGTTGGGAATCATGTCGGCGACGCGCCCGCCCTCCTGCACCACGTAGTGGCGGTCGGCGACGGTCTGCGCAAAGCGGAAGTTCTGCTCGACCAGCAGTATGGTGTAGCCACCGGCCTTCAGCCGCTCGATCGTGCGGCCGATCTGCTGCACGATCACCGGCGCGAGCCCCTCGGTCGGCTCGTCGAGCAGCAGCAGCCGCGCGCCGGTACGCAGTATGCGGCCGACCGCGAGCATCTGCTGCTCGCCGCCGGAGAGCTTGGTGCCCTGGCTCGCGAGCCGCTCCTTGATGTTGGGGAACAGCTCGTAGACCTCTCCGAGGCCGAAGCCGCCTTCGCGCACGCGCGGCGGCAACATGAGGTTCTCGAGCACGTTGAGGCTTGCGAAAATGCCGCGCTCCTCGGGGCAGAACGCGATGCCGAGCCGCGCAATCCGGTTCGACGGCAAACCGATGATCTCCGCCCCCTCGAACCGCACCGAGCCTTCGCGGCGCGGCACCATGCCCATGATCGACTTCAGCGTGCTGGTCTTGCCCACCCCGTTGCGGCCGAGCAACGTCACCACTTCTCCCGCATGCACCTCGAAATCCATCCCGTGCAGGACATGCGATTCGCCGTACCAGGCCTGCAGGCCCGTGACCGCGAGCAGCGGCGCCTTGGCTCCCGCGTCAGGCATTGGGCTTCCCCAGATAGGCTTCGACAACTTCGGGATTACGCGAGACGCTGTCGTAGTCCCCCTCGGCCAGGATTTCACCCCGGCGCAGCACCGTGATGCGGTGCGCAAGGTTGGCGACGACCGACAGATTATGCTCGACCATGAGCACCGTGCGATTCGCCGCCGCCCGCTTGATCAGCGCCGAGATGCGCTCGACGTCCTCGTGCGCCATGCCGGCGGTCGGCTCGTCGAGCAGCATCATCTCGGGCTCGAGCGCGAGCGTGGTCGCGATCTCGAGCGCGCGCTTGCGCCCATAGGGCAGCTCCACCGCCACCGTGGTCGAGAATTCCTCCAGCCCGACCGCCTCGATCAGCTCGCCCGCGCGACCGTTGAGCTCGTCGAGCACGCGCGCTGAGCGCCAGAAGTCGTACGAGCCCCCGCGCCGGCGCTGCAGCGCGATGCGCACATTCTCGAGCACCGTCAGATGCGGGAACACCGCGGAAATCTGGAACGAGCGTACCAGCCCCATGCGGGCGATCGCGGACGCATTCGAACCGGTGATCCGGCGGCCATTGAAGACGATGTCGCCGCGGGTCGGCGTCAGGAAGTGCGTGAGCAGGTTGAAGCATGTCGTCTTGCCGGCGCCGTTGGGGCCGATCAGCGCATGAATCGCGCCGCGCGCGACGCGCAGGTTCACGTCGCTGACCGCGACGAAGCCCTTGAACTCCTTGGTGAGCCCACGCGTTTCGAGAATGGTGTCGCCGTTCGTCATGGTTTCAACTGCATGAATCGCAATCCGCGATGCGAGCAACGCAGGGCGCGGCTCCAGCGCGCCAGAACAGTGCTTGTATCGACGAGCGGGCCCGGTGCGCTGAAGCCGCACCCTGCGGCACCGCCTGAGTTCCGCACACCGTTCACCGTTCGTTACTCACGAATCAATGGCAGAAGCAGACTTGACCTGCTCCCGCAATATGTACTTCTGGATCTTGCCGGTCGAAGTCTTGGGCAGCGCACCGAACACCACGCGCCTGGGCGCCTTGAAGCGCGCCATGCGGCCGCGGCAGTACTCGACCAGCTCGGCTTCCGTCGCCTGCGCGCCCTCCTTCAGCTCGACGAAAGCGCACGGTACCTCGCCCCACTTCGGATCGGGCTGCGCCACGACCGCCACCGCCATCACCGCCGGATGCCGGTAGAGCACGTCCTCCACCTCGAGGGAGGAGATGTTCTCGCCGCCGGAAATGATCACGTCCTTCGACCGGTCCCTGATCTTGACGTAACCGTCGGGCTGCATCACCCCGATGTCGCCGGTGTGGAACCAGCCCCCGGCGAACGCCTCGGCGGTCGACTTGGGATTCTTGAGATAGCCCTTCATGGTGAGGTTGCCGCGGAACATCACTTCGCCGATGGTCGCGTTGTCCCACGGCACCGGCTGCATCGACTGAGGATCGATCACCGTCATGCCCTCCTGCGCGTGGTACCACACGCCCTGGCGGCCGTTCAGCTCCACGCGCTTCTCCAGCGGCAGCGCGTCCCACTCCTCGTGCTTCGCGCACACCGCCGCCGGACCGTAGGTCTCGGTCAGCCCGTAGACGTGAGTGATGTCGAAACCCATCTTTCCCATGCCTTCGATCACCGCCGCGGGCGGCGCCGCCGCAGCCACCAGGCAGTGCACGGTGTGATCGATGCCGCGCTTCATCTCTTCCGGCGCGTTGATCAGAAGGCTGTGCACGATCGGTGCGCCGCAGTAGTGCGTCACCCGGTGTTTCCGTATCGAATCGAAAATCGGCTTCGCATCGACCTTGCGCAGGCACACGTTGGTGCCGGCCGCCGCCGCGATCGTCCAGGTGAAGCACCAGCCATTGCAATGGAACATCGGCAGCGTCCACAGGTACACCGGATGCTGCGGCATGCCCCACGACACGATGTTGGAGAGCGCGTTGAGATACGCGCCGCGGTGGTGGTAGACCACCCCTTTGGGGTCGCCGGTGGTGCCCGACGTGTAGTTGAGCGAGATCGCGTCCCACTCGTCGGCCGGCAGCTGCCAGTCGAACGCAGGGTCCCCGGACTCGATGAACCGCTCGTAGGTCGTCTCGCCCAGCAGCTTGCCGCCCTTGAACGCCGGATCGTCCACGTCGATCACGATCGGCCGGGCCTTGGCCGATGCGAGCGCCTTCTCGACCACGTCGCTGAATTCGCGATCCGTGATCAGCACCTTCGCCTCGGCGTGGTCGAGCATGAAGGCGATGGTCGCGGCGTCGAGCCGGGTGTTGAGTGTGTTGAGCACCGCGCCGGCCATGGGCACGCCGAAATGCGCCTCGTACATCGCCGGGATATTGGGGAGCATGACCGCAACCGTGTCGCCCGCCTCAATGCCGCGCGCTCGCAGCGCCGAGCCGAGCCGGCGGCTGCGCTCGTAGACCTCGGCCCACGTGAGCCGCCACTCGCCGTGGATCACTGCGACGCGGCGGGGATACACGTAGGCCGTTCGCGCAAGGAGTGACAGCGGCGAGAGCGGCGTGTAGTTCGCCGCGTTCTTGCCGAGGCCGACGCCATACGGATTGTCGCGAACCAAGGCTCCTCCATTGCGGGATGCGACAGCTTCTTGCTGCTTTGGACCTGCTTATTGTGCCCGGTCGATGCTATCTTGGCCCGCGACCGGCCTAATAGTTGAACCGGTTGCAACGACCGTGCCAGTAGACTTAACTGTTTGTTCTTATTATGTTGTTCGTTCCAGCTTGACGACCTGATCCGTCAAAGTGGCCAGAGCATACACTCACTTTGTCCGCGACTCCGGACAACTGGGCGATCCCGCACATAACTCTCTGAATAAGCGGCTTTTTCCGTGTTCGTTGTGACGAACACTCAATCCGCGCCAGGCTCGGAGCGTAGCCCCGCAAGCTTTTCGTACAGAGTGGTCCGCGACACGCCAAGCAGCCGCGCGGCGAGCATCTTGTTGCCGTTTGCCGCTGCGAGCGCGGAGCGGATCGCACTGCGCTCGGCAACCGCGACCGCGTCGGCAAGCGGGAGCGGTCGCGCACCGCGGTTGTCACTACGGTCGCGCCGTCGCTCAACCGCAGCATCCGGCAGGATGTTGACGAAATCGTCCGCCGCAATGCGCGGCCCGTCGGTGAGCATGGTGACCTGCTCGAGCACGTTGCGCAGCTCGCGCACGTTCCCCGGCCAGGCATAGCGCGCGAGCACGGTCAGCGCATCGGCAGTCAACTCGCGTTGCCGCAGACCGGTGCGCTGTGCGATCCGCTCGAGCATCACCTCGCACAGCGCTTCGAGGTCCGCGAGCCGCTCGCGCAGCGGCGGCACCTTGATGCACAGCACTGACAGGCGATAGTAGAGGTCGGAGCGGAAATGCCCCTCGGCGACGAGCTGCTTCAGATCGCGGCTGGTCGCGGCGATCACGCGCACGTCCACGCGCACCACGCGGTTGGACCCGAGCGGCTCGAACTCCTGCTCCTGCAGCACGCGCAGAAGCTTCGCCTGCAGTGCGAGCGGCATATCACCGACCTCGTCAAGGAACAGGGTGCCGCCGTCGGCAAGCTCGAGCTTGCCCTCGCGCCCGCGGCGATCGGCCCCGGTGTAAGCCCCGGGCACGACGCCGAAGAACTCCGCCTCAAGCAAATTCTCCGGAATCGCGGCAAGGTTGACGCCGATGAATGGCTTCTCAGCGCGCGCGGAGACGGCGTGGATCGCGTGCGCCAGCAACTCCTTGCCGGTGCCGGTCTCGCCCTGCAGCAGCACGGTCGTGTCGAGCTGGGCTGCGCGCCGCGCCTGCCGTTTGACCTCAAGGCAGGCCGGGCTGCCGCCGACAAAGCTGGAGAAAGTGTATTTCGGGCGCCGGTGCTCGGCGAGCGCGCGCTGCGCAGCCGCGAGCTCGCGTTGCAGCTGCGTGAACTTCGACACGAGCGGCTTGAGGTACTGGGGCCCGTCGTAGAGTACGAAGCCGACCGCCCCGGTCACGACATCGTTCTCGTCGCGCAGCGGCAGCCGGGTGACCACGAATGACTGGTCGCGGAAGTTCATCATGTCGAGAAGAATCGGCTCGCCGGTCTCGACCACGCGGCGCATGAGGCTGGTGGGTATCACCTCTTCGATCGGCTTGCCCAGCGCATCGCCCGCGCTCGAGAGGCCAAGCAACGTCAGGTACTTGTCGCTGATCCACTCGATACGCGCGTCGCGGTCGACCACAACCGCGCCCTCGCAGATGCTCTCGAGCATCTGAAACAGCGAGCGCACCGCCTGCTCGTGTATCGTGCCGGCGTAGGATGCCAATTCCCGGTTCATATCCATAGGTTGGGAAATTCGTGACCGGAGACCAAAGTATACGCTCAGCGCACGCGCGCAAACGCGTCCGCCACGCGGTCGACTGCCATCACCTCGATGCCGGCGATCGCCTGCTTCGGCTTGTTCGCCTTGGGGATCAGCGCGTGGGTGAAGCCGAGCTTGGCCGCTTCCCTGAGGCGCTCCTGCCCGCGCTGCACCGGCCGCACCTCGCCCGCCAGGCCGACCTCGCCGAACACGACCAGCTTCGCGGGCAGCGGCTTGTTCTTGAGCGAGGAGACGATCGCCATCAGCACCGCGAGGTCCGCCGCCGGCTCGGTGATTCTCACCCCGCCCACCGCGTTGACGAAGACATCCTGGTCGTAGCACGCGATCCCGGCGTGCCGGTGCAGCACCGCGAGCAGCAGCGCGAGCCGGTTCTGCTCGAGCCCGACCGAGAGGCGCCGCGGGTTGGGCGCATGCGCCTCGTCCACCAGCGCCTGGACCTCGACCAGCAGCGGACGCGTGCCTTCCTGCGTCACCATCACGCACGAGCCCGCGACCGGCTCGGCGTGGTGCGACAGGAAGAGCGCCGAGGGGTTGGTGACACCCTTGAGCCCCTTCTCCT
Organism: Burkholderiales bacterium; assembly: GCA_041629335.1. Lineage (GTDB taxonomy): Bacteria > Pseudomonadota > Gammaproteobacteria > Burkholderiales > SG8-41 > JBFKNN01. The sequence goes on along the minus strand of JBFKNN010000021.1, from coordinate 4,939 downwards.
CCATCGAGAACACGCCCAGCTCGTTGACCGCGCCATAGCGGTTCTTCATGGCGCGGATCAGGCGGAAGCGCGAGTGCGTGTCGCCCTCGAAATAGAGCACGGTGTCGACCATGTGCTCGAGCACGCGCGGACCGGCGAGCGTGCCTTCCTTGGTGACGTGGCCGATGAACACGATCGCCGTGCCGCTGCCCTTCGCCGTCAGGGTCAACTGCGCAGCGCACTCGCGCACCTGCGCGACCGACCCCGGCGCCGACTGCAGCGCGCCGGAGTACAGCGTCTGGATCGAGTCGATCACCGCCACCTCGGGCTTGGCCGTCTGGATCGCCGCCTTGATGCGATCGAGGCTGATCTCGGTCAGAACGTTGACGCGGGCCGCATCGATCTCCAGGCGCTTTGCGCGCAGCGCGATCTGCTGCGCGGATTCCTCGCCGCTCACATACAGGACGTCGCGGCTCGCGCCGATCGACGCGAGCGCCTGCAGCAGCAGCGTCGACTTGCCGATCCCCGGGTCGCCGCCGATCAGCACGACGCCGCCCGGCACGAGCCCCCCGCCGAGCACGCGGTCAAATTCGGGCACGCCGGTCGGCACACGCGACTCTTCGCGCGCTTCGACCTGCGACAGGCGCTGCACCTTGCCGCCGTCGGCAACGAGCGCGAAGCGGTTGCTCGTGGCCGCCACGGCATCGTTGACAGTCTCGACCAGCGTGTTCCATTGCTGGCAGTGCGGGCACTGGCCCTGCCACTTGAGCACCTGGCCGCCGCATTCGGTGCAGCTGTAGACGGTCTTCGCTTTCGCCATTTTCTACGACAAAGCCAGAAAGGTGATCCGTGATCTGTGATCCGACTGAGGCGTCACGTCGCGGGGTCTGGTCGGTTCACCGATCACGATTCACGCCTTTCTCCATGTCCATGCGGCCGCGCCAAGTATCTCGCGACAGCACCGATCAGTCCGATCGGACGTTGACCGGCACACGAGGCGCCAGCGCGCACATCAGCTCGTAGCCCACGGTGCCCGAAGCGATCGCGACGCGCTCGATCGGGTTGCCTTCGCCCCACAGCACGGCGCGCGAGCCGACGCCGGCCTGCGGCACCGGCGTGAGATCGACGCACAGCATGTCCATCGAGACCCGCCCGACGGTGCCGGTCAGTCTACCATCCACCGCCACGGGCGTGCCGTTGGGCGCGTGGCGCGGATAGCCGTCGGCGTAGCCGCACGCGACGACGCCAACCCGCATCTCGCGCTCGGCGGTGAAGATCCCGCCGTAGCCGACGATGTCGCCCCGCTTCAGGCTCTGAACGCCGATTACTTGCGCCTCCAGGGTCATCGCCGGCTTGAGCCCGATCTCCGGCCCGACGCTCTCGGCAAACGGCGAGCATCCGTAGAGCATGATGCCCGGGCGTATCCAGTCGCGGTGGGTTTGCGGGTAGCGGAGGATCGCGGCCGAGTTGGCGAGACTCACCGGCAGATCGGTTCCTTGCACCAGCGGCTCGAATGCCGCCATCTGCCAGTCGACGCCGCGCGCATCGTCAGCGTTAGCGAAGTGCGTCATCGCGGTCACCCGGCCGATGCCCGTCTGCGCGCGCAGCCCCGCCAGCACGGACGGGAACTCCGCCGGCGAAAATCCAAGCCGGTTCATGCCGGTATTGACCTTCAGCATCACGTCGAGATCGCTGCCCGCCGCCAGCCCTTTCAGCATGGCCAGCTGCTCGCGCGAATGAACGACCGCGGTCAGCCGGTGCTCGGCGAACACCGCGACCTCCGTCGGCTCGAAAAACCCCTCGAGCAGCGCGATGCGCCGCCGCTCGCCCGCTTCGCGCAGCCGCACCGCGGTGTCGAGCTCCAATAACGCGATTCCATCCGCCGCATCGTAGGCCCGGAGCGTGCGCTCGAGACCGTGCCCGTAGGCGTTCGCCTTGATCACCGCGAATGCCTTGGCGCGCGGCGCATGCCGCTTCGCCACCGCCAGGTTGTGGCCCAGCGCGGCGAGATCGATGGTGGCGGAGATCGGGCGCATATGCTCAATGTAGGAAGGGTGAAGGAAGAAGGATGAAGGAGCAAGAAGGAAGAAGGGCCCATGGTGCAGGCACGACGATGACCGCTCAACTCTACTTCGACCTTCCTCCTTCATCCTTCTTCCTTCATCCTTCCTCCTTCATCCTTCCTCCTTCCTCCTTCATCCTTCCTCCTTCCTCCTTCCTTCTTCTGCCGCTCGTAGTGCCGGGCGAACACGATCTCGAGCTCGTCAATCACCTCTTGCGCCGGCCGGCCGGCGAGCGCGTGCTCGGCCATGAAGCGCGAGGCCTCGCTGAACAGCTTGCGCCGGTCTAGCATGGGATACGTCTGCGTCAGCCGGCGGATCGCCATGACCACGGTCTCGTCCGCGGGACGCTCGATCGGCCGTGGCTGCACCGGATCCGCCTCGTCCGCGAGACCCGGCCGGGTGATGAGAAACTCGGCGAAAGCGAGCAGCGTCTCCTGCTGATGCTCGTCGAGCTTCCCGAACAGGTCGAGCAGCTTTTTTTTCTCAGCGCTCACCCTCGACCCTCACAGGCCTGACTCGTACCGGTGACTGGTGGTCCACTGGATGCGACCTCCGCCCTTTTTTCCGCCTTCCGCCTTCATCCTTCGCCTTCCCCTGCACCGGGTTCAAGGCAAGAAACCGGCGGCTTGCGCCGTCAGCAGGCCGCCGAGGCCGAGGCCCACGACCGGCCGGTGCGCCCGGGGGAACGCCGCGAGGAACCGCAATTCGTCGTCGAGCCAGGGGCAGTTCTCACGGTCGGTGACCGGAAACGCGCCACCCGGCAGCCACTGCGCGTCGTACGGCAACGCGCTGCGGGCACGGCCTGCCCGGTGAACGGCCCGCAGTAAACGAACCCGAAGCCCCGGTTCTCGAGCCGCTTCTCGATCAAACCCGGGAACCCGGAGCAGGTAAGCTGGAACGCGAGGAACTGCTTCATGCCGCTTTGGCCATCTGCTTCATCTTGGTCGTCGCGAACTCGACGAACGTGGTGAGCAGTTTCGAGCGGAACTTCTCCCTGGGGTGGACCAGCGACAGCGTGCGGATCAGCCGCGGGTGCAGCGGAACCGCCGTCAGCACCCCGAGCTTCAACTCCTTCGCGATGGTGGCGCGCGATACGATCGACACGCCGATGCCGGTCTCGACCACGCCCTTGATCGCCTCGGGGCTGCCGAGCTCCATTACGATGTTCAGGTCTTCGGGAGCGATATCGCACTGGCGCAGGTAATTGTCCGCGAACTCGCGCGTGCCCGAGCCGATCTCGCGGTTCACGTACGGCTCGCCCAGAAGCTGCTTCGGCGCGACACTTTTCAGCTTGGCAAGCTTGTGCTTGGGCGAGCAGATGACGACGAGCTCGTCGTCACAGCATTTCTCCGTCTGCAGCGCGGGCAGGTGCGAGGGTGATTCGATCAGGCCGAGATCGAGCGTGTAATCGGCGACCCGGTTCTCGATCGTGTCGGAGTTGCTGACGGTCATGTGGGTCTGCACCTGCGGATACAGCGCCTTGAACTCGCCCAGCACCTGCGGCAGGTAGAACTCGGCGATTGTCGTGCTCGCGCCGAGCTGCAGGGGGCCGCTCACCGCGCCCGTGAGCTCTCCCACGCGCGTTTCCATCTCCTCCGACAGGTCGAGAATGCGCTCGGCATAGCTCATCACCAGCTTGCCCGCCGGGGTGAGCCCTATCCTTCCGTGGCTGCGCTCGAACAGGCGCGTGTTGAAATGCTCCTCCAGCTGCTTCACTTGGAACGTCACGGCCGGCTGGGTCATGAACAGCTGTTCCGCCGCCTTGGTAAAGCTGAGCAGCTTTGCCACCGTGAAGAATACCTGCAGTCGCCGGTCCGCCATGGAAAAAGGAGTGGAATGCGCGCCGGGCAGCACGCGATGCGCACATACTACCAAAAGAGCAAGGCGGAAGGCGAAAAGCACAAGGCAAAAGAAAATACGCGACTCGAGCAAGGTGCATTTCTGCTGCCGACGTACGCATTCATCGTCCGTCGCGGTCTTGCCTTCGTCCTTCCTTCTTCCTCCTTCGTCCTTCTTCCTTCCTCCTTGCCCTTGCTCCTGTGCTATCGTTGCCCGGGTATCCCAGGCAAGAACGCGTGCCCCAGGACTGGAAAGACTTCGACCTTCACAGCGGCGGCTTGCAGAGCGCAAACGTGCGGCTGGCGCAGCTGCTGAAGCGCCGGCCCATCGCCGCTGCGCTGGTGGCGCTGTTTCCGCTCGGGCCGCACCGCGCTTGCCTCGAGGACCGGCGCGGCGCGTGGTTTTGCCGCATCGTCGCGGCCGCCGCGGTGATCTGCGTGCTGTCCGGGCAGCCGCGTTTCGCGGCGATACTGCTCGACGCGCTCGCCGCCTCGCACTGTACGATCTCGTACGCACCAAAGACCGGCTCGCTCGCATCAGCCAGTGCCTGCACATGCAGGTTTGCACGAGCCAGACCGAGCGCGCGCCCGCCGGCTACACGGAGCGGCTTACTGATGCGCCGCAGCAGCCATAACCCGGCAGTGGCACGTCGCGCACGCCGTCGTTCGCCGAGCAGGAGCGCCTGCCGCGGAAACTCGCCAAGCAGCGGAAAAATAGGGGGGAATAAGGCTACAGCAGGACGCGAAGTATGGTATAAAGCGCCGGTTTAAACGAGCCAGGCCCTGCCGCCCCCGCCACGCCATGCCGCTAGGTTTCTACATCATCATGGCGGCGCAGTTCTTCTCGTCGCTCGCCGACAACGCGCTGCTCGTCGCCGCCATCGCGCTGCTCATCCAGATGACCGCCCCGGACTGGATGACGCCGATGCTGAAGTTCTTCTTCACCACCTCGTACGGCATCTTCGCCGCCTTCGTCGGCGCTTTCGCCGACTCGATGCCCACGGGGCGGGTGATGTTCGTCACCACTACCGTGAAGATCGTCGGCTGCACGCTGATGTT
>JBFKNN010000020.1:0-26245 GCA_041629335.1 Burkholderiales bacterium | reverse complement strand
TGCGGGAAACAACAGGCCGTAACGCGTTCAGCTGCACCTACGCAGATCACGCCTCGGCAGGGTTTTTTTGTTGCCGGGCCGGTGTCTCTATAGCGTGTTCGAATGGCCGGATTGGATCGTTTCCCGGTCGTCATTAGTCACGAACCACGCCTTTCAATGCGGAGTGACCATGCCATTCTTCAAGGTTGACGATATGCCAGGCACGATCGTGGCGCCGGGACATTCCACTGCGTACGGCCCGACGATCACTGGCAACGAACTGGAAATCGGTTACTACACCGAGCCCAAGGGCACTGGCGCCAAGCCGCATCATCACAAAAGCGAACAGATGATACTCGTTCTCTCCGGGCGGCTTAGAATGAGAATCGGAGATGAGGTGCGCGAGATGGTTCCTCGCGAGATTGCGCTGATACCGAGCGATCAGGAGCATGAGCAAACCGCACTGGAGGACGGCACGCATTTTGTCAGCTTCAAGGCCGCTACGGGGCAACTGCCGGACGGCGAATAGGGCAAAGTGCAAATGCCGTCGTGGAAGTGCGTCGGCGTTGTCGACTCGTTGTTCAGTAGTGTTTTTGAACGACCGCAATGGTTGTCCGCCGTGCAAACGCGGTGCTTTCCCAGTGGGTGAAAATCCCGCCCGGCAACTGCTCCAGCCGGGAGCAACCGGAGCAGTCATGGTGGCCCGAAGGGCCGAGGTGGTTAAGTGTATCCCCAATGGTGCGCGACGACGCTACTCTCGTTCTCGCGGGCGAAGGCGCGATTGAACTGCTTCTTGCCTCGTCCGGCACGCTGAACCTGACGCTCGCCATTTGTATTTCTTGGCGCCTTGGCGTGTTGGCGGTTAATCTTCAGCGCAGCGCGCCGAACACTTTCTTCACGATGTCGCTCGAGGCGCCGACGGGGTTCTGGCGGAACTTCCTCTCCTGCTCGCCGATCATGAAGTAGAGCCCGTCGACCGCCTTCTTGGTGACGTAGTTCTCGACGGTCGCCTCGTCCTTGTCGACGAGGCCGAAGGACATGCCCTGCCCGGCGAGCGAATTGTACTGCTGCGCGAGCCCCGAGCGATCGGTAATGTTCTTCACGATGGGCAGAAAGCGCTCGGAGAGCTGCAGTTGCGTGGTGCGGCGGAAGTACTCGGTCGCGGCGGTATCCCCGCCGGTGAGGACGCCTTTGGCGTCCTGCACCGACATGTTCTTCACCGCATCGACGAGCAGCGCCTTCGCCTCCGGCACGGCCGCTTCGGCGGCGCGGTTCATGGACAGCACCAGATCGTCCGCTTCCTTTTTCTTGCCCATGAGGCGCAGCGCGCCCTCGATCTGCTGGATCGCCTTGGGCAGCGGAATCTTGACCTGCGGGTTGCCGAAGTAGCCGTTTTCCTTGCCCAGCAGCGAGACTGCGGCGGCGGAGCCGTCGGTGAGCGCCTGCTTCAGCCCGTTCACCGTATCGGCATTGCTCAACGAGGCAAGGCCGGCCGCGTGCGCCGGGGCGCCGATGAAAAGCCCGAGCAGTAAACCCAAGACGACGCGCATGATTTCACTCCTTGTATTGAAAGAGAGGCCGGACCCGGGAGCGCGCTTTCGGGCACGCGCCCGTTCCTATGTTGACCCTCGCCGCGGCGCCAGGGTTCACGGTGATCGGCGTGCGCGCATCGTGGGCGCGGCAGACTTAGCGCGTCGTCATTCGCCGATCGGGAGGAACCAAGAAACGCTTGAGCACCTGCCGACGCGACGCTCGCAGAAAAGGGTCGGCCGCGGCTTGTCGGTGCGCCGCCGGCTGGGGTTCTCGCTGGCGGTTCAGGCCACGCCGGCTTCGTGGGCCTGCTGGTCGGCGTGGTACGAGGAGCGCACCAGCGGCCCGGATGCCGCGTGCGAGAATCCCATGTCCTCGGCTTCGGCGGCGAACCTGTCGAACACGGCCGGTTCGACGTAGCGCGTGACCGGCAGGTGATGCGCCGAGGGTTGCAGGTACTGGCCGATAGTGAGCATGTTGACATGGTGCGCGCGCAGGTCGCGCATGACCTGAAGGATTTCGTCGTCGGTCTCGCCCAGGCCGACCATCAGCCCCGACTTGGTCGGGATGTCCGGAAACCGGGCCTTGAAATCCTTCAAGAGCTTGAGCGAGTGCGCGTAATCCGAGCCGGGGCGCGCCTGCTTGTAAAGCCGCGGCACGGTCTCGAGATTGTGGTTCATGACGTCGGGCGGGCATTCGGAGAGGATGTCGAGCGCAACGTCCAGGCGTCCGCGGAAGTCCGGCACCAGCACCTCGATACGGGTCCGCGGCGAGAGCTCGCGCACGGCGCGGATGCAGTCCTTGAAATGCCGCGCGCCGCCGTCGCGCAGATCGTCGCGGTCGACGCTGGTAATGACCACGTACTTCAGCGTGAGCGCGGCGATGGTCTTCGCCAGGTTGGCCGGCTCTTCGGCGTCCGGCGGCAGCGGCTTGCCGTGGGCGACGTCGCAGAACGGGCAGCGCCGCGTGCACAGGTCGCCGAGGATCATGAAGGTGGCCGTGCCCTTGCCGAAGCACTCGCCGATGTTGGGACAGGTCGCTTCCTCGCACACCGTGTGCAGCCGGTGCTCGCGCAGGATTGTCTTGATCTCCTGAAAGCGCTGGCCGTTGCCGAGCCGCACGCGGAGCCAGTCCGGCTTCTTCAATGGCGCGGCCGGCACGACCTTGATCGGAATCCGTGCCGTCTTCGCCCTGCCTTTCTGTTTGTCGCCGACCGCGCTCATTGCAATGCCCGTAGCAGATATTGGGTGAATTTTCGGCCGATAAGTTCCGGCGTGTCGGTGATGCCCAGGTCGCGTGTTTGCGTCACGTCAAGCCCGGGATAGCCGCAGGGGTTGATGGCGTGGAACGGCGAGAGGTCCATGTCGACATTGAGCGCCACCCCGTGGTAGCAGCAGCCGTTGCGGATTCGCAGGCCCAGCGCGGCGATCTTGGCTGATCCCACATAAACACCCGGCGCCTCGACGCGGCCGGCTGCCCGCACCCCGTAGTCGGCGAGCAAGTCTATCACGGCGCCCTCCATGCGCCGAACCAGCGGCCGAACGGTGATCCCGCGACGGCGCATGTCGAGCAGGAGATAGGCGACGACCTGCCCTGGACCGTGGTAAGTGATCTGGCCGCCGCGGTCGATGCGCACGACGGGAATGCCGTTATCGACGCGGGGCAGGTGCTCAGGTTTTCCGGCGACGCCGAGCGTATAGACGGCCGGGTGCTCGAGCACCCAGATCTCGTCCGCGCTTTCCGGCCCGCGCGAGGCCGTGAACTGCTGCATGGCGCGCCAGGTGGGCTCGTAATCCACCAGGCCGAGCCTGCGCACATGCACGTCAAGTGTGCCTTCTTGCGCGGGCGCAGGGCTTCCCTCTCTAATCTGGACCATCGTCATAAGGTTTCGCCAATGCGCGCGTTGAGCGGCGAGGGCGCCGTTCGCTCGAACGCATGCCGCCGACCCGGCGCGGTGCGTCCGGGTTGACGCTTGTTAGATGATAAGAGTCCGTAACATAATGAAACACGCGTGCGTTGCGAGTCAGCGCCGATTGTGGCCGCAACCCTTTGGGCTGGCACGAATTTTGGCCCATGGCTCTGTCGCTCCCCTGGTGAATATTCGCGATATGACCTGCGGCGAGCTTCGCGCCCTGAGCCAAAATCGTACCAGCGCATCACGCGTTTCATTATGTTATGGACTCTAAACGGTAGCACAATGCCGCAACTTGAGCGCGGGGCGCCGCGCGGCCGTGAATCCGTTGGTTTGCTGACCATGTCGAAGAGGAATTTTTCCATTGCCGGTGCGTGGCTGCTGGCGGCCGTGTGCGGCACCGCAGCGGCCCAGTCAAACGGTGGCTATGCCGCGAATCTTGCGACCTTGTACGGCGAACGCTTCTGGATCCAGGCGTACAAGGACGTGTGCATCAGCGTGCAGCCGAAGTCGCGGCGCGAGTACCAGCAGGCTTACGAAGAATGGCTGGGCCGGCACGACGAGGTCATCGAGAATCTGGAGCTGCGCGTCGCGGCGATGGTCAAAGGTTTGTCGCGTGACGAAGCGGACTACCAGCGCAACTACAACCAGTACCACAGCGCCGTGATGCGCCAGCGCGAGGAGGACAAGAACAACCTGCGCCAGCGGCCGCGCGGGGAACTGCTCGAGCAGTGCAGGCAGCTGCCCGCATACCTGCGCGGACCGGACTCCGACATGTACAACACCCAAAGCCAGGCGTTCAACGCGATCTATGGCAGGAAGCAGCCGTGATGACGGTGCGATCCGCGCCGTGACGCCCGACGTGCGCGAAATCGCGGCCAAATGGCGCGCCCGGGGTTTCAGCTGCGAGGTCTGGACCGACGCGCCGGGGCAGGTGTGGGCGGATTTCGTGCACGACGTCGACGAGCTGGTGGTGCTGCTCGAAGGCAGGATTGAACTCGAATTCGGCGGCAAGGTGGCGCGCCCGGCGCCGGGCGAGGAAGTGCTCATTCCGGCCGGTCAGCGGCATACCGTCACCAATGTCGGCGGGACCACGAGCCGCTGGTGCTTCGGTTACCGGCGGAAACCGTGAGCGGCGCGCCTGTGCAGAACCGCATCTTCGCCGGCATTACCGCGCTCTGGGCGATCGCGCTCGTTGCATCGGGGATCGCGCCATTCGACCGCCTGACCTGGTGGATGGAAGTGGCTCCGGTGCTGATTGCCTGGCCGCTGCTGTACGCGACGCGCGCGTCGTTTCCGCTGACCACGCTGCTCTACGTTCTGGTCTGCGTTCACGGGCTCATCCTGATCTACGGCGGCGCGTACACCTATGCGCGCGTACCCGCGGGTTTCGTGCTCCAGGACTGGCTCGGATTCGAGCGCAACCCGTACGACCGCATCGGCCACCTGGCGCAGGGATTCATCCCGGCGATCGTCGCGCGGGAGATCCTGATTCGCGTCTTCCGCATCGTGCCCGGAAAGTTCCTTTTCTTTCTCGTGGTGTGCATCGCACTGGCGGTTAGCGCGTTCTACGAGCTGATCGAATGGTGGTCGGCGCTCGTCATGGGCCAGGGCGCGCACGAGTTCCTCGGCACCCAGGGCGACGAGTGGGACACACAGTGGGACATGTTCCTGGCGCTGTGTGGCGCCGTTGCGGCGCAGCTGGCGCTCGCGCGCCACCACGACCGCCAGATCGCGAAACTCGGGGCCGGCGCGTGATCCGGGCTGCCGGCGTCCTGCGACTGCTGGTCGGGATGCTGCTGGCGGCGGCGTCTCCCGCCGGGGGCACCGGGATTGCGGGCGATGCGGCGATCGACGGCTGGATCGGCGCGCACGCGCGCAAGCTGAAGGGAGTCGAGCAACGGGCGTTGCGTTATGCCGTGGTGGGGGATCTCGACGGCGATGGCCGTGACGACGTCGCCGTGCTCTACACCATCGAAAAAGCCGATCCCGGCAACCGCAGGCTGCGCTACCTGGCGGCGTTTCACCGCTCCGCGCAGATGCTCGAGTTCAAGGCACACGCGCTGGTTGGCGGCCAGGGTATCCGCGAAGTCAACCGGGTGACGATACTCCAGCGCATGATCGAGCTGGAAACGCTCGAGTATGCGCCGCTCGATGCGGCGTGCTGCCCCAGCGCCCCCGCCCGCGCGCGCTACCGCTTGGCCGAGGGCAGGCTCATCCGCGCGAAGGCGCCCAAGCCCGGCGCGCCGCGCTGATCCGGGCCGTGGGGCAGGCGCTCGGGCGGGTGTAGAATGGCCCCGGTCCGTCATGCACCCGTGGGAGAATCTCAATGGGAAAAGGCGACAAGCGCACGCGGCGCGGCAAGATCTACAAGGGATCGTACGGCAAGACCCGACCGCGCAAGCCGAAGCCGAAGACCGGCAAGCCCGCCGGGAAATAACGGCGCTTCATCCTGTCAGGCACGCTTATAGCACCATGACCACCATCGGGTGGTCGCAAAGCTCGCGGTAGAGCGCGTCGAGCTGCTCGCGCGAAGTGGCGCGGATGACGCAAGTCAGGCTCAGGTACTTGCCGCGCTTGCTCGATTTCATCTGCATCGAAGCCCCGTCGAAATCCGGCGCATGACGCGTCACCACTTCGAGCACTGCCTGGGCGAAACCGGCGCGCGAATGGCCCAGCACCTTGATCGGAAAGTCGCAGGGATATTCGATCAGCGACGCTTCGGTCATGCCGCCTGACGCATCACCTTGCGCTTGAACTCCTGATAGAGCGAGTGCATCTTGCGGAACACCGGCCCGGGCTTGCCCGAGCCGACGGGCTTGCCGTCCAGCACCGTCACCGCGAGCACTTCCTTGGTCGACGAGGTGACCCAGATCTCGTCGGCCGCCCTCACCTCCTGCTCGGAGATCGCGCGGACCTGGTGAGGCATGCCGCTGGCGGCCGCGAGTTCCAGCACCACGTCGTAGGTGATCCCGGGCAGCATGAGGTGGCTCTTGGGCGGGGCGAGCAGCACGCCGTCCTTGACGGTGAACACGTTGCTCGCCGAGGCCTCGGTCAGGTGCCCGTCGCGGAACAGCACCGTTTCGATGCATCCGGCCTCGTGCGCCATCTGCCGCAGCAGGCAGTTGCCGAGGAGCGCCACCGACTTGACGTCGCACCTGTGCCAGCGGAAGTCGGCCGCACTGATCGTGGCCACCCCATTCTCGATCTGATCGCGCGAGGGAACCGACAGCGGGCTCGACATCATGAAGACCGTCGGTTTGACGTTCTTCGGGAAGGCGTGATCGCGCTTCGCGACGCCGCGCGTGACCTGCAGGTAGACCGATTGGTCCTCGCCCTGGTTGCGGGCCACGATTTCCTGCGTGAGACCGGTCCACTCCGCGTCAGTGAGCGGATTCGCGAGCCGGATGCTGTCGAGGCTGTTCTGCAGCCGCTGCAGATGCTCCGGCAGGCGGAACGGGCGCCGCGAATAGACCGGGATGACCTCATAGACGCCGTCGCCGAAAATGAAGCCGCGGTCGAGCACCGGCACCCGGGCGTTCTCCAGCGGCATGAATTCCCCGTTCAGATAGACGATCTCGCTCATGAACCTCTCACTTGAAGATCAAGCGCAGCGTATCCCAGGCGCGGCCAAAGATGCCGGCGAGCGGCACGCTCTCCAATGCGACGATGGGCAGCTCGCGGTACGGCCGCCCGTCAAGCGTGAGCTTCATGGTGCCCACCTGCTGCCCGGCGCGGATCGGCGCGAGCAGCGGCTGCAGGCTCTCCACCGTGGCTTTGAGCTTCTCGGCCTGGCCCTTCGGCAGCGACAGGTAGAGATCGCTGGCGACGCCCGCCTTGACCCTTTCGGCCTCGCCCTTCCATACCGGCAGTGTAGCCACCGCCTGGTGCCTTTCATAGAGCCGGATGCTGTCATAGAACTGGAAGCCGTAGTTCAGGAGCTTCTGGCTTTCTGCGGCACGCGCCGACTCGGAGGCGGTGCCAAGCACGACCGAAATCAGGCGCGCCGGGCCGCGTCTTGCCGACGTGATCAGGCAGTATCCGGCGGCTTCGGTGTAGCCGGTCTTCATGCCGTCGACCGTCGGATCCGTCCACAGCAGCCGGTTGCGGTTCGCCTGCGTGATGTTGTTGTAACTGAACTCCCTGGTGGAGTAGAGCGGATAGTATTCCGGGAAGTCGCGAATGATCGCTGCCGCGAGCAGTGCGAGATCGTGAGCCGTGGAGTAATGCTGCGGGTGCGGCAATCCGGTCGAGTTCACGAAATTCGTGTTCTTCATGCCGAGGCGCTGCGCATGGCGGTTCATCATCTGCGCGAAAACGTCCTCGCTGCCGGCGATCGCCTCGGCGAGCGCGATGCAGGCATCGTTGCCGGACTGAACAATCATGCCGTGGACGAGCTCGTTCACCGTCACCGGCTTGCGTGGCTCGATGAACATGCGCGAGCCCTCCGCGCGCCATGCGCGCTGCGACACGCTCACCGCCTGGTCGGGCCGGAGCTTGTTCTCCTTCAGCGCGGTAAACGTGAGGTAGGCCGTCATCAGCTTGGTGAGCGACGCGGGCTCGATGCGCTCGTGCTCGTTCACCGCCGCAAGCAGCTGCTGGCTGTTGAAATCGATGAGCAGATAGGATTTTGCGGCGACAGTCGGGGCGGCCGGAACCGGCGGCGATGGCTGTGCAGCCGCGGCCAGTGAAAGCAGCAGAAAGACGAGGGCGGAAATCGATTGCATGGCACTCACGCGAAAAAACGAAATTATAAGGTCTGCCCGCTTGCCTGTGCGGATTGAAGCTGGAACAATCCGGGCTTTCCTGCTTCCCCAATCGACACGATGAGCGCAATGAAGTTCAGACGCCTGGCCGCCTGCGCCGGCACGATTCTCGGGCTGCTGGCTGGCGTGGCTGCCGCGGAGCCGGTGAGCGTGCGTAATGCCTGGGTGCGGGCGCCGGTGGCCGGACAACCCGTCGCCGGCGCATACCTGGATCTGGAGAGCGCGAACGATGCGGCGCTGGTGGGCGCAGAAACCCCCGCGGCGGGGCGGGTCGAGCTGCACAGCATGACGATGGAAGGCGGGGTGATGACGATGCGCCAGGTCGGGCGCATCGGCCTGCCCGCGGGCAAGGCGGTGAAGCTCGCACCCGGCGGGCTGCACCTCATGCTCTTCGACCTGAAGCAGCCGCTCAAGCCCGGCTCAAAGGTGCCGCTCACGCTCACGGTGGAAGCGGCCGGCGGAACCCGCACGGCGGTGAAAGTCGATGCCGAGGTTCGGACCAGCATGCCCGGCATGCACCAGAAGCACTGACCCGGTCAACCCGCGTCTTCGCCCCTCAGGTAACGCTTCACCGCGGTGCGGAGGAAGGCGACCTGCCGGCTGAAGTTGCGGCAGCCGCGGCAGAGCGGCAGGTGCACGTAGAGCCCGAATTTCTCCGCCAGCGTCAGCGGGCGGTCCTGCGCCTGCGACACCAGCTCGGAAACTTCCTTGCAAGAAGGGATGACTCTGATCATTTTCCGAACCACTTCGTTTCCAGGCACTCGCGCAGGATCAACCGCGCCCGGTGCAGGATGACCCAGCAATTCGTCGCGGTAATGCCCAGCTCCTTACAGATTTCCTCGGTCGACAGCTCCATCACTTCGCGCATGGCGAACACGCGCGCCATCTTGGCCGGCATCAGTTTCGCGCACAGCTCGAGCACTTCCAGGAATTTCTTGTTTTCCAGGGCCTGATCGGGACGTGCCCAGTCCGCCGGCGGCGTCTGCCAGTGCCCGTCTGCGACGAACAGTGCATCGACCGCTTCTGCTTCGCTGCGCTCGGCCGCCTCTTCACCCTGGTTGAGCGGCACTTCCCGTGCCTGGCGCCGCAGGTGGTCGATGATCTTGTGCTTGAGAATGCCGGTGAGCCAGGTCCTGATTGAGGACTTGCCGGAGAACCGGGCCGCGCCCTCGACGCCTGCGAGCAGCGTTTCCTGGACGACGTCCTCGGCCGCCGTCGCATCGCGCAGCTGCAGCAGCGCGTAGCGCATCAGGTAGCTGCGGTGCTGGTCGAGCGTGGCGTGGTCCAGCTTCGGCCTCGTATCGTCGTCCATGACGCGCCGGGAACATCAAGAAAAACAGCAATTTAGGGCTTTTGCCCGGAAAACACAAGGGTTGCCGCGCAGCGCTCGCGCGAGCGTGCTTGAAAACCCGCTGCCTGCGCCCATATTGAAACTGTCGGCGCCCAGCGGCAAGCGCCCGGAGCAGGCGGCATGCGAATGCGGTTCGCCTGTCTCCGCGGACGCGAGCCGCGGCGCTCAACCATTACACGGAGGTCAGTCATGGCAAACATTACCCAATTCACCCCGTTCGGCGATGCATTCGATGACTTGCTGCGCGGGTTTTTCGTGCGACCGGTCAGCTTCGAAGGGCATCCCGGGACGGTCGCGCAGTTCCGAGTGGATGTGACCGAGAGCGAGAACGCCTACACGCTGCGCGCCGAGATTCCCGGCGTGAAGAAGGATGACATCCACATTACCATCGACGGCGACCAGGTCGCCATCAGCACCGAGGTGAAGCAGGAGAAGGACGTAAAAGACGGCGAACGCGTGCTGCGCTCCGAGCGCTATTACGGCAAGGCTCAGCGCGCCTTCTCGCTCGGCCAGCCGGTCGACGAGGCCGCGGCGAGCGCCAAGTACGCCGACGGTGTGCTGGAGCTCAAGCTGCCGAAGAAAGCAGCGACGAGCGCGAAGCGCATCACGATCCAGTGATCGTCAAGCCGGCGGGCTTGTCCGCCGGTATGACTGCGCGGATTCGAGCGGAAGGCGCCGTTCAATCCGGACAGGGGCTGCTGGTGTCATAGAGCAAGGCGGCGGGTCGCAAGACCTGCCGCCTTTTTCGTGCTCGTGTAGAATGAGCGGGCGCTCACATCAACGCACTCTGCTGACGCATGTCGCTCACTCCCGGTTCCGCCGCCGCCAAAGCCAAGATCCTCGCCGAGGCGCTGCCCTACATCCAGCGGTTTCATGGCAAGACCATCGTCGTGAAATACGGCGGCAACGCGATGACCGATGAGACTCTGAAGGAGGGATTTGCCCGCGACGTGGTGCTGCTGAAGGTCGTGGGCATGAATCCGGTGATCGTGCATGGGGGCGGACCCCAGATCGACGATCTGCTGAAGCGGGTCGGCAAGAAGGGCGAATTCATCCAGGGCATGCGGGTCACCGACGCCGAAACCATGGACGTGGTCGAAATGGTGCTCGGCGGCCAGGTCAACAAGGGCATCGTTAACCTGATCAATCGGCACGGCGGCCGCGCCGTCGGACTGACCGGCAAGGACGGCGGGTTCATCCGCGCACGCAAGCTCAAGGTGCGGGGCGGCACCGAGTCGGATGAGCTGGTCGACATCGGTCAGGTGGGCGAGGTCGAAAGCATCGATCCGGAGATCGTCAATCTGCTGCACACCCAGAATTTCATCCCCGTGATCGCGCCGGTGGGCGTCGGCGCCGGCGGAGAATCGTTCAACATCAATGCCGACCTGGTGGCCGGCAAGGTCGCGGAGATCCTCAAGGCGGAGAAGCTGATCGTGCTCACCAACACGCCGGGCGTGCTCGACAAGGACGGGAATCTGCTGACCGGGCTCACCGCGCGCAAGGTGGATGACCTGTTCGCGGACGGCACGATCCACGGCGGCATGCTGCCGAAGATCAGCTCCGCGCTGGAGGCGGTCAAGAACGGGGTGAACACCTGCCACATCATCGACGGCCGCGTCGAGCACGCGCTTCTGCTCGAGATCCTTACCGACGAAGGGGTCGGCACGCTGATCCGCAGGCACTAGCCGACCCCTTCGAAGGCAGCGAGTGTCGGCGCGGCGATGTTTTGCGAAACCGGTAACGACGAGTAATCGCGGCGACGATGCGCAAGATGTCGTGGATTTTCGATCTGGACAACACGCTGCACAATGCGACGCCGCACATCTTTCCGCACATCAACCGCGCCATGACCGCCTACATCCAGGCGCACCTCGGGATCGACGAGGCCGCGGCCGGCGAGCTGCGCAGCCGCTACTGGAAGCGCTACGGCGCGACGTTGCTCGGGCTGATGCGCCATCACAACACCGATCCGCGCCACTTCCTGTGGCACACGCACCAGTTTCCCGATCTGAAGCGCATGCTGCTGCGGGAGCCGCAGTTGCGCTCGGTGTTAAGGCGGCTGCCCGGCCGGAAGTTCGTGTTCTCGAACTCACCGGTGCATTACTCGCGCGCGGTGCTCAAGACGCTCGCGATTGGCGACCTTTTCGACGGCGTATTCTCGATCGAGCACACGCGGTTCCGGCCGAAGCCCGACACCTACGGGTTCCTCCGCCTCTGCCGGGCAAACCATCTGCGGCCGCAGCGCTGTATCATGGTCGAGGACTCGCTCGACAACCTGCGCACCGCGAAAAAACTGGGCATGAGGACGGTGTGGGTGACACAGGCCGCCAGGGCGCCCGGCTTCGTCGACGCGCGCATGGCGGACTTGAGGCAGCTGCCGCGCATGATGGCGCACCTACAATAATCGATTCGCGGGGGGACAATGGCGACACGGTCCGGCGACAGAAAGGCCCAGATTCTGCAGACGCTCGCGCAGATGCTTGAGAATCCTGCGGCCGAAAAGATCACCACCGCCGCGCTCGCTGCGAAGCTCGATGTTTCCGAGGCCGCGCTCTACCGCCATTTCAGCGGCAAGGCGCAGATGTTCGAGGGGCTCATCGACTTCATCGAGCAGACGGTGTTTGCGCTGCTGAACAAGATCGCAGCCGAGGAGAAGAGCGGCGTGCGGCAGACCGAGGCGATGGTCGGCGTTCTGCTCGGCTTCGCGCAGAAGAACCGCGGCATGACGCGGGTGTTGATCGGTGACGCGCTGGTCAACGAGGACGAGCGCCTGCAGACGCGCATCAACCAGCTGCACGACCGGATGGAGTCAACGCTCAAGCAGGCGTTGCGTTTCGGTGCGACCCAGCACGAGCTCGCGGCCGGGATCGACGTCACCGCCCACGCGAATCTGCTGATGAGCTTCGTGACCGGGCGCTGGCACCAGTTCGCCAAGAGCGGCTTCAAGCGCGATCCGGTGGAGCTGTGGAAACTCCAGTGGCGCCAGCTGATGGAGGGCGTGATAGCGTGAACCACGGGTCCGTCTGACAATCTCATCCAGGAGGGGGTGCCAATCATGTCCAACCTCACCACGCACCAGCTGGCGGAGCTGCTCCTCGGGGTTGCGCGCGCGCAGCAGGCGATCATCGATGCGATCGAGAACTCCAAGGCAGGATTCAAGTCGACGCACTTCCGGCCGATGCTGGAGACCGCATCGCGTATTCGCAGCAATCGCGCAGAAACCCTCGCCGATTTCCCGCCGCGCCTGCTGCTTCACATGCTGGGACGCAACGCGCCGGGGGCCGATATGGTCGCGAGGGAGCTCGAGGAGTTGCTCGCGCGGCAGGCGGACGCTGGAACGGCGCCGCCCGCCGGCACGGCGGCCGGCGGCGCCGGCTCGCTCGACATGACGAAGCCGGGCACCTGACGGGAAGCGTTCTTCCCGCCGCAGAGATCTCCGGGCTGGTGATGCGCGACCGGCGACGCGCAGGATGCGGCTTTGGCGCCCCGAGAAATACGTTGCGGCGGAATGGCGGGCTAAAGCTCCGCCCTACAGCTGCGCCCTACGGCTTACTACCCTGCGCGGCTAGCCGCGCGCGGCGCACACCGGGCACGCCGGGTCGCGCGGGACGTTCACGCTGCGCACCTGCATCGTCAGTGCGTCGAGCAGCAGCAGGCGGCCGACCAGCGGCTCTCCGGCGCCGGCGATGAGCTTCAGCGCCTCGGCTGCCTGGATCGAGCCGATGATCCCGGTGACCGGCGCGAACACGCCCATCACGGCGCAGCGCACGTCCTCGCTTTCCGCGTCCTCGGGAAACAGGCAGGCGTAGCAAGGGGAGCGCGCGTCGCGCACATCGAACACCGCGACCTGCCCGTCGAACCGCACGCCTGCGCCCGAGACCAGTGGCCTCTTGAGCTTCACGCACGCGCGGTTTACCGCGTGGCGCGTGGTGAAATTGTCGCAACCGTCGATCACCACGTCCGCCTGCGCGGCAAGCGCCTCGATGCGCGCGCCGTCCACCCGCTCGGGCAGTCCGACGACCTTCACCTCGGGATTGATCGCCGCGAGCGTCGTGCGCGCGGAGTCGACCTTGCGCTGTCCGATCGCCTGCGTTCGGTGCACGATCTGGCGCTGCAGGTTGGTGAGATCGACGTCGTCACCGTCGCAGATCGTGATGCGGCCGACGCCGGCGGAGGCGAGATACAGCGCCACCGGCGAGCCGAGGCCGCCGGCACCGATTACCAGCGCGTGCGACGCAATGAGCTTCTCCTGCCCCTCGATGCCGAGCTGCGGCAGCAGAATGTGGCGACTGTAGCGCAGGAGCTGGTCGTCGTTCATCAGTCAAACGTCGCGGGGCACGGGGAGCCGAAGGAAGACGCCGCGGCAAGAGCCTGGCGCAGGCAGTGTACAACAAAAACGCCCGGCAGCCGCCGGGCGTTCTGCTGGCTGAACGATCGCGTCAGTTGGTTTTCGCCAGGCCGCGGCTCTTCAGGAAAACGATCGCCTGGTTGAGCTCGTAGTCGTTCTTGGAGACGACTTCGCCGGGCTCGGGTCGCAGCGTCTTCGGATCGATGCCCTTAGGCCGCTGCTCGGGTATGAAGTCGTACTTGCGGATCGCGACTTCCTTTGCCTTCTCCGCCTCGCCGGCCTTGCCGTTGGCGAGATGCTTGGTGAGATCGGACTCGCGCAGCTTGAGTCCCGTGGTCTTGCCTTCCGTGCCGTCGTCGAGCGGGATGTCGGGAATGATGCCCTTCGCCTGGATCGAGCGGCCGTTCGGCGTGTAATACAGCGCGGTCGTCAGCTTGATCGCCGTGTTGTTGCCCAGCGGCAGGATGGTCTGCACCGAGCCTTTGCCGAAGGTCGGTTGGCCCATCACCACCGCGCGCTGATGATCCTGCAGCGCCCCGGCAACGATCTCCGAGGCCGAGGCCGATCCGCCGTTCACCAGCACCACCATCGGCACGGTCTTCGCGGCGGCCGGCAGCCGGCGCAGGTAGTCGTCGCGGCTGCGGCCGCGCAGGTAGTTCTCCGGCACGGCTTCGAGCCGCATCTTGGCGTCGTCCGCGCGCCCGTCCGTGTAGACCACCAGAGCGCCGCGCGGGAGGAATGCCGCCGAAACCGCCACCGCGCCGTTCAACAGCCCGCCCGGATCGTTGCGCAGATCGAGAACCAGCCCCTTCATCGGCCCCTGGTTTTCCTTGAACAGCCGGTCGATCGCCTTGGCGAGGTTCTCGCCGGTGTGCTCCTGGAACTGGGTCACGCGGAAATACGCGTAGCCCGGCTCGAGCAGCTTGTACTTGACGCTCTGGATCTTGATCACCGCGCGCGTGAGCGTCACGACGATCGGGTTCGGCTCCTCGCGGCGCACGATGGTGAGCGTGATCTGGGTGTTGGGTTTGCCGCGCATGCGCTTCACGGCGTCGTTCAGCGTCATGCCCTTGACCGAGGTGTCGTCGAGCTTGACGATCAGGTCGCCCGACTTGATCCCGGCGCGGAACGCGGGCGAATCGTCGATCGGGGACACGACCTTGACGAAGCCGTCTTCCATCCCGACCTCGATGCCGAGACCGCCGAACTCGCCCTGCGTGCCGACCTGCAGCTCGCGGAACGCTTCCTGGTCGAGATAGGCTGAGTGCGGGTCAAGCCCGGTCAACATGCCGTTGATCGCTTCGGTGATGAGCTTCTTGTCCTCGACCGCCTCGACGTAGTCGGTCTTGACGCGCCCGAACACCTCGGTGAACGCGCGCAGCTCCTCTATCGGCAGCGGCACCGCGACCGATTCCTTCTGCGCGACGGCGGAGAAATTGAGGCTGACCGCGATGCCCATCAGGACGCCCAGCGCGATCAGGCCGAATTGCTGCAGTTTGTTACGCATACATGCTCCTTCCTTACCTGACATCCACCCATGTCAGCGGGTCGAGCGGCTTTCCCTGGTACCGCAGCTCAAAGTATAAACCTGAATCGGAATTGCCGCCGGTATTGCCTACCGCGGCCACGGTTTCTCCACCCCGGATCTCGTCCCCGACGCGCTTGTAGAGGGTCTCGTTGTTGCCATAGAGACTCATGTAGGCTGCGCCGTGGTCAATGATGAGCAGATTGCCGAAACCGCGCAGCCAGTCCGCGAAAACGACCCGACCGTTAGCAATTGCCTTGACTTCCTCCCCGACCCTGGCCGCGATGAAAAGCCCCTTCCAGGTGAGGCCGCCGTCCGAACGTGGACTGCCGAAACGGTTGCCGAGTTCCCCCCGCACCGGCAGGGCAAGCCGGCCCTTGAGCTCCTCGAACGGGCTGCCTGCGGTCGAGGCGTCCGGCAGGCGTTCGTTGCGCAGGCGCGGGCTCGCACGCGGACGGGTCACGAGGCGCCCGAGGCTCTCGACCAGCTTTGCCAGGCGGTTCTCGTTGCGCTTGAGCGTCCCGATTTCGCGCTGCTGATCACGGACCTCGCGCGCGAAGCGCGCGAGCACTTGTGCCCGGGATTGGCGCTCGCCCTCCAGGCGCCGTTTCTGCGCCGTCTGCTCGGCCGCAATGGCGTCGATCTCGCCTGCCTGCTCCGCCGTTTCCTGCGCGAGGGCCTGCACCCGCGCAAGGCCCGCGCGCAGCTCGTCGATCAGCTCGGCGCGGGCGCGCGAAACGTAACCGAAATAGTGCAGCTGGCGGGAGATCTGGTTCGGATTCTCGCGGTTGAGCAGCAGCTTCAGGGGCTCGCTGCGGCCGCTCACGTATTGCTGGTAGACCAGTTGCGCGAGCAGTGCCTGCTGCGTGCCGATGGTTTGGGCGACGCGCCTCGACTCCGCGCGCAGCGCCCCGAGCCGCGCGTGGGCGGCGCGCGATTGCGCAGCGAGATCGCGCAGGCTGCGGCTGGCGTCGGAGATCGCGCGCTCCGACTCCCGCAGCGCGTCGACGGCTTCGTTCCGGGATTCCTCCGCGGCTGCGAGGCGGCGCTGCAGCGCCTCGATCGTTGCGCGCAGCTCGCCCAGCTCCTCGCGCGCGCCGGCGGCGGTCGCCGCAGCGGCCGCGCCGCTCGCGAGGAGAAGAATGCAGGCGAGACCGAGACAGTCGAGCCGCTGGCAGTTCACGCGAACTGGAGCAGTGACTTGCCGCTCATCTCTTGCGGCGGCTTGATGCCCATCATCGCGAGCAGCGTCGGCGCCACGTCCTGGAGCGCGCCGCGCTCGGCGACTGCGGCATTGCGGCCGATATACAGCAGCGGCACGAGATTGAGGGTGTGCGCGGTGTGCGGCTGCCGCGATTCCGGATCGAGCATGGTCTCGGCGTTGCCGTGGTCGGCGGTGATCAGCACCTCCCCGCCGGCCGCCTGCATCGCCTCGACCACCCGGCCGATGCACTCGTCGAGCACTTCGATCGCGCGCTTGGCGGCCTCGAGATTGCCGGTGTGGCCGACCATGTCGCCGTTGGCGTAGTTGCAGACGATGGCATCGTACTTGCGCGCCTTGATTGCCGCCACCAGCTTGTCGGTCACTTCGAACGCGCTCATCTCGGGCTTGAGGTCGTAGGTGGCGACCTTCGGCGAGGGCACCAGGATGCGGTCCTCTCCCGGGTACGGATTCTCCACCCCGCCGTTGAAAAAGTAGGTCACGTGCGCGTATTTCTCGGTTTCCGCGATGCGCAGCTGCGTGAGCCCCAGGTTCGAAATGTACTCGCCGAAGCCGTTGGCGACGGACTGCGGCGGGAACGCCGCCGGAATGTGCGCGAAGTCGTCGCCGTAGCGGGTGAGCGTGCAGTAATAACCGAGCTTCGGGACATGCCCGCGCTTGAAATCCCTGAAAGCGGGGTTGGTCAGTGCCGCCGTCAGCTGCCGCGCGCGGTCGGCACGAAAGTTCATGAACACGACCGCGTCGCCGTCGCTCATGCGAACCGGCTCTTCGCCCGGCGCGACGATCGCCGCCGGCTTGACGAACTCGTCGGTCTCGCCGCGTCCGTATGCGGCTTCGAGCGCCGCGACCGCGGTGGCTTCGCGCTGCCCGGCCTTGCCTTGCGTTACGAGGTCGTAGGCGCCGGCGACGCGGTCCCAGCGCTGGTCACGATCCATGGCGTAGTAGCGCCCGCAGATCGACGCGATGCGTCCCGCGCCGAGCTCGTCGCACTTCTTCTGCAGCGCGACGAGTGAGGCCTCCGCGCTCTTCGGCGGCGTGTCGCGCCCGTCGAGAAACGCGTGCAGGTAGATCTGTCTTACGCCGGCCTTCGCCGCCATCTCGAGCATGGCATGGATCTGCGATTCGTGGCTGTGCACGCCGCCCGGCGAGAGGAGGCCCATGATGTGCAGCGCGCGGCGGTTGTCGCGCGCGGTGGCAACCGCCTTCACCAGCACCGGGTTGCTGGCGAATTCCCCGCGCTCGATCGCGTTTTCGATCTTGGTGTAGTCCTGGAAGACGACGCGCCCCGCGCCGATGTTCATGTGGCCGACTTCGGAGTTGCCCATCTGCGCTGCCGGCAGCCCTACCCACTTCTCGGAGGCGTCGATGATGGTGTGCGGATACTTGCTCCACAGCATGTTCCAGTGCGGCTTGCGCGCTTGGCAGATGGCGTTGTGCTCGCACTCCTCGCGATGGCCGAATCCGTCGAGTATGATCAGCAGGACGGGAATTCTTTTCATATTAAACAGATAGTTATACTAATCGCCTCGGGACTTTGTATAATTCAGCATATTCTAATTCAGCCAAGTGGCTGGGAGAAGACCATGACCGACGTGCAGGCACTGCGTGCCACGCTGCTGGAGCGGGAGGATCACATCGACCAGGCGTCGCGCGCGCTGAAGGCGATGGGCCATCCGCTGCGTCTGAAGATCCTGTGCATACTGGGCACCGAAGAAGTGAGCGTCCAGGAGATCGTCGAGTGCGTCGGCACGTCGCAAAGCAATATTTCCCAGCACCTCGCCATTCTGCGCGAAAAAGGCGTGCTGCGCACGCGCAAGGAAGCGAACCGCGTTTTCTATCGCGTCGGTGACGAGCGCACGCTCACCCTGATCGGCATGATGCGCGAAGTCTTTTGCGGCATGGCGAAGTAACGGCGGCACGGCCTCCGGCGTCAGGGTTGACGTGATCAGCGTTCCGCATCCGGCCCGCGCTGCGCGGAGCACGTATTGACGGCGCAGCTGGTCGGACGACCCGGCGCCGCGGTGAGTCTGGCGCTGGTCGGGCTCATGTGGCTGCTGCCCTTTGTGCAGCCGCATCACTCTAATCCCCTCACATCGTTCTACAGCGAGTGGCTGGCGATCGCACTCGGAATCGCCGCCCTGTCGGTGCTTGCGGGTCGTGCCGCCTGGGCGGACCTGCGGCTGCCCGTCGTCGCGGTGTTTCCGGTTGCCCTGGCCGCTCTCATCATGCTTCAGTACTTGCTCGGCGATCTGCCTTATGCCGGTCCTCCGCTCACCGCCGCGCTCTATCTTGTATGGGCTGCGCTGCTGATTACGCTAGGCTCTTTCCTGCGCCGCACTTTCGGGCTCACCGCGGTTGTGACGGTGCTCGCCTGGTTCCTCGTTGCCGGCGGCCTCCTCAACGCGCTCGCTGGCTTCGTGCAGTATTTCCAGATATCCACGGCGCTTGATGCGGTCGTGTCAAAGACCAGCGCGATGCACGTTTTCGGTAATCTTGCGCAGCGCAACCATTACGTGAATCACCTCACGCTTGCGCTGGCCTCGCTCGCTTACCTGTTCGCGCGTGGCAGCGCGGGGCGGGTGGCGGCTGTTGCCAGCGCGGTGCTGATCCTCGTGGCGCTGCCGCTGGCCGGCCAGCGCAGCGTCTGGCTCTACCTCGTTGCCCTGCTCGTGCTTGCATTGTGGCCGTTCGCGGAAGAGCAGCGCGGCAGCGTCAACCGCATGCGGGTATTGCTTCTATGCGCGAGCGGCGGGTTCGTTCTCGCACAATGGCTGGTGTTTCTGCCGTCGTTCGGCTCACCGATCGGGGTCGGGGCGCCGTCCGAGCGCCTGTTCAACGTGGAGGCGGGAATGGCCGAGCGCCTCCAGCGGTTGCGCGAAGCAGGGTGGATGTTCGGGCAATTCCCGCTTGCCGGCGTTGGCGTCGGACAGTTCGCCTGGTATCGCTTGCTTTTCCAAGCCGAATTTCCCGGCGTCCCGGCCGCCGGCGACTGGATTCACGCCGACAACCTGCTGGCGCAACTGATAGCGGAAACCGGTCTCTTGGGGGTTGCGCTGATCGTGGTGCCGGCGATACTCTGGATCGGGGGCCTGCGCGGGGTGCGCCTCGCGCTCGAGCACTGGTGGCTGCTCGCATTGCTCGCCGTAATCGGGGTGCATAGCCTGATCGAGATGCCGTTGTGGTATTCGTACTTCATCGGCATCGCGGCCATTGCGCTCGGTCTCGGAGGAACACAGCTCGTGACCCTTCAACTGCGCCAGCTCACCCGTTTTGCGCTGATGCTCATTCTCGCGACGGGCGCGGTAAACGCCGTTGGTGTTCTCATGAGCTATCGTGCCTACGAGCCGTTATTTGTCCGGGCGCCCGGCACGCTAGACGGCAGCGAGCTCAGGCAGATGGTGATGCGCGCCCACCGCGATGTGCTGCTCGAGCCGTACGCCGAGCTTGCCGCGAGTTTCGGCATCGCCGTGGACGAAGCCGGCATCGAGGAGAAGCTCGAGCTGAATCGACGCGTCATGCGCTTCATGCCGCTCGATGTCGTCGTGCACCGCCACGCGCTGCTGCTCGCCATGCGCGGCGAGCGGCGGGAGGCGGAGGAAGCGCTCGCGGTAGCATTGCGCGTACACCCGCAGGAGACCCAGAACACGATCGCTCAGCTGCGGGATCTCGACCGGAAGTATCCCGGGCGCTTCGGGCCTCTGCTAGAATTAGCCACCGCGAATTCGGGACAGGCGCCCGCATCGCACGCCATCGAATAAGAGGTCCGCGTCGGGAGTCCAGCTTGGAGCAGTTTATCGCCTTTCTTCAGAAGAACCCGTTTCATCTGCTGTTGTTCGGGACTGCGGTGATCACGGGCGGCATGCTGCTGTGGCCGCTCATCTCGCGTGCATCGCGCACCGGGCAGCAGGTCGAGCCGCTGCAAGCGGTGCAGCTCATCAACCGCCGCGACGCCCTGGTGATCGACGTGCGTGACGCGGGCGAGTACGCCGCCGGCCACATCACCGGCTCGCGCCACATCCCGGCGGCGCAGCTCGCGGAGCGGCTGAAGGAGATCGAGAAGTTCAAGAGCCGCCCGGTGATCGTGAGCTGCCGCACGGGCAGCCGGGCCGGCGCGTCGGCGGAGCTGCTGCGCAAGAGCGGATTCGGCGAAGTGCTCATCCTGCGCGGGGGCATCGCCGGCTGGCAGCAGGCCGGCATGCCGCTAGAGAAATAGGTGGCGGGGTTGCCGCAGATAACCATGTACTGTACCGCGATGTGCCCGTACTGCCAGATGGCGGAGCGCCTGCTGCGCGCGAAGGGCGTGGCGCAGATCGACAAGGTTCGGATCGACCTCGAGCCCGGGATGCGCGCGGAAATGATGGAAAAGACCGGCCGCCGCACGGTGCCGCAGATTTACATCGGCGACACGTTCGTCGGTGGCTTCGACGATCTGGCCGCGCTCGATGCGTCCGGCCGGCTCGACCCGCTGCTTGCCGACCCGGCAACCAGCGCGACCAAGTGATGCGGGAGAATCGATGAGCGAAGAGCAGCAAGCGGTTTTTTCGATCGAGAAGGTGTACCTGAAGGACGCGTCGCTGGAGATTCCCAACGCGCCGCAGATTTTCCTCGTCGACGAAGCGCCGCAGATCGAAGTCAGCATTCATACCGGCGCCAAGGGGCTCGAGCAGCCGGGCCTTTACGAGACCGTGCTCACGGTGACCGTCACAGCCAAGACGAAGGAGCGCACCGCGTTCCTGGTCGAGGTCGCGCAGGCCGGCATCTTCCAGATCCGCAACGTGCCGGAGCAGGATATCGAGCCGATCCTGGGCATCGCCTGTCCCGGTGTGCTCCTGCCCTACGCGCGCGAGGCCGTGACGAGCATCGTGACGCGCGCGGGTTTCCCGCCGGTCATGCTGCAGCACATGAATTTCGACGCCATCTATCAGCAGCGGCTGCAGCAGCTGCGCGAGCAGCAGGCGCAGAAGCCGCCGCCGACGGCGAACTGAGGTGGCGGGACCGCGCGCGCGAATGGGCACCGTCCTGCCGCACGTACTGGCAGCCGCGCTGATCGCCGCCCCGGCGGCGGCGTGGTCCACCGAGTTCCGCTCGGTCGGCGAGGCGGCCGCCATCCTCTACGACGCGCCCTCGGCCAAGGCCAACAAGCTGTTCGTCGTCAATCGCGGCTACCCGGTCGAGGTGGTGGTGCTGGTCGAGAGATGGGCCAAGGTGCGGGATCCGAGCGGAGAGCTCGCATGGATCGAGACCCGCCACCTGAGCGAGAAACGCATGGTGCTGGTCAATGTCCCGCTCGCGCAGGTGCGCCAGAGCGCGGCCGAGGACGCGCCGCTCGTGTTCCAGGCGCGGCAGAACGTGCTCCTCGAGCTGATCGAGGCCGCGGGGGGCGGCTGGCTGCAAGTGAGGCACCACGACGGGCAGGCCGGTTTCATCAGGACCGCGCAGGTCTGGGGCGCGTGACGCGGCGGACGGAGGCCCTCGATGAAAATCGCGGTTTTGGGTGCGGGCGCCTGGGGAACTGCGATAGCCATACTTCTCGCCGAACGCCATGACGTCACGCTGTGGGCGCGCGAGGCGGCGCAATGCGAGGCCATGCGCGCCGCGCGCCGCAACGAGCGTTACCTGCCCGGATTCACGCTGCCCGAGTCGATCCGGATAACCCACGATTTCGCCAACGCCGTGCGCGGCTGCGGGATAGCGCTGGTAGCAGTCACCACCGCCGGCCTGCGGGAGACGCTGCGCCGGTGCCGGGAAGCGCGTGCCGAGGCGCCGGTCATATGGCTGTGCAAGGGTTTCGAGCGCGAGCAGGCGAAGCTTCCCCACCAGGTGTGCGCCGAGGAGCTTGGCGCCGGGGCGCGCGGCGGTGTGCTGTCGGGGCCGAGCTTCGCCGAGGAAGTGGCGCGGCGGCTGCCCACCGCTGTGACGCTTGCCGCCGCGGACGCGGCGCTCGCCCGCGAAGCGACGCGCGAGCTGCACGGCCCGACGCTGCGCGTATACTCGAGCAACGACGTCGTCGGGGTCGAGGTCGCCGGCGCCGTGAAGAACGTGATGGCGATCGCGGCGGGTATCTGCGACGGCTTGAGACTGGGGAACAATGCCCGTGCGGCGCTGATTACGCGCGGGCTCGCCGAGATCACGCGCCTCGGGGTCGCGCTCGGCGGGCGCACCGAGACCTTCATGGGTCTTGCCGGCGCGGGCGACCTGATTCTGACCTGCACCGGCGACCTGTCGCGCAACCGTCGAGTGGGGCTGAAGCTCGCGCAGGGCACGCCGCTCGCGGATATTCTGGCCGATCTCGGTCACGTCGCAGAAGGCGTGTACACTGCGCACGAAGTGGCGCGGCTGGCGCGCAGCAACAATGTCGATATGCCGATTACGCGCGCGGTTTGCCGCGTGCTCGCGGAGCCCGCGGCGGCGCCGGTTGCCGTCAAGGAATTGCTGGAACGTGAAGCCAAGTCCGAATACTGATCCCGCTCCCTGGCGTGCCTCAGCGGCCGCCGGCGAATTCGAGCTGGCGCCACGCCTCGTAGACAACCACCGCCACGGCGTTGGCGAGGTTCAGGCTGCGGGCGGCGCCGCGCATCGGCAGGCGGATGCGGTTCTCCCCGGGAAACGTCGCGAGCACCGCGTCGGGCAGGCCGCGCGTCTCCGGGCCGAAGACCAGCACATCGCCCGCAACGTATCTCGGCGCATCGTAACGCCGCGCGCCGCGCGTCGAGACCGCGAACAGGCGCCGGCCGGCAAAGTGTTTTGCGCACGCGGCCCAGTCGATATGCAGCGTCACGCTGGCGAGCTCGTGGTAATCCAGCCCCGCTCGCTGCAGCTCCTTGTTTTGCATGCTGAAACCGAGCGGGCGAACGAGATGCAGCCGGGCGCCGGTATTGGCCGCAAGACGCACCGCGGCGCCGGTGTTGGGCGGGATTTCGGGCTCGAAGAGAACGATGTCGAACACGGCTTGCTTGTGTGGGGTGCGGAAAGCGGTTATTTTCCCCGGGCAAGGGGACCTGCCGATGTAAACAGCAACGACCCAAGCATCAACGGAGCCAGCAATGGGCAAACCTGAGAAAGCCCGTCTCGGCGAAATCCTGGTTCAGCAAAACCTGCTCACCGCTGAGCAGCTGAAGAACGCGCTCGCCGACCAGAAGAAAAGCGGCCGCCGGCTGGGCCGGGTGCTGATCGAGCAGAATCTGCTCACCGAAGAGCAGATCGCTCAGGCGCTGGCGCGGCAGCTGGACGTCCCTTTCATCAACCTCAAATTCTACAACCTCAACGCGGACCTGGCGCGCAAGCTGGCGGAAACGCAGGCGCGGCGCTTCCGCGCGCTGGTGCTCGAGCAGAGCGGCGAGAAGATCAAGGTCGGCATGGCCGATCCGACCGACCTCATGGCGTACGACGAGCTCGCGCGCATCCTCAAGCGCGATATCGATCTCGCCGTGGTGGCGGAGAGCGAGCTGCTGCGCGCGATCGACCGGCTCTACCGGCGCACCGAGGAAATCACCGGCCTCGCGCAGGAGCTGCAGGCCGAGCTCGGCGAGACCGTCGTCGATTTCGAGGCGCTGGCGATCAGCCCCGGGCTGGAGGAAGCTCCGGTCGTCAAGCTGCTGCAAACCGTGTTCGAGGACGCGGTCCAGGCGCGCGCATCCGATATCCACATCGAGCCGCAGGAACGGCGGCTGCTGATCCGCTTCCGCATCGACGGCGTGCTGCACGTTCAGACCGAGGCCGACGCGAAGATCGCCTCCGCCGTCGTGCTGCGCCTGAAGCTCATGTCCGAGCTCGACATCTCGGAGAAGCGCCTGCCGCAGGACGGCCGCTTCAACGTCAAGGTGCGCAATGCCCAGGTCGACGTCCGGATTTCGACCATGCCGGTGCAATACGGCGAGTCGGTGGCGATGCGCCTGCTGCACCAGAGCGGCGGCCTGCTCGGGCTCGACAGGCTGGGCATGCCGGCTGAAATACTCACGCGCCTGCGCGAGATCATCCATCGCCCCAACGGCATGGTGCTGGTCACCGGCCCGACCGGCAGCGGCAAGACCACCACGCTCTACGCGGCGCTGGCCGAGCTCAACACCACGGAGCGCAAGATCGTCACCGTCGAGGATCCCGTGGAGTACCGGCTGCCCGGCATCAACCAGGTGCAGGTCAACGAGAAGATCGAGCTCACCTTCGACCGCGTGCTGCGGTCCGCGCTGCGGCAGGATCCCGATGTCGTGCTGGTCGGCGAGATGCGCGACCGTGCCACCGTGGAAACCGGCCTGCGCGCAGCGATGACCGGCCACCTCGTGTTCTCGACGCTGCATACCAACGATGCGGTTTCCACCCCGATCCGCCTGCTCGACATGGGCGCGCCGCGTTTCATGGTGGTGTATTCGCTGCAGATGGTGCTTGCGCAGCGTCTGGTGCGCATGGTGTGCGAGAGCTGCGCCGCGAACCACAAGCTGCTGCCGCACGAAGCGCTCTGGCTCAAGCACGAGCTCGGCGACGGGGCCGATGGCCACACCTACAAGCAGGGCAAGGGCTGCTCGCACTGCAACGGGACAGGTTACCTCGGCCGCATCGGCGTCTACGAGATGCTCGAGATGACGCGCCCGGTGGTGGAGGCGGCCGACCGCCAGGAGCCGGCGGCCTTCGTCGATGCCGCGCGCAGGCAGATGGCGGGCAAGACGCTCTCCTGGCATGCCGCGCAGCTGGTGGCCGCGGGCAAGACCACGGCGGAAGAGGCCATGCGCATCAGCAGCCAGACAGACGACTGAGCCGGGCGTGCCGCACTTTGCCTACAGGGGACGCGATGGTGGCGGCAAGCTCGTGCAGGGGGTGGTCGAGGGCGCCGACAGCCACGCGGTGGCCGACCGGCTGATGGCCACCGGCGTCACGCCGCTGGAGATTTCGCCGTCCGCCGCGCCGAGCGATGCCGGGCCGGGCCTGTGGCAGCGCCTGCAGGAGAAGAGGCCCGCCCGCGACGACGTGGTCATGTTCAGCCGGCAGATGCACACGCTGCTCAAGGCCGGCGTGCCGATCATGGGCGCGTTGAAGGGGCTGCAGGATTCGACCACCAACGTCGCGTTTGGCGCGGTCATCCAGGACCTGCGCGAGAGCCTCGACGCCGGGCGCGAACTGTCGGTTTCGCTCGCGCGCCATCCCAAAGTGTTCTCCCCGTTCTACGTGAGCATGGTTCGCGTCGGCGAGTTCACCGGCAGGCTGGAGGAAATCTTCCTCCGGCTGTTCGATCACATCGAGTTCGAGAAATTCATGCGCGACCAGGTCAAGGCGGCGATCCGCTATCCGGCCTTCGTGCTGGCGGTCATGGCGCTCGCCATCGTGATCATCAACCTGTTCGTGATTCCCGCGTTCGCCAAGGTGTTCGCCGGCTTCAAGACCGAGTTGCCGTTCATGACGCGCCTGCTGATCGGCTTCTCGAAATTCACGGTCGCGTACTGGCCGGTCCTGGCCGGTGTCGCGGTCGCCGTTTTCTACGGTGCTCGCGGCTACGTGAATACCGTGAAAGGGCGCCTGCACTGGGACCGCATCAAGCTGCGGATACCTATTGCAGGCAAGATCATCCTCAAGGCAACAATGGCGCGGTTTGCGCGCAGCCTGTCGCTCGCGCTGCGCAGCGGC
>JBFKNN010000019.1:0-26334 GCA_041629335.1 Burkholderiales bacterium | reverse complement strand
CTGACACCTCGGCGACGCGCAGGTCTCTCAGCGATCCGGACGCCCGCTTCAGGGCGGCCGCCGCGGCTTTCTCCCACGACTCGGTGCTGGTGCCCACCAATTCGATGATCTTGTAGACGCTCTCTGCCATGTCGTCCTCCTTTGCTCAGGTGCGTTGAGGGATACGCTGTTCGGCCGCATAGATGACAGCGGACGCATCCACTCTCGCTCAATTGGGCGGACGAAGCAACACGGCGATATCGCGAAGCAGAATCAAGCGTTTGGGCGCGCGAGCCGCGGTGACGCCCAACGCGGGGGCGCCGCGTGCGGTGCGGCAGTTATGGGGCTCAGGCCTTTCGCAGCGCGGAAACGACCGCGCGGGCGAACGCGTCGGTCGACGCATCGCCGCCGAGATCGGGAGTCACGTTGCCGGCCGCGATCGCGCTCCTCACACCGTGTTCCAGCAACGTCGCGGCGTCGCGGCAGGCGTGGCCCTTGCCGCGCTGGTAGAGCCAGCGCATGAGCAGAGCCGTCGAAAGGATCAGCGCGGAAGGATTGGCTCTGCCTTTGCCGGCGATATCGGGCGCGGTCCCGTGCACCGCCTGCGCCATCGCGTGCTCGCTGCCGGCGTTCAACGACGGCGCGAGCCCGACGCCGCCGGCTAGGCCCGAGGCTTGGTCCGACAGGATGTCGCCGAAGAGATTGGTCGTGGCGACGAGGCGGTAGCGCGCCGGATTCCGGGGGAATGACGAACTGAAGGTGTCGATCCTGACGAGCTCCAGCTTGATCTTCCGGTGCTTGCGCTGCAGGCGCTCGAAGGCCCCGATGAACAGTGCCTCCGTTTGCGGCAGGGCGGTGCGCTTGTGGACCAGCGCGAGGCGGGTTTCGCCGACAGCCGCCGCGTAGGCGTAGGCAAAGCGCGCGAAGCGCTCGCAGGCCTCCCCGGTGATGACCCGGAGTGACAACGCGACATCGTCGCGCGGCTTGAACTCGCCGTATCCCCACGCGAGGTTGCGGTCGGGGTAGAAGCCCTCGGTGTTTTCCCTCAGCACCGTGATGCGCATGTCGGGGATCAGCGGATTGAGCTGCGGCCAGGATTCGACCGGCCTGACGTTCGCGAAAAGCTTGAAGTTGCGCCGTATGAAGCCGTTCGGGTGGCCGCGGTAGGGATCGTCCTTGGGATACTCGCCGGCGTAGGTCGGCCCAACGATCCAGCCGTCGCACTGCCGCATCGTCGCGAGCGTCGAGTCAGGAAGCGTCGTCTTGTATTTCTTGTACGGCTTCCACCCGATCAACGCGGACCTCAGCGCGAGCTTCACGCCTGACGCCGAGGCCACCGCTCTCAGCACACGCGTCGTCGCGGCCGTTATCTCGGGGCCGATACCGTCGCCCGCCAGCACGGCGATCTTGATCTCGCTGGTTCGTGCCATCCATATCCTCGTGTGCAAGTTGATGCGTGGAGTCAGGCGGCCGACCGTCCGTGCTCGAGGCGGCCGGGCCATCGGTGGTTCGGCCGCCGCGGAAACGGAACAGGCCGATCGCGCTTCGCGGCCGCGCCGGGAGTCGCGATCCTGCCCAGAAGCCCGGGATCGGCTAATCGTCCAGCGCGAATCCGACCTTGAACGATATCTGCCAGTGCGCGATCTTGCCTTTTTCGATATGGCCCCGCAGCCCGACAACCTCGAACCAGCGCAGGTTATGCACGGTCTTCGAGGCCTTGGCGAGCGCGCTGTTGACCGCATCCTCGATGCTCGTCTTGGATGTGCCGGTGAGCTCCAGTGACTTGTATACGTGATCGGGCATGTCAGTCTCCTTGCGAGTGTGAAACGGGGGGCGGGGGGTATGCGTACCTTATTCTGTTCGCTGCTTGGCGGCAGGGCGCTTGCGCATCGATGAGCGTACCTGAAGCCCGATCGTGAGCGCGGTGACCGCGAAGAAGAAGACCGCCACCCCGCTGGTATAGAAAACCTCGTAATGGCCCTCGCTCATGATGAGCGCGGTGCGGTACTGCTTCTCCAGCGTCTCGCCGAGCACCAGGCCGAGCACGATCGGCGCCACCGGGATGCGCACGCGCTGCAGCACGTAGCCGAAGATACCCATGATCGCCATCAGGTAGACGTCGAAGATCGAATTGCGGATTGCATACGAGCCCAGCCCGCACAGCACGATGATGCAAACCGCCAGCACGTGCGGCGGCACCGACAGCACTTTCACGAATATGCGTATGCCCCAAAGCTGCACGATCAGGATGACCACGTAGGCGAGCACGATCGAGACGTAGAGCGCGTAGATCAGCTCGAGGTGGGTGTGGAACAGCATCGGGCCGGGGTAGAGGCCGTGCACCAGAAGCCCGCCGAGGATTACCGCCGTGGCGGGGTCGCCTGGAATGCCGAGCGAGAGCAGCGGAATCATGGTGCCGCCCGTCACCGCGTTGTTCGCGCTCTCCGGCGCGACCACGCCCGAGAGCTCGCCTTTGCCATACTCCTCGGGACGCTTTGCAAACCGGCGCGCATGGTCGTAGGCGATGAACGCCGCGATCGGGCCGCCGGTGCCGGGAATCGCGCCGATGCCGGTGCCGATGCCCGAGCAGCGCACCATCAGCCACAGCCGGTCCTTGAGTTGCTTGAAAGAAGGCAGACGCGCGCGCACGTCTTCCGGCATCCTGAGGGGCTCGACCCGGCCATAGTCCATGAAGGTGCTGATGATCTGCGGCACGGCGAACAGCCCGATCATCGCCACCAGCAGGTTCACCCCCTGCTGCATCTGCACTGTGCCGAACGTGAGCCGCGCCACGCCGTCGAGCTCGTCGAGCCCGATGATCATCAGCATGAGCCCCAGCGTGCCGGCAATGAGACCGCGTACCATCGAGCGCTCGGCCATGCCGCAGATGGTGGAAAGCCCGAACAGCACCAGCGCGAAGATCTCGGCCGGGCCGAACTTGATGGCGACGGCCGCAACCTGCTCGAGCAGCAGCATCATGACCACCAGGCTGAACAAACCGCCGAAGGTGGAGGCAATGACCGCGGCACCGAGCGCGACGCTTGCGTCGCCTTTCTGCGCCATCGGGTAGCCGTCGAAGACCGTGGCCGCGGCCGAGGGCGTGCCGGGGATGCCGAGCAGGATCGCCGACACCGAGCCGCCGGTCATGCCGCCGACGAACACACCGAGCAGCAGTCCAAGCGCCGGCGTCGTTTCCATGCCGAAAGTGAAGGGCAGCATCAGCGCCAGCGCCATCGAGAACGTGAGCCCGGGAATCGAGCCGAAGATCAACCCGATCACGGTGCCGGCTGCGGTGGCGACGACTGCGTCAAGAGAGAGCGCTGCGATTAGCGCCTGCGTCAGTGCTTCCAGGGTGTGCTCCGTCTCACATGAGCCACAGGCCGCGTGGCAGCGGCGCCTTGAGCATCCAGACGAAGAACATCCAGCATACGGCGGTGAGCCCGCCGGCAAGCGCGCCGATGAGCAGCCAATCGCGCATGCGCAGGATGCCGGCCATCGCGAGCACCACCACGATCGGGGTGGCGATCAAAAAGCCCAGCTTGTCCAGCAGAAAGGCGTAGAGCAGCAGCAGGCCGAACGTGGCCGCCGCGACGAGCACCTCGCGCCGGTTCGCGGGCTCGGTCTCATCCTGCTTCTTGGACGCCGACGGGAAGAAGGCCGATGCCGTGATGAAGCCGCCCAGCACCACCAGCAGGATGCCGAGCAGGATGGGGAAACCCCGTGGACCGGGCTCCCCCTCGCCGCGCGCGCCGGGAATGAACGTGAAGGTGAGCCACAGCCAGACGATCGCGAGGACCAGCAGGCAGGGGCCAAGCCAGCGGTCGACGCGATCGAGGCGCACGGGTGATGCCTGCAGCCGGCGCTTACTTCTTCTTCAGCCCCAGCTCGGTCATCAGCTTCGCGGTGACGGCGTCGTCGTCGGCGATGAACTTGTCG
Source organism: Burkholderiales bacterium (assembly GCA_041629335.1). Classification (GTDB taxonomy): domain Bacteria; phylum Pseudomonadota; class Gammaproteobacteria; order Burkholderiales; family SG8-41; genus JBFKNN01. The sequence continues at coordinate 22,419 of JBFKNN010000019.1, read as the reverse complement.
AACGCGGCGGCGCCCTGGAAGGCCGGCTCGAAGCCGAGCTTGGCAGCGCGCTCCTGGAAGTCCTTGCCGGTCACGACCTTGCGGATCGCGTCCTCGAGCTTGGCGATGACGTCTTTCGGTGTGCCTTTGGGCGCGGCGATGCCGCGCCACAGCACCGCGTCGACGTCGAAGCCCTGCTCCTTGGCGGTGGGCACGTCGGGCAGCACCGGCAGGCGCTCCTGGCTGGTCACGGCGATCACGCGCAGCTGGCCGGCGTCGACCTGCGCCTTGTACTGCGACGGCCACTGCAGCGCGGCGTCGATGCGCCCGGCGAGCAGCTCGACCGGCGCGCTGCCCTTGCCGTAGGGCACGTAGATCACCTCGATGCCCATCTTGTCGAAGAGCGCGGCGGAGGCGAGGTGGGTGAACGCGCCGCGGCCCGACACGCCGACTTTCATCTTCTGCTTCTTGGCCGCCGCGGCGAACTCCTTCAGGTTCTTCCACCCGGAGTCGGTGCGCACCGCGAGCGCCGGCACTTCCATGCCGACGCGGGCCACCGCGTCGAAGGCCTTATAGTCGAAATCCATGTTGCCGTTGTGAAAAGCAGTGCTGATGGAATTCGAGTTCCACACGATGTTGTAGCCGTTCGCCGGCGTCGACTTGACGTACGAGTAGCCGACTGCGCCGCTCGCGCCGGTGCGGCTCACTGCCGCGACGGGTACGCCCAGCTCCTTCGACATGGAGTCGGCCAGAATCTGCGCGATGGTCGCGCTCGAGCCGCCGAAAAGCACTGTCATCTCGATCGGCTGCTTCGGAAAGTCCGCCGACAGCGCAGGGGAGGCCGGCGCAACGACGAGAGCGGTTGCCGCCGCGAGCGCGAACAGGCTCCGGCGCATGCTGCTCGAAAAAGCAGTTACTCTAAGCATGATTTCCTCCTTTGGTCATTCAGCTGGTTGCTGGAAACGAAACGGCTTGCGGGTCTTTTGCGCATTCGCGCGACGCGCTTGGGCTCTTGATTGTTGGGCTTTCGGCGGGGCCGCAAGTTCCGCTTATGCCTTCAGCATCTCGGCAACCTCGACACGCCGTCCCTCGCGTGCCGCCTTGATGCCGGCGAGCAGCACCGCGAGCGAGCGCGTGCCTTTCTCGCCGTCCATCTCGGGCTCGCCGTCACCGCGCACGGCGGCGGCGAACTCCTCGAGCTCCTCGGCAATGGTGTCGTTCTTCTCGCACTTCACGGGCTCCGACTTCTTGCTGCCGCGCTTCAACCAGCGCAGCCCGCCGAAAAGATCGTAGTACGCGCTTGCCTCCTTGCCGTAGATGTTCATGAGGTAGTACTCGGACGCCGAGGCGTAGCTTGCGTTTAGCGTGGAGAGCGCGCCGTTCTCGTGCTCGAAAATCACGCTCGCCACGTCCGGATTGTCGCCGGGGAGCACGAGCTGCGCGAGCGCGCCGCGCACCGCCACGATCGGGCCCAAGAGGTACGTGAGCACGTCGGCGTAGTGGATCCCGATCTGCAGCATCACGCCGCCGGGCATGCCTTCGGCGGTGTAGCGCCATGAGGAGAGGTCGAACTGGCCCAGCCGGTCGCGGCTGATATTGGCCTCGGCGTTCACGAGCTTGCCGAAAACGCCGTCGTCGATCTGCTTCTTCACCCAGCGGAAGTGGCTTTCCTTGCGCCGCTGGTAGCCGAGCGCCAGCACCACCTTCGCTTTGCGGCAGGCATCGGTCAGCGTCTTTGCGTCGGCGACCGTATTGGCAATCGGCTTGTCGAGAAAGACGTGCTTGCACGCTGCGGCGGCCTGGCGCGTCGTCTCCGCGTGGACGTTGTTGGGCGTGGTGTTGATGATCGCTTCGATCGAGGGATCCTTGAGCATGGCTTCGTAGCTCGCCGCCGGCTTGCAGCCGTATTTTTTCGCGAACGCCGCGCGCTTTTCTTCCGAGCGGGTGAAGCAGGAAACGATCTCGAGCTTGCCGGAGCGCTTGATCGCGTCGGCCAGCACGTCCGACCACCATCCCATGCCAAGGCAGCCGACTTTGAGCGGTTTTACAGCCATTACGAAAAATCCTCCGTCATTGCGAGCCGCCTGAGGCGGCATTGTCTCACCGGTCAGCGTTCACTTCGCCGGTCACGGTAGTTACCGATTATCGATCTTCCAGCCCGCGCCGATCGATTCAACGGCGAGGCGCGCGATCTTGTCGTCCAGCTCCCAGTTCGCGCCCGAGACGCCGACGCCGCCGATGCACTCTCCGTCGACGATGATCGGGTAGCCGCCTTCCATCGCGGTCCAGCGCTCCGGGCCTGCGGCGAGCGCGAGGCCGATCGCGTGACCGGTGTCGAGCGGCTGGTTCGCCGCGCCTTTCGATGTGGTCGGGCGCTTGTTCGACGCCGAGGTCGCAGCCTTGGTGGTCGAGGAGTGCACGGTGTGGAATCGCCCGCCGTCCATGCGCTCGAGCAGGACGAGGTGGCCGCCCGCGTCGGCGACGGCGATGGTGATGGCAAAATTGTCCTTCGCGGCAAGCGCAACGGCGGTTTCGACCATCTTGCGGGCGCCGGCAAGCGTAAGGCGCTTGGAATCTGCTACGTACGTCATTTCCTCTCCAGGTAGTTGCGGTGGGCGTTGGATTTTCGTGTGTGATCGGCTGCGCGCAGGACCTGCCGCGGCGCAGGAAACGCCAATACGAAACAGTATAACCTTGCGGTCGGCGTGTTTGCCACTCCGCTTCGTAGTGAGACGCGTCACCATTGACCCGCGACCGGTGGCTTGTTGCTCGCTGCAGGGTGCGGCTTCGGCGCACCGTTTGGCGCCGTGCTGACCCACCGGAATCTGATCGTCCGGGGCATGGGCGTGCGGGCGGTGCGCTGAAGCCGCACCCTACGCATGGTGCGCTGAAGCCGCACCCTACGCATGGTGCGCTGAAGCCGCACCCTACGCGTGGTGTGCTAAAAGCGCAGCTTACGGCTACGCCCTACAAATCGCAGATCGCGCGTTCGGCCGGGTTCGATCCGCTAGCGCAGAATGAACGGGTTGGGTACCTCGGTCGCGGTGGAGATCCACACGCACTTGGTCTGCAGGTATTCCTTGATCATCTCCTGGCCGCTCTCGCGCCCGAAGCCCGAGCGCTTGTAGCCGCCGAAGGGCGATAAGTACGATACCGCACGGTAGGTGTTGATCCATACGGTGCCGGCCTGCAGCCGCTCGGCCAGGGTGAAGGCGCGGCGCATGTCCTGCGTCCAGACGCCGGCGGCAAGCCCGAACACCACGTCGTTGCCGATGGCGACTGCTTCGTCCTCGTCCTTGAACGGGATGACCGACAGCACCGGGCCGAATACCTCCTCCTGCGCGATGCGCATGGTGTTCTTCACGCCGGTGAAGATCGTCGGCTCGACAAACCATCCATCGCCGCACTCCGGGCGGGTCGCGCGCGCGCCACCGAGCACCGGCTTGGCGCCTTCAGATTTCGCTATGTCTATGTATTTTAGTATTTTTTCGAACTGTGGCCGGTTCGTGACCGGGCCGACCTGGGTATCCAGGCTCATCGGGTTTCCCATTTTGGCGGTCTTGGCGAAGGCCACCAGCTTCTCGATGAAAGCGTCGTGGATCGATGCCTGAACCAGCAGGCGTGAGCCGGCGATGCAGGTCTGGCCGGTCGCGGCGAAGATGCCCGAGATCACGCCTTTCACGGCATTTTCGAGGTGCGCGTCGTCGAACACGATGTTCGGCGACTTGCCGCCGAGTTCCATCGATACGCGCTTCAGCCCGCGCGCCGCGGACTCGTAGATCTTCTGCCCGGTCGCGTCGGATCCGGTGAAGGCGACTTTGGCGACTTGCGGATGCTCGGTGAGCGCCGTACCGACCTCGGGGCCGAAGCCGGTGACGACGTTGACCACGCCGGGCGGGAAACCGGCCTGCTCGACGAGCTTCATGAACTCGAGCGCCGAGGCCGAGGTGTACTCGGAGGGCTTCACGACTACGGTATTGCCGGCGGCAAGCGCGGGGGCAAGCTTCCAAGCCAGCAGCAGCAGGGGAGAATTCCAGGGAATGATCGCAGCCACCACGCCCAGCGGCTCATAGCGAGTGTAGTTGAACGTGTCCGGCTTGTCCGAAGGAATGACGTGGCCTTCGATCTTGTCGGCGAGCCCGCCGTAGTAGTAATACCACTGCGCCATGTACGCGGTCTGCGCGCTCATCTCCGCCATGAGCTTGCCGTTGTCGCGCACCTCGATCTCGGCGAGGGCCTTGGACTTCTCGCCGATCAGGTCCGCCAGCTTGCGCAGCAGCGCGCCGCGCTTCGACGCGCTGAGCTTCGGCCATTCGCCGGTGGTGAATGCCTTGTGCGCGGCCGCGACGGCGCGCTTTGCGTCCTCGGCGCCGCCGCGCGGAATCAGCGCCCACGGCTTGCCGAGGAACGGGTTGTCGCTTTCAAAATGCTTGCCCGATGCGGCGTCGACCCATTCGCCGCCGATGAACATCTTGTACTTCGCGAGGGTGCCGGTCGCGGTATCCATGCTGGCTCCAGTTGTTCGGTGAAAATCCGTAATTGGCGGTTGGCGATTGGCGATTAGCGATTGGCGATTAGCGATTGGCGATTAGCGATTGGCGATTAGCGATTAGCGGTTGGCGATTGGCGGATGGCGGTTGACGATTGTAATTGGCGGCGCGCGGCGTAGGGTGCGGCTTTAGCGCACCGCTCACACCGCTTGCCCCGCCGACCCGCCAAGCTGCGGAGGCCTCGTCTTCGGTGTGCAGAAGCTGCACCCCACCACCAGGAACAGGTCACCGGTCACGCCTTACTCGAATGCCTTGGCGCCGAGCAACGCCTCGCGGAAGCGGTTCTTCAAATGCGCGCCATCGCGGGCCGGCAGCACCATCGGTGCCGGCTCCGTCGTCACCTTGATTGACGCGAACACCGGGCCCGCCTGCCTGCACAGCTTGGGAATCCACGCCGCGAGTTGCGACTCCGTGTAAACGGTGCCGGCGGTGCGGAATCGGGCGGCCTTGGCGACGCCGGCGAGGTCGACGCCGAGGTGCGTGTGCGTAACCTGCATGCCGGTCTCGCCGTAGTGCTCGTTGTCCATGACGATTACCGCGAGGTTTCGCGGCTGCTGCACGCCGATCGTAGCGAGCGCGCCGAGGCTCATCAGGAGCTCGCCGTCGCCGGTTATCACCAGCACGCGGCGCTTGGGCTGCGCCAGCGCCATGCCGAGGCCGATCATGACCGCGCCGCCCATTCCGCCCCAGGTGTAGAAATTGAGCGGATCATCGCCCACCGCAGCGATGTCCCAGCACGGGGCGCCGAGCCCGGCGACAATAAGTGCGTTGCCCCGTTGATCGAGTATCGCGGCGACAGCCTTGCGCCGGTTGAGCGTGGGTTTCCGGTGTTTCATGGCTTGCCTCTGAGCAAAGTGTCGGGAACTGTGGGCGGCGTTACGAGGGAATTACTTCTTGAACTGCTTGGCGCCGATCACGCGCTGGCCGATGAGAACGGCGACCGGGCGCGTGGTATTGAAAGCCAGCCGCAATGCTGCGGCGACTGTCTCGGCCACTTCATTCGCCTTATCAACAGTCTGTATGACGACGCCCATCGCGGCGAGCGCGGGCTGGGTCGCCCGCGCCATCGGCACCTGCCAGGGATTGAATTCGCCCCATTCCCCGCGCATCGTGACCAGCATCAGCAGCGGCACGCGGCACTCGTCGATCATGCCGAGCATGTTGATGCAATTGCCCACGCCGCTCGACTGCAGGAGGAGCACGCTTTTTTCCCCGCCGAGCCAGGCGCCGACGGCAAGCGCGACACCTTCCTCTTCGGTCGTGAGCGGAATCGCGCGCATCTGCCGATCCGAGCGCACGAGCTGGATCAGGCGCGCATGTCCCGAGTCGGGCACGTAGGGAACCTGCCGCACGCCGTGGTTGCGGAAGACTTGGTGGATCTGGTCGGGCCAGGAGGGAGTTTTCGGTGGCATGTTGTCGGATGCGTGGTTAGGGACTAGGGACTAGGGGCTAGGGACTAGGGACTAGGGGCTAGGGACTAGGGGCTAGGGACTAGGGACTAGGGACTCGGGACTAGGGGCTAGGGGCTAGGGGCTAGGGGCCAGGGATTTGTCGCTATTCGGGTGTGATGCCGGCGGCGCGGACCACCTTGGCCCACTTCGCTGTCTCGCTTTTGATCAACGCAGCGAACTCCTCGGGCGTGCCCGGCTCGGGCTCGATACCGCGCGCGGCGAAGCGCGCGCGAGTGTCCTTGTCGTCGAGCACCTGGCGCAGTTCGGCGTTCAACGTCTTGACGATGGCACGCGGCGTCTTCCCCGGAACCAGCAGGCCGTACCAGCCGTTTACCTCGTAGCCTGCTAGCCCTGACTCGATGAACGTGGGCACCTCGGGCATGGCCGCGTTGCGAGCCTTGGTCGTGACCGCGATCGCGCGGATCTTGCCCGACTGCACGTGCGCGCGCAGCGTGGATATCGAGCCGAAGAAGAGCGACACACGGCCGGCGAGGAGATCCGGCAGCACGGCGCCGCCGCCTTTGTAGGGAATGTGCTGCATGTCGATGCCGGCAGTGGTGTTGAGCAGCGCGGCCGCGAGGTGCGGCGGGCTGCCAACGCCCGATGAAGCATAGTTGACCTGTCCCGGCTTGGTCTTCACCCATGCGATGAATTCACTCACGGTTTTCGCCGGTACCGACGGGTGGACCACCAGCAGGTAAGGCCCGCCGCCGACCAGTCCGACCGGCGCGAAATCCCGCGCGCTGTCGTACGGCAGCTTCTTCCGGATGCTGGGGTTGACGGCGAAGCCCGCGGCGACGATGAGCAGCGTGTGCCCGTCGGGATTCGACTGCGCCACGATCTCGGATCCGACGACCATGTTCGCGCCGCCGCGGTTGTCGACCACGAACGGCTGGCCAAGCCGGTCGGAAAGCTTCTCGGCGACGACGCGCCCCATGAAGTCGTTGGTGCCCCCGGGCGCGAACGGCACCACGAGGCGCAGCGGCCGGTTAGGGAATTTTTCTGCGGGTGTGGCGGCCTGGGCGACCGCAGCACATCCCGAGAGGATGCCGACGGCAAACGCGACAACGCGGATAGAGGGAAGCATACGGGTCTCCTCTGGGTGGGCGGGCAACGCCGTAGTTATTCGCTGCTGATCCTGACCGATAACGCGGAGTGTAGCCTTTTTGCGCGACCGGTCCAATCCGGCGCCGCCGGGCGCGGCGGGCGGGATGGGGGCTTGGTATAATTCCCGCTCCTCCCAGCCATTCACTACGCTGAAATCATGAAAGGCATCTCCGACAGCGACTCCCATGCGGATTTGCGCGAGGGTGTTCGTGCCGTATGCGCGCAATTCGACGGCGCCTACTGGCAGAAAGTGGACGAGGAGCGCGGTTACCCCGACGCATTCGTCGCGGCGCTGACCGAGGCCGGGTGGCTGTCCGCGCTGATTCCCGAGGAATTCGGCGGCTCCGGCCTCACCCTGACGCAGGCGTCGGTCATCATGGAGGAGATCAACCGCTCGGGCGGCAACTCCGGGGCGTGCCACGGTCAGATGTACAACATGGGCACCGTGCTGCGCCATGGCTCCGACGCGCAGAAGCGCAAGTACCTGCCGAAGATCGCAACCGGCGAGCTGCGGCTGCAGTCAATGGCCGTGACCGAGCCCACTGCCGGCACCGACACCACCAAGATCAAGACCTTGGCGGTGAAGAAGAACGACCGCTACGTGGTCAACGGCCAGAAGGTGTGGACCTCGCGCGTGCAGCATTCGGAGCTGATGATTCTGCTCGCACGCACCACACCGCTGGCGGAGGTAAAGAAGAAGTCCGAAGGAATGTCGATCTTCATCGTCGACTTGCGCGAAGCGGTAGGCAAGGGCATCACCGTGCGTCCGATCCGCAACATGGTGAACCACGAAACCAACGAGCTCTTTATCGATAACCTGGAGATCCCGGCCGACAACCTGATCGGCGAGGAGGGAAAGGGTTTTCGCTATATTCTTGACGGACTAAACGCCGAACGCATCCTCATCGCCGCGGAGTGCATCGGCGACGGCTACTGGTTCATCGACCGTGCCAAGGACTATGCGACGCAACGCGTGGTGTTCGACCGCCCGATCGGGCAGAACCAGGGCATCCAGTTTCCGATCGCGCGCGCCTATTGCAGCGTCGAGGCGGCCAACCTGATGCGTTACAAGGCCGCCGGGCTGTTCGATGAGAGGAAGCCGTGCGGCGCGGAAGCCAACATGGCGAAGCTGCTAGGCGCCGATGCGTCGTGGGAAGCGGCGAACGTGTGCCTGCAAACGCACGGCGGGTTTGGCTTCGCCGCGGAGTACGACGTGGAGCGCAAGTTCCGCGAGACCAAGCTCTACCAGGTGGCGCCGATCTCGACCAACCTGATCCTGTCGTACGTGGGCGAGCACGTGCTCGGGATGCCGCGATCGTTCTAGCCGCCAATTTGGTGTAGAACCCGAATCGAACCGCCAAGGTCGCCAAGACCGCCAAGAAAAACAGAAGAAGAATTAACGCAAAAACAAGAACCAGATTAAGAACAAATTTTTCAGGCCAGGGCACGTGCAGGAACGCTGGGAATAATGTAGGTGTGGCTTCTTGTTTTTGTTGGAATTTGATTTCCTTGGCGGTCTTGGCGGCCTTGGCGGTTAAAAAGGTTTTGGCGAATTCTTCGCGGCGTTAGCCGCTGCACCAGGATTTTCATGCGTCCACTCGAGGGAATCACCGTCATCTCGCTGGAGCAGGCCGTTGCCGCGCCGTTCTGCTCGCGGCAGCTTGCCGACCTCGGCGCGCGCGTGATCAAGATCGAGCGCCCCGGGGTCGGCGACTTCGCGCGCGGCTACGACCAGTCGGTGAAGGGCCTGTCGGCGTACTTCGTCTGGCTCAACCGTTCCAAAGAGAGCCTTACGCTCGACGTGAAGCAGGAAAGGGCGAAAGATGTCCTTGCCCGGCTCGTCGCGAAGGCCGACGTCTTCATCCAGAATCTCGCGCCCGGCGCGGCGCAGCGGCTCGGCCTGGGCGGCGACGAGCTGCTCAAGCAACACCCCAGGCTGGTCGTGTGCGACATCTCGGGCTACGGCGACACCGGCCCGTACTCGAAGAAGAAGGCCTACGACCTGCTGGTGCAGAGCGAGGCAGGCATTCTTTCCGTTACCGGCACGCCGGAGTCGCCTGCCAAGGTCGGCGTTTCGCTCACCGATATCGGCACGGGGCTTCACGCTTACGCCGCGATTCTCGCGGCGCTCTACGACCGGGAGAAGACCGGGAAGGGCGCGCGCATCGAAGTCACCATGTTCGACGCCATGGTCGAGTGGATGATGCACCCGCTCTATTACACCCACTTCGGCGGCAGCGCCCCGCGCCGCAGCGGGCCCGACCACGCGACCATCGTGCCGTACGGGCGGTTCCGCACCGGCGACGGCGCGAGCGTCATGTTCGGCATCCAGAACGAGCGCGAATGGGCGTCGTTCTGCGACAAGGTGCTGTACCAGCCCGCGATGGCGCGCGACTCGCGCTACGACAGCAACACCAAGCGCACGGCGGCGCGCGCCGAGGTGGTGAAGCTGATCGAGGATGTGTTCGCCGCGCTGACGGTGGAGGAGGCGATCGCCAAGCTCGATGCGGCGGGCATTGCCAACGCGCACATGAATACGCCGGAGGAGGTCTGGGCGCATGCGCAGCTGAGGGCGCGCGACCGCTGGCGCGAGTTCGCATCGCCGGCAGGGCCGCTGCCGGGCCCGCTGCCACCGGCGACCTTCAGCGGGTTCGAGGCGCGCATGGATGCCGTGCCGGCGGTGGGCGAGCACAGCGACAGCATTCTCGCGGAGCTCGGCTTCGGCGACGGGGAGATTGCGCAGATGCGCGAGCAGAAAGTAATCTGATTGGTGAAGGGTGAAGGGTGAAGGGTGAAGGGTGAAGGGTGAAGGGTGAAGGGTGAAGGGGCGTGATTCGTGGTTGGTGATACGTGACTCGTGAGGCGCAGCTGCAGCGCGCGGCGTAGGGTGCGGCTTCAGCGCACCACTCGCGCTGCCCGGTTGCCGTTTGCGGTGCGCTAAAGCTGCACCCTACGGGAATACGCATACCCGAAGGTACGGGCGCCGGGTCACGAATTTGCGCTCGGCGAGCAGGCAGGGGGTATCGGCATGTCGCTGCACTTGATAGAGGTGATACCGACCGGCGCTGCCCTCGGTGCCGAGATCCGGGGCGTCGATCTTGCACGGGATCTCGACGAGGGCACCTTCCGTCAGATCGACGACGCCTTCAACGAGCACGGGGTCGTGTTCTTCCGCGACCAGAGGCTCACCGAGGCGCAGCACATCCGTTTCGCGCGCCGCTTCGGGGAATTGGAGATCAACGTCAACACCGAGTACGGCCTGCCGGAGCATCCGGAAGTGCTGCTGGTCTCCAACATCGTGCACAACGGCCGGCACATCGGGCTTGCCGACGCGGGGCGGACCTGGCACACGGACATGTCGAGCTACGCGCGGCCGCCGCGGTGCTCGCTCCTTTATGCGCGCGAGGTGCCGGTCGACGCGGAGGGGCGCGTGCTGGGAGACACTCTGTTCACGAGCTCCGCCGCCGCCTACGATGCCCTGCCGCAAGCCACCAAGGATCGGCTTGCGGGCAAGCGCGCGATCCACAGCTATCTCGCCAAGATGCAGGCGCGCGAGAAGGCGGTCGGGCTGACCCGCACCATCACGGCGGAGCACCTTGCCAAGACGCCGCCCACACTGCATCCGGTCTTCCGTACTCACCCCGTCACCGGGCGCAAGTGCCTTTACGTGACCGAGGGTGAGTGCACCGGCATCGAGGGCATACCGGACGCCGAGGCGCTTGCCTTGATCGCCGGTCTGCATGCTCACCTGATCCGCCCCGAGTTCCAGTACCGCCACCAGTGGCAGGTCGGCGACCTGCTGATGTGGGACAACTGCACCTGCCAGCATCTGGCGATCAAGGACTACGACCTGCCGCAGCGCCGGCTCATGCATCGGGTCACCGTCAACGGCTCGGTTCCGTTTTGACGGGCGTAAGCATTGACCGGTGACGGGTTTTCCCTTCACCCGAGAGTTCGGGTAAAGGAAGTGTTCGATGATGCGTGGTCTATGAGCGCTTGCCGGTCTGGACTGGCTTCCTGCGCTGCCACACGCGATTCACCAGCAGCCCCACGATAAAGGCAGCGAGCAGACCGTCAGCGCCGGCGAGCGCGAGCGGCGGCGCGCCGTCCTCGGCGCGCTTCGCCGGCGGGCACACGACGCGCGCGAGCTCCTGCGGCGTGACCTGCGTCATCTGCGGTATTTGATCGAGGCCGTAGATGCACATCTCGCCCGAGGGCAGCGAGCAGAACCGCTCCGAAGGGCACTGCGTGAGAATCTGCTTTTTTACGCCCGGGCCGCAGCGCGCGCCACCTTCCCGCAGCACCTGGATCGTGACCTCCGGGTATTTCGTGATCTGTTCCGGCATGGACGCCTCCTTCCCGCATTTCGGGCCCGCGGCGGGGGTGATGTGCTATTGACGCGGCCCTCGCGAGTTGCAACACTGATCTCCCCGCTATTTGCATCCTACAGCAGGTTCCTCCGTTGAAGATCACCGCCATTCATTCCACCAGCGTGCCGATCGCTTCCAGCATCCGCAATGCCTACATCGACTTCTCGAAGATGACCGCCAGCGTCGTCGCCGTCGTGACGGACGTGAAGAGAAGCGGGAAGCCGGTGATCGGCTATGGCTTCAACTCGAACGGCCGTTATGCCCAGCCGGGCCTGCTTGCCGAGCGCTTCATCCCGCGCGTGATGGGAGCCGAGCCGAAGTCGCTCTTGAACGACGAGGGCACCAATCTGGATCCGCATCGCATCTGGGCGTGCATGATGACGAACGAGAAGCCGGGCGGGCACGGCGAGCGCTCGGTGGCGGTCGGCACTGTCGACATGGCGGTGTGGGACGCGGTCGCCAAGATCGAGGGCAAGCCGCTCTACCGCGTGCTGGCGGAGCGCTACAACGGCGGCGCGGTCGACGACCGCGTGTTCGTTTACGCCGCCGGCGGCTACTACTACCCGGGCAAGAATCTCGGCGCGCTGCAGGACGAGATGAAACGCTACCTCGACATGGGCTACCTGGTCGTAAAAATGAAGATCGGCGGCGAGTCGCTCGTGGACGATCTGCGGCGCATCGAGGCGGTAATCAAGGTGGTGGGCGAGGGCAGCCGCGTGGCGGTCGACGCCAACGGCCGTTTCGATCTCGATACCGCGATCGAGTACGCGCGCGCGATGCACCGCTACAACCTGTTCTGGTATGAGGAGGCGGGCGACCCGCTGGACTACGAGCTGCAGGCCGCGCTCGCCGGGCACTATGACCTGCCGATGGCGACCGGCGAGAACCTGTTCTCGATGCAGGATGCGCGCAACCTCATTCGCTACGGCGGCATGCGTCCCGACCGAGACTGGCTGCAGTTCGACTGCGCGCTGTCCTACGGTTGCGTGGAATACATGCGCACGCTCGGTATGCTGAAAGAGAATGGCTGGTCGCCGCGCCGCTGCGTCCCGCACGGCGGACATCAGATGTCGCTCAACATCGCCGCCGGGCTGGGCCTGGGCGGCAACGAGTCGTATCCGGACGTGTTCCAGCCGTTCGGCGGCTTCGCAGACGACGTGCCGGTCGAGAACGGTTACGTCAGTATGCCCGATACGCCCGGCATCGGCTTCGAGGAGAAGTCGAATCTCTACAAAGTAATGAAGACGCTCGCGAGCTGACTACTCGCAGGCCATGCCCGCTGTCGCGGTTCGAAGACGTCAACTAATTTCATTTGACTCGTGCTTTTCGATACCGCCTTGAGCCATACAGGTCCCCGGCTGCGAGTGAGGAGCTTCACCCGCGGTCGGGCCGGCGCGTGCCACAGTTCCAGCACTCCGTGAACTGGCCTTCGAGCACTTCATTGCACTGCGGGCACTGCCAGCGCGCGTCGCTCATTTCGGACTCATTGGAGCCCTTGAGGAATGCGACGAGCAGCGCGTTCGCGCGCTCGAACTCGGCGGCATCTTTGATCCACACCGAGCACAGGTCCACCGGAAGCTCACCCCAGCCGCCGGTGAGATACTCGCCACGAACCACGGCTTCGATGCCGTTCGATTCGAGGAATCCCTTGACGAGATGCGCCTCCATCGCGTGCTTGGCAGTGTGGATTTGCTTCACGTGGCAATCATAAACGCCGTCGGCCGCGGCGGAAAGTGGCGTCATGCTAGAATTTCCCGCGAAGTAATCGCGTTGCTTCCTGACGTATTCAAGAATGTGTGCCGGGTTGGCCACAGACTCAATGCAAGGTGATCAATGGCAACAATACGAATCCTGAGCGGCGGCGCGGCGCAGGCCGTGGTGGAACGAATTGCGGTCGACTTCGAGCGCGACACCGGCCACCATATACGCGGCGAGTTCAGCGCGGTGGGCGCGATGCGCGACAAGGTGGTCGCCGGCGAGCCCGTCGACGTCGTGATCCTTACCGCGCCGCTGATCGACGAGCTGATCGGCAAGGGGCTGGTGACCGGCGCGCGCGCCGACCTCGGACGGGTCGGCACCGGGGTTGCGGTGCGCGCGGGTACGCCGCTCCCGGACGTGTCGAGCGTCAAGGCGCTGCGTGGCAACATCCTCGCGGCGACCCGGATCGTATGCCCCGATCCGGCGGTCGCGACCGCCGGGAAGGTGGTGATGAGCATGCTCGATCGCCTGGGCATCACAACCGAGGTCCGCGGGCGCCTGAAGTTCTTTCCAAACGGCTACGCCGCGATGGGCTGGCTCGGCAGCAGCACCGGCACGCTGGAGATGGGCGTCACCCAGATGACCGAGATCCGGGCCAACAAGGGTGTTACGCTCGCCGGGCCGCTGCCCGACGAGCTTCAGGCGAAAGCAATCTATTCCGCCGGGCTTGCCGCCGGGGCCGGCAATCCCGAAGCGGCGCGCGAGTTCATCGCGCGCCTCATGGCGCCGGAAGCGCGCCCGGTTCTCGCCGAAGCGGGATTCGAGATTGGCGCGTGAGCGGGACCCGGTTACGATTCGCCAATCGCCAATCGCCAATCACCAATCGCCAATCACCAATCGCCAATCGCCGATCACCAATCGCCAATCACGGATAACCCATGAACCGCATCGTACATCTGGCACTGAAGGTCGAAGACCTCGAGAAGACCACTGAGTTCTACCAGAAAGTGTTCGGCTTCCGCGAAGTCGAGACCCGCAAGACGCGCGACCATCTGTCGCGCCATCTGACCGACGGCGCGCTCGACTTTACCCTGATCAAGTACGATGAGGGCACCGAATCGGCGGAGTCCAAGGCCGCCGGCGAGGGCCCGTGCATACATCATTTCGCGATCGAGGTCGAGGACGTCGACGCGTATGCGGAAGAGATCAAGAAATACGGCTGCGAGATCGTGAGCGACCCGGGCGTAATCCCGGTGAAGTTCCGCGCGCCGGGCGGCACCGTGGCCGAGATCGTGCCCGTGGGCCGTTACAAGAAGACGCAACCGAACAAGTAGTTATCGCTGGTGCCGGCTCGTATCGCGCGGGCCCCTGCGGGCATCTGCTACACTTTCATCATCCAGCTTGGCAGCGCTCCCGCGTCTGCCATGCCGCCCCGGCGCTGCCGCCGGCGAGGACAGACGATAGACAAAGAAGAATTTGATGGAGGAGGCCGGCGCGATTACCGCTGCCGCACACCGGGGTATGTGGAAAACGTTTGATAAGAGCGAGCTCGCGGCGGCGCTGCTGCTGATCGCGCTCGGGATCTACATCGTCGTCGAGGCTTGGCAGTGGCCGTACCTGTCCAAGGACGGCCCGGGCCCGGGCTTTTTTCCGATGTGGACCGGGATCCTGATCGTCGCGCTCGCGGGCACGCAGGTGGTGCTTGTGGCCCTGCAGGCGGCGAAGGCGGATGCGCCCGAGCCAATCCATTGGAAGAACAGCGGCCGCGTGTTCGCCGGCTGGGCGGGCCTGATGGTCTCGATCGCGCTGCTCGAGTGGGCCGGCTTCATCGTGAGTTTCCTGCTGTTGTGTCTGTTCCTGGTGATGGGCATCTTCGGCCGCTCGTTCGTGGCGGCGCTCTCGGTCGGGCTGGGCTCCTCGATCGCGTTCTGGCTGCTCTTCGCCAAGGTGCTCGAGGTACGGCTGCCGGCCGGGCCCTGGGGATTCTAGGACAAAGCCATGGAGATAATCACCAACCTGCTTCATGGCTTCGCGGTCGCCCTCGAGCCGATGAACCTCATGTGGTGCTTCATCGGCGTGTTCTTCGGCACCATCGTCGGAATACTGCCGGGGCTCGGCCCGTCGGCGACCGTGGCGCTGCTCCTGCCATTGACGGCCAACATGAACCCGACTGGCGGCCTCATCATGATGGCTGGCATCTACTATGGCGCGAAATACGGGGGCTCGACGACCTCGATCCTGATGAACGTGCCTGGCGAGTCCGCGTCAGTCGTGACCTGCCTCGACGGCTTCGAGATGGCGCGCAAGGGACGGGCGGGCCCGGCACTCGGGATCGCGGCGATTTCGTCGTTCGTGGCGGGCACCGTAGGCGTGATCCTGCTGATGCTGGTTGCGCCGCCGGTTGCGGAGTTCGCGCTCCGCTTCGGGCCGCCGGAATACTTCGCGTTGATGGCGCTCGGGCTCTCGATGGTGGTGCTGCTCGCCGGCAAGTCGATGATCAAGGCGCTGCTGGCGATGTCAGTCGGGCTGTGGATGGCGACGATCGGCGTCGACATGTTCACCGATGGCGCGCGCTACACCTTCGACCAGGTCGAGCTGATCGACGGCATTCATTTCGTGGTGGTCGCGATCGGCACTTTTGCGATCGGCGAGGTGCTCGCCAACCTGACGTCCAAGTCGGGCGGGCAGATGTTCAAGGTGCCCAAGGGGCTGCGCAACCTGATGCCGAACTGGCAGGACATCAAGGACTCGCGGTTCGCATTTCTGCAGGGCTCGATCATCGGGTTTTTCGTCGGCGTGCTGCCTGGCGCAGGATCCACGATCGCCTCGTTCGTGTCTTACGGCATCGAAAAAGCGGTGTCCAGGCACCCCGAAAAATTCGGTACCGGTGTGGTTGAAGGTGTTGCGGCGCCGGAGGGGGCCAATAACTCTGAAACCGGGGGCGCACTGGTTCCGCTCCTGACGCTTGGTATCCCGGGCTCGGCGACGACAGCGATCCTGCTCGCGGCGTTCATCCTCTGGGGCCTGCGGCCGGGGCCGCTCTTGATCCAGGACAATCCGGAAATGTTCTGGGGCCTCGTTGCGAGTATGTATGTCGGCAACGTCATGCTGCTGATCCTGAACCTGCCGCTGGTGCCGGTGTTCGCGCAAATCCTTCGCCTGCCGGCCTACGTGCTCTACCCGATCATTCTCGGGGTATCGATGGTCGGCGTTTACAGCGTCGACCAGCGGCTGTTCGACGCATGGCTGGTCGGGTTTTTCGGATTGCTCGGTTATGTCATGCGCAAGCTGGACTATCCCGCGGCGCCACTGATCCTCGGGCTCGTGCTCGGCGACCTGATGGAGAATGCCCTGCGGCAGTCGCTGATGATGTCGCAAGGCGACGTGTCTATACTGTATTCGCGGCCGCTCGCGGCCGTGATGCTGTTCCTTACCATTCTTATCCTGATCGGACCGCTGTTCCGCCGGCTGAACGCGTGGCGCGTGCAGGTAGCCGAACAGGAAGCGTAGGTTTTTTCTTAGGCAAGCAGAAAGGAGGAGGAAATGCAACTTAGACTCTCATCTTTGGTTGGTGCCGCTTTGGTGGGTGCGGTGGCTGTGCTTCCGGCGCATGCGTTTACCCCGGACCGCACGATCGAGTTCATGGTCCATTCCGGGCCAGGTGCGGGCAACGACATTTTCGCCCGCGGTATTCAGGGGCTGCTCGAGAAGACCAAGCTTGCGCCGCAGACGATCCAGGTCGTCAACAAGACCGGCGGCGGCGGCATCGTCGCCATGTCGTACATGGGCGAGAAGAAGGGCGAGACTCACCTGCTCGCGGTGTTCACCAGCGTATGGTTCGTCAACCCGCAGATTCGCGAGCAGGCCAAGGTCTCGATGAAAGATCTCACGCCGATCGCGCGCATGGTCCTCGAGCCGTCGGTGATGACGGTCCGCGCCGACAAGCCGTGGAAGACCGCGAAGGACTTTTTTGACGCGGCCAAGGCGAATCCGGGCAAGCTGAAGCAGTCCGGCGGCTCGGTAAGCGGGCGTGACAACACCACGCGCCATCTGCTGATGAAAGCGTCCGGCGCCGAATGGCAGTTCATCTCGATGAAATCCGGCGGCGAGCGCGTCGCGGCGTTGCTGGGAGGTCACGTCGACATGTACATCATGGAGCCGTCGGAAGCGATCGAGCAGATCCGCGCGGGCAAAGTCCGGGTGCTGGCGACGCTGATGGAGAAGCGGATCCCGACCCTGCCGGATGTTCCGACGATTAACGAGCAGGGCTACAATGTTCCCGAGGTGCCGCAGGCCCGCGGTTTCGTGGGACCGCCGGGAATGCCCGCCGACGTCAAGGCGTATTACGTCAATCTATTGACGAAGCTGCACGCCACGAAGGAATGGAAGGGCTACGTCAAGGAGAATCAATACGAAGACGGATTCCTGACCGGCGCGCCGCTTGACAAGTTCGTCGACGAGTACATCCAGACCATGCGCGACATTCTGAAGGAAGCCGGCGTCAAGCTGGTGCGTTGATCGGCTGGTCGCCGGAAATGGACGCCCCTTCGGCCGGCACGACGGCGACCGAATCGCTGGCCGGGCGCGTCCTCGCGTTGCGGACCGAGGCCATTCCGGCCTCGGTCCGGCAGCGCGTCGAGGAGCTCCTCATCGACATCGTCGGGCTGTGCGTTGCGGCCCGCAATACCGATTACGTCAAATCGGTTGTGGCGAGCGTCGACGCGGGGGGCAACTGCACAGCGCTCGGCCATACCGCGACGTTCAGCGGCGCCGCCGCCGCGCTGATCAACGGCACTGCCGCGCACGGCGAGGACTTCGACGACACCTTCGAAGGCGGTCCCGTGCACAGCAGCGCGGTGGTCATGCCCGCCGTGCTTGCGGCATGCGAGCACGCCGGCCGGGACGGCCGGGCCGCGCTGATCGGCATCGCCGCCGGCGTCGAGTCGTTGTGCCGCCTGAGCATGGTCAGGCCCAAGGCCATCCACAAGGCCGGCTTCCATCCCACCAGCGTGCTCGGCGCAGTCGGCGCGACCGTCGGCGTGGGCGTTGCGCTGGGTCTCTCGCGTCGGGAGCTTTCGGACGCATTGGGAGTGGCCGGCAGCATGGCGAGCGGCATCATCGAGTACCTCACGGAAGGCGCGTGGACCAAGCGCCTGCACGCCGGCTGGGCGGCGCAGATCGGAATCCAGGCCGCGCGGCTCGGCCACCAGGGTTTCCTTGGACCCCGCAGGGTGCTCGAGGGCACGCACGGGATGTTCTATGCATTTGGCCGCGGCGCCGAGGGCGACTACGACGTGCTGACCCGGGATTTCGGCGCCAAGTGGTTCATCGATTCGATCACCTTCAAGCCGTACGCGACCGGCACCATGAACCAGCCGTACGTCGACTGCGCGCTGAAGCTGGCAAAGCGGGGCGTGCGTGCCGAGGACGTCGTCGACGTGCTGTGCGAGACCGCCGAGGGCTACGTGCACCGGCTGTGGGAGCCGCTCGCATCCAAGCACCGGCCGGCCAACGATTACGCCGCCAAGTTCAGCACGCCGTTCAACATCGCGGTGGCGTTCATCACCGGCGGCGCGGGGCTCTCGGCGTTCACGGAGCAGACGGTGCGCGACGAGCGCATACTTGCGCTCGCGTCCAAGGTGCGTTACGTCGTTGATCCCGAAAACCCTTATCCGAAGGCCTACACCGGCCACGTGCGCATGACGCTCAAGGACGGCACCGTGGTCGAGGCGCGGCAGCCGCATATCCGCGGCGGCGCGCACGAGCCGCTCTCGCGCGCCGAGATCGAGGACAAGTACCTGCGCAACTGCGAGTTCGGCGGCTGGCCGCGCGATCGCGCACAGCGCTTCCTCGACTCGGTGCCGAAGTTCTTCGGCGGTCCGCTGGATCTTTCCGCGCTGCGTGGGTAAAAACACGGAATGGCGGCCTTGGCGGCAAAATCGTAGTTAAATAGCCGCATGAGCTTTGTTCAGGCGCCACCCGAGCCCGGCAACCAGTACACCAACGACCGCGTGCTGCGCTCGTACCTTGCGCGTGCGCTGCCGCCGGACATGCTGAAGGAGATCGACGGTGAGTTGAGCGAGCTGGGCGCGCTCGCCGGCGGCGCGCTCTACCGGATGCAGCTCGCCGACCGGCTGAACGAGCCGGTGCATACGCCGTGGGACGCGTGGGGCAACCGCATCGATCAGGTGGAGGTCTCGCCGCTGTGGCGCGAGGCGGCGCGCATCGCCGCGGAGCGCGGGGTGGTCGCGGCCGCCTACGAGCGCCGGCACGGCATGCACTCGCGCGTGCATCAGTTCGCGCTCGCGTATCTCTTCACGCCGTCGACCGACCTTTACAGCTGCCCGCTGGCGATGACCGACGGCGCCGCCGGGGCGCTCATCGCCGCCGGTAACGCGAGGCTCATCGAGCACGCGGTGCCGCGGCTGACGAGCCGCGACCCCGGCGCAGGCTGGACCAGCGGGCAGTGGATGACCGAAGCAACCGGCGGATCGGATGTGGGCCTGAGCGAGACGGTGGCGCGGGAGGAGCGAGGTGAGTGGCGGCTTTACGGCCGCAAGTGGTTCACGTCCTCGATCGCTTCCCAGATGGCGCTGACGCTTGCCCGGCCCGAAGGCAACCCGCCGGGCGGCAAGGGTCTCGCGCTGTTCTATCTGGAGACGCGCGACGAGAACGGCCGGCCCAATCACATCGTGATCAACCGGCTGAAGGACAAGCTCGGCACGCGCAAGGTGCCGACCGCGGAACTCGAGCTGGAAGGCGCGCGGGCGCAGCCGGTGTGCGGGCTCACCGATGGCGTGCGGCACATCGCGCCCATGCTCAACATCACGCGCACCTGGAACAGCGTGAGCGCGTGCGCGCTGATGCGGCGCGGTATCGCACTGGCGCGCGATTTCGCGCGCAAGCGCATCGCGTTCGGCGCGCCGCTCGCGGAGAAGCCGCTTCACCTCGACACGCTCGCCGACATGCAGGCCGAATTCGAGGCCGCGTTTCACCTCACGTTTTTTGTGGTCGAGCTGCTGGGACGCGCCGAGGCGAAGCAGGCGAGCCGCGAGCAGCTCGACCTGCTGCGGCTGCTGACGCCGATCGCCAAGCTTGTGACCGGCCGGCAGGCGGTGGCGGTGGTGAGCGAAGCGATCGAGGCATTCGGCGGCGCTGGCTACGTGGAGGACACGGGGCTGCCGGCTCTGCTGCGCGACGCGCACGTGCTGCCGATCTGGGAAGGCACGACCAACGTCCTGGCGCTCGAGGCGTTGCGGGCGCTCGATGCCATGGAAGGCATGGGCGGCGTCCGGCGCGAGCTCGGCTTCATCCTGCAGGGCGTGCGCGATCCGGCCCTGATCCGCATCTCGGCGCGGGTCGAGCAGGCCGCGGATGCATTGCAGGCGTGGCTCGAGAAGACCGGGCAGGACGGTGGAGTTGCGCGCGAGGCCGGCGCTCGCCGTTTCGCGCTTACGCTGGGACGCGCGTTGGCGCTGGCGTTCCTCGCGCGCCATGCGCAGTGGGCGCTCGAGCACGAGCGCGATCCGAGAGGGATTGCCGCTGCGCAGCGGCTTGCCGCAACGGAGATCAGCTGCCTGGCGGAAATCGACGCGGCGGGTGCGCGCCGGCTCGGTCTCGACCACGTGTGAGGGCGAAATGCGCGGCACGATGATGCAATTTCCGCTCACGCTCGCGCACATCCTCGAGCGCGGCGGCAGGCTTTTCGCCGACTCCGAGATCGTCTCGCGCCTGCCTGACAAGCGGCTTCACCGCTATCGTTATGCCGATTTTGCGCGGCGCGCGCGAGCGCTCGGCGGCGCACTGCAGCGGCTGGGGCTCGCGCCGGGAGAACGCGTCGCGACACTGATGTGGAACCACCATGTCCACCTCGAAGCGTACTTCGGCGTGCCGTGCGCCGGCGGGGTGCTGCACACGCTCAACCTGCGGCTTGCGCCGGACGACATCGCCTACATCGTGAACCATGCGCGCGACCGCTTCCTGATCGTCGATGACGTGCTGCTCCCGCTGTACGAGAAGATCCGCGGCGACACGCGCTTCGAAGCGGTAATCGTCGTGCCGCTCGCCGGCACGGTGCCGGCCGGCGTGGAAGATTACGAGAAACTTGTTGCTCGATCGGCGCCGCTCGCGCCCCTCGCGCTCGACGAGAACGACGCGGCCGGCATGTGCTATACCTCGGGCACCACCGGCCGGCCCAAGGGCGTGGTCTACTCGCACCGCGCGATCGTGCTGCATTCGCTCGCGACAGCGACGGTCGACTGCCTGGGCGTGGGCAACCGCGATGCGCTGTGCCCCGTGGTGCCGATGTTTCACGTCAACGCGTGGGGCCTGCCCTTCACCGCGGTGATGATAGGCGCGAAACTCGTTTTTCCGGGGCCGCACCTCGATGCGGAGAGCCTGCTCGATCTCTATCAGGACGAGCAGGTGACGCTCACCGCGGGGGTGCCCACGATCTGGGCCGGTATCCTGGGAGCGCTGGAGCGGGAGCCGGCCCGCTGGCGTTTGCAGCCGGGCATGCGCATGGTAGTCGGCGGTGCGGCGGCGCCGGAATCGATGATCCGCGCGTTCGACCGCTTCGGGCTCGAGGTCGTGCACGGTTGGGGCATGACCGAAACCTCACCAGTGGGCACCGTGAACTACCGCAAGCGCGAGATCGCGAAGGGTGATGACATGCGCGCGAAACAGGGCGTGCCGCTGCCGTTCTTCGAGGTTCGCGCCATGGGTGACGAGGGCGAGGCGCCGTGGGACGGCGTGACCATGGGCGAGCTGCAGGTGCGGGGCCCGTGGGTTGCGGCCCGTTACCACGACCTCGAGGCCGAAGCGGACAAGTGGACCGCCGACGGGTGGTTTCGTACCGGCGATATCGCAACCATCGATGCGCACGGCTACGTGAAGATCACCGACCGCATCAAGGACCTGGTGAAATCGGGCGGCGAGTGGATCAGCTCGGTCGACCTCGAGAACGCGCTTGCCGGACATCCCAAGGTGGCGGAGGCGGCGGTCATCGCCGTGCCGCACGCAAAATGGGGCGAGCGGCCGCTGGCGGTTGTCGTGCTCAAGGCTGGGGAATCCGCGACGCCCGACGAGCTGCGCGACTATCTGGCGCCGAAGTTTGCGAAGTTCTGGCTGCCCGACGGCTTCGAATTCGTCGATGCGATTCCGCGCACCTCGACCGGCAAGATGATGAAGGCTACACTGCGGGAACAGTTTAAGGACTGGAAGGTGTGAGTAATTAGCGGTTGGCGATTAGCGGTTGGCGATTAG
>JBFKNN010000018.1:0-28032 GCA_041629335.1 Burkholderiales bacterium | reverse complement strand
GGCGAGCGCCGTGCTCGGCGTGGGCGACGACGCGGCGCTCACGCGCGTGCGGCGTGGCATGCTGCTGGCGGTAACCACCGACATGCTCATCGCCGGCGGCCACTTCTTCGCCGACACCGACCCGCTGGATCTCGGCCACAAGGCACTCGCGGTCAACCTTTCCGACATGGCGGCGATGGGCGCCGTGCCCCGCTGGGCGACGCTGTCGCTCGCGCTGCCGCGGGCGGACGCGCGCTGGCTCGCCGCGTTCTCGCGTGGATTCATGCGGCTCGCCCGCGCATACAACGTGGATCTCATCGGCGGCGACACTACCCGCGGATCGCTCGCGATCTGCGTGCAGGTGATGGGCGAGGTGCCGCCGCGGCGGGCGCTGACCCGCGACGGCGCGCGCGTCGGTGACGAAGTCTGGGTCTCGGGCGCGCTGGGTGATGCCGCGCTGGCGCTCGCCGCGTTCGACGGCGCGATCGACCTCACCCATGCCGAGCATGTGCGCGTGGCGCGCCGGTTGCACAAGCCGGTGCCGCGTGTAGCGCTGGGCATCGCGCTGCGCGGCGTCGCCTCGAGCGCGATCGACGTCTCGGACGGGTTGATCGCCGACCTCGGGCACATTTGCGAGCGCTCCGCGGTTGCGGCCGAGCTCGAGCTCGAGCGCGTGCCGCGCTCGGCGGTCCTCGCCCGTCACATCGGCGAGCCTGCGGCCCAGGTGGCGCTGCTTGCCGGCGGCGACGATTACGAGCTCTGCTTTACCGCGCCGCGCTCGCGGCGCGCGGCGGTCGAGCGCGCGGCGAAGCGTGCAGGCGTGAAGGTGACCGCTGTCGGACGTATCATGCGCCGCGACGTGCGGCGGCATCTTGTGCGCGTGCTCGGGCGCGACAACCGTCCCGTGAAGCTCGAGCGAGCAGGCTTCGTGCATTTCTGAGCCGGGCACGCAGGTTTCCCGGCGCTGGCGCACAAGGAGGAATGCCATGCACGTTCCGAGATCGTGGGCGCGAGCCGACGGCGAATGCCGGACCGCCGACAACCGCCAGTTCAAGGGCGCCGTGTGGGGCTGGGGAGAGGACGGTGCAGCAGCGCACCGCGAGGCGGCGCGCCGCCTGCAACGGCTGCTCGATCGAGTGCGCCGCGGCGACCCGTTCCCTGACCGCTATGCCTACGGCAGCCGGCCGCTGCGCGAGGAAATCCTGGAGCGCTTCGACGGCCCGGCCGCCGATGCGCCGGTTGCCGTCGTGACCCGCAACCGCTACGGCGCCCGGGTGCTGAACACCGCGCGGCTCCTTTTCCTGGACGTTGATTTGCCGCCGGCAGGCCTTTTCGACCGGCTCCGCCGTGTTTTCTCGTCCGGGCCTTCCGCCGCCGAGCGGTCGGCGCTCGAGCGGCTGCGCAAGGCGCTCACAGACTATGGCCGGGCGAGCTTCCGCGTCTACCGCACCGCGGCCGGATTTCGCGCCATTGCCCTCGATCGCGATTTCGATCCCGCGGGCGAGGAGGCGCAGGCGCTGATGAAGGCGAGCGGCACCGACCCCGCATTCATGCGGCTGTGCATGGTCCAGAAGAGCTTCCGCGCGCGCCTGACACCCAAGCCGTGGCGATGCGAGTGCGCCTTGCCGCCCGGCGAGCACCCGCGCTCCGACAGCGCAATGAAGCAGCGCTTTGCCGACTGGCTTCAAGCGTACGAGGCGGCCTCGGCGCGCTACGCGAGCTGCCGCTACGTCGAGACGGTGGGGGACCGGCGCGCCAAGGGGCAGGCGGAAACTCTCGTCGTCCTGCACGACCGCATTACGCGCTGCGAAGAGTCCCTGCCGCTCGCCTGATCGCGGCTCACTCCCGAGCGGTCTGGACCGCCAGCTGCTTCACCGCCCGCCGCGGCCACATCAGCCGCAGCGTTGCGGCGGTTGCGAGCAGCAGGAACGGGATCGAGCCGTAGTTGACCGCACGAACGCGGTATTTATGCCGAGCACCGTCACGCCCGCGCACAGCAGCCAGAAGCTCCCGACGTACATCGCAATCGCGCGGATCGCGGCGCCGAGCATTCCGAGGAAAGCACCGACCTGGAATCCGCCCATCCGGCCGATGGCGTTCATGAGGAGCGATGCGGGGATGGTGGAAAGCGCGGAGCCAAGCACGCAGCAGGTGAGCGGAACGGTCGCCATTGCCCTGTCCTCCACCAGCGCGAATCCCGCGAGCGCGGTGACCGCGATCACGGTTGTGCCGGTCGTCTGCAGGGTCGCTTGGCAGCCCGAGAGCACCGGCATGTTGCGGTACGCTTTTGCATTATCTGAGCCGGGCGTCCGGCGGGCGTCTTGCCCGCGCATTCCGGCCCCGGATATACCGCGGGCAGGTGCCGCAATCTGCTTGAAGTCCATAACATGAACAACCGGCGGGCGCGGCGGTACAGAGCGGACCCGATCGCCGCTTGCGCGCGTGCAGCGCTGGCCACCGGTTGCTTGATTCGGCACGGGGTTGCGCACATCATGTCGCCCGGGCCGCGTCCGTGAACGGCGGGCGACCCAAAGCTGTCTCATAACCAGAAACGTATTCCATCCATTTGAGGGGACAAGCCGCCATGAATGCTGATGCCCGTCCGCGACCCGAGTGGGTCTTCAATCTTCACGACGATGCCCAGGGCATCCGCCGCAAGCTTGCCGAGGGCATCGTCACACGCATTTTCCCCGGCAAGAACGTGATGCTCTCGGTGGTGCGCATCGAGCCGAACTCGTCCGGCACGGTGCACAGCCATCCGGAAGAGCAGTGGGGCGTTCTTCTCGAGGGTGAGTGCGTGCGCATCCAGAACGGGCAGGAAGTGAAGATGAAAGCCGGTGACTTCTGGGTGAGCCCGGGCGGCGTCGAACACGGCGTGCGCACCGGCGCCCAGGGCGCGACGGTGCTGGACATCTTCAGCCCGCCGCGCGAGGAGTACCGGAAGGCGGGGGAAGGTTTTGGCTCGCGGGGGTGATCCGGCGCCCGGGCGGTCCGGGCGCGCGGGCCCATGAGCGAGACGATGTTGCGCCCGACATGGCGTTTCGTCGCGGCGCGCCCGGCGCATTTCATCGCCTTCGGCGGCGGTATCGGGCTCTTGCCGCGCGCGCCGGGCACCTTCGGCACGCTGCTCGCCCTGCCGGCGTACTGGCTCATTTCCCCGCGCCTGTCCGCACCCGAGTTCCTGCTGCTTTGGTTCGTGCTCTTCATGCTGGGCGTGTGGGCGTGCGAGACGACGGGGCGCGCGCTCGGCAGGCCGGACCACGGCGGCATGGTGTGGGACGAGATCGTCGCGTTCCTGCTGGTGCTGTTCTTCGTGCCGAACGGGCTCTACTGGCACGCCGTCGCATTCGTGCTCTTTCGCCTGTTTGATATCTTGAAGCCGCCCCCGATCCGTTATTTCGACCGCACGCTGAAGGGCGGCTTCGGCGTGATGTTCGACGACATCGTCGCTGCGTTCTACGTGCTCTTCCTGATAGCCGTGTGGAAGGCGTTGACGGGATAGGGTCAGCCAGGGAAAGATCCGGGCGGCGTACCACCGGTGCGCGGCCGGGCAGCGAGGATCATGTATCATCAACGGCCTGCCGTACCGCGTTCGGCGACCACGGCTGCCGGAAAACGTGTCCGGAGGTTCCGTAGGGAGAATATGGCGGATAGCCAGTTGTACTCGTTGGCGGAGCAGGTGGGCCGCGCGCTCACCGCGCGCGGGCTCATGCTCGCCACGGCCGAGTCCTGCACCGGCGGCTGGATCGCCGAGGCGGTGACCATGGTTCCCGGCAGCTCGGAGTGGTTCGAGCGCGGCTTCGTCACTTATACCTACATCTCCAAGCGCGAGATGCTGGGCGTTGCGGGCGACACGCTTGGGACGCAGGGCGCGGTGTCCGAGCAGGCGGTGCGCGAGATGGCCCAGGGCGCGATCGCGCATAGCCGCGCCCAGGTCGCGGTCGCGGTGAGCGGCGTCGCGGGGCCGTCGGGGGGCACGGCCGAGAAGCCGGTCGGCACGGTGTGTTTTGCGTGGTGCGCCCGCGACGGCGCGGCGGAGACCGCGACCCAACATTTTGCGGGCGATCGCGAAGCGGTGCGCAAGCAGTCGGTGGTGCACGCGCTCGAAGGCGTGCTGCGCCTGCTCGAGCGCGGCGCCTGAGCGCGAGAGGCGCGTCATCCGTCGGTGCACTGCCTGCGTTAAGCCACTACGGTCGCGAGATGTGACATAATTCGACGCTTGTCACGGGGAAAAACCATGGACGAAAACAGAAGCAAGGCGCTTGCCGCGGCGCTCTCCCAGATCGAGAAGCAGTTCGGCAAGGGTTCGATCATGCGGCTCGGCGAATCGGACATCGCACGCGACATCCAGGTGGTGTCGACCGGGTCGCTGGGGCTGGATATCGCGCTCGGCATCGGCGGGCTGCCGCGCGGACGCGTGGTCGAGATCTATGGCCCGGAATCTTCGGGGAAAACCACGCTCACCCTGTCGGTCATCGCACAGATGCAGAAGCTGGGTGGCACTGCCGCGTTCATCGATGCGGAGCATGCGCTCGATCCGCAGTACGCAGGCAAGCTCGGTGTCGACGTCGAGCAGCTCCTCATCTCCCAGCCCGACAACGGCGAGCAGGCGCTCGAGATCGCCGACATGCTGGTGCGCTCGAGCTCGGTTGACGTGGTGGTGATCGACTCGGTCGCCGCGCTGGTGCCCAAGGCCGAGATCGAGGGCGAGATGGGCGAGCCGCAGATGGGCCTGCAGGCGCGGCTGATGAGCCAGGCGCTGCGCAAGCTCACGGCAAACATCAAGCGCTCCAATACCATGGTGATTTTCATCAACCAGATCCGCATGAAGATCGGCGTGCTGTTCGGCAATCCGGAGACGACCACCGGCGGCAATGCGCTCAAGTTCTATTCCTCGGTGCGCATCGACATCCGGCGCATCGGCTCGATCAAGAAGGGCGACGAGGTGATCGGCTCCGAGACCCGCGCCAAGGTGGTCAAGAACAAGGTCGCGCCGCCGTTTCGCCAGGCGGAGTTCGACATCCTGTACGGAGAGGGCATCTCGCGCGAGGGCGAGATCGTCGAGCTGGGAGTCGCCAACAAGATCATCGACAAGTCCGGCGCCTGGTACAGCTACGGCAAGGACCGCATCGGCCAGGGCAAGGACAATACCCGCGAGTACCTGAAGCAGAATCCCGAGATTGCGCGGGAAATCGAAGCCAAGATCCGCGCCGCGCTGGGTGTGACCGGTGGAGCCGTCCCCGCCGAAGCGGAAGAAGCCTGAGTTAAGTTTACGCGCGCGGGCGCTGGCGCTGCTCGCGCGGCGCGAGCACTCGCGGCAGGAGCTTGAACGCAAGCTCGCCGATCACGCGCCGGAACCGGGCGAGTTGGAAAGCCTGCTCGATGACTTCGAGCGGCGCGGCTGGCTGTCCGAGCGGCGGGTGATCGAGCAGGTCGTTTACGCGCGGCGGCGGCGCTTCGGCGCCCGGCGCATCCGCCAGGACTTGCTGGCGAAGGGTGTCTCGGAAGACCTGATCGAGGAAAAACTGGTTGAGCTTGCCGGCGGCGAGTTCGAGGCCGCGCGCGACGTATGGCGCCGGAAGTTCGGCGTGATGCCGAAGAGCGCCGCGGAGCGCGCGCGGCAGATCCGGTTTCTCCAGGGCCGCGGTTTTGCGCTGGAGACCATCATGCGGCTGATGAAAGGTGGGGAGGACGACGAATGAACGATGAACGCGGAACGATGAACGCGGAACGGTACGGCGCAACGGTGAATACGGAGCGGAAGGCCTCCCGACATGGGGTTCGTTCATCGTTCATCATTCGTCGTTCATCGTTCGAGTGGGACTATCGGCCGCTCGCCGCTGCGCTGGCCGTCGCTTCAGCATTGGTGCTGGGCGGATGCGACTATTTGCCCTTCGGCTACACCTCGGTTAAGGAGATCACCGCGGCCCCGGCCAGCTTCGAGGGCAAGGAAGTGAAGGTGAAGGGCAAGGTCAAGGGCTCGCTGAAGCTCCTGGGAATGAAGGCCTTCACCCTGCAGGACGACACCGGCGAGATCGCCGTCTCGACCGCCGGCGAGCTGCCGGCGGCAGGCAGCGACGTCGCGGTGAAGGGCAACGTAAGGAGCGCGGCCATTGTCGGCGGCTCGGCGATGGGCCTGAGAGTCGAGGAAACGAAGCGGCTGCGCTAGGACCGAAGGCGGAAGGCGGAAGGCGGAAGGCGGAAGGCGGAAGGCGGAAGGCAAGGGGGCACCTTGAGCTTCTCGTATACACTGCCCAAACCGGCCTTTACTAACCTGCGGCAAGAACCGGGGTTGCAACGGCAATGAAGAGCAGCGAAATCCGCAGCGAGTTCCTCGAGTATTTCAAGGCGAAGGGCCACGCCGTCGTCGCCTCCAGCCCGCTCGTGCCCGGCAACGACCCGACGCTGCTGTTCACCAACTCCGGCATGGTGCAGTTCAAGGACGTGTTCCTCGGGCAGGAAAAGCGGCCCTACGTGCGCGCGACCACCTCGCAGCGCTGCGTGCGCGCCGGCGGCAAGCACAACGATCTCGAGAACGTCGGCTACACCGCGCGCCACCATACCTTCTTCGAGATGCTGGGCAACTTCTCCTTCGGCGATTACTTCAAGCGCGAGGCGATCCAGTTCGCGTGGGAGCTCTTGACCAAGGTCTACGGGCTGCCGAAAGACCGCCTGTGGACCACCGTCTACCATGAGGACGACGAGGCCTACGACATCTGGACGAAGGAGATCGGGGTGCCGAAGGACCGCTGTGTGCGCATCGGCGACAAGCCCGGGGCGCCCAAGTATCAAAGCGACAACTTCTGGCAGATGGCCGATACCGGCCCCTGCGGGCCGTGCAGCGAGATATTCTACGACCACGGCCCTGGTGTCCCGGGCGGCCCGCCCGGGTCGAAGGACGCCGACGGCGACCGCTATATCGAGATCTGGAACCTCGTGTTCATGCAGTTCAACCGGGACGACAAGGGCACGCTCAATCCGCTGCCCAAGCCGTCGGTCGACACCGGCATGGGCCTGGAGCGCATCGCCGCCGTGATGCAGCACGTGCACTCGAACTACGATATCGATCTCTTCCAGGACCTGATCAAGGCAGCGGCGCGCGAGACGCACAGCAAGGAACTCGCCAGCAACTCGCTCAAGGTGATCGCCGACCACATCCGTGCGTGCTCCTTCATGATCGTCGACGGCGTGATCCCGGGCAACGAGGGGCGCGGCTACGTGCTCCGTCGCGTCATCCGCCGCGCGATACGCCACGGCTACAAGCTCGGCCAGACCGATCCCTTCTTTCACCGCCTAGTGGATGACCTGGCTCGTGCGATGGGCGACGCGTACCCCGAGCTCGTGCAGGCCAAGGAGCGCGTGGCGCAGGTGCTCCGGCAGGAGGAGGAACGCTTCGCCGAGACGCTTGAGAACGGCATGAGAGTGCTCGAAGGCGCGCTCACCCGCGAGGACAAGATGCTCGACGGCGAGACCGTGTTCCAGCTCTATGACACCTATGGCTTCCCGGTCGATCTTACCGCGGACATCGCGCGCGAGCGCGGCGTGCGCATGGACTACGCGGGATTCGAGGCCGCGATGGAGCGCCAGCGCGCCCGCGCGCGGGCTGCTTCCAAGTTCACGATGGGCCAGGGCGTGGAGTACCGCGGCGCCGCGACCGAGTTTCACGGCTACGACGCGCTCGCGCTCGAGGGCACGGTGGTGGCGCTCTACCGCGAGGGCACGCAGACCGGGGAGATCGCGGCGGGAGATTCCGCGGTCGTGGTGCTCGATCGCACGCCGTTTTACGCGGAATCCGGCGGCCAGGTCGGCGACAGCGGGGAGCTTGCAGGCGTCGCCGGCACCTTCCTCGTCGAGGACACGCAGAAAATCCAGCCGGAGGTATTCGGCCACAAGGGGCGGCTCAAGACCGGCCGGCTCGCGGTCGGCGACAAGGTGATGGCCGGGGTCGATGCCGCGCGCCGCGCGCATACCATGCGCAACCACTCGGCCACCCACCTCATGCACAAGGCATTGCGCGAGGTGCTGGGCCCGCACGTGCAGCAGAGGGGCTCGCTCGTCGACCACGAGAAGACGCGCTTCGACTTCTCGCATAACGAGCCGATGACTGACGACCAAATTCGGCGCGTGGAGGCGATCGTCAACGCGGAGATCCTGGCCAACGCGGCGACCAAGGCGCGCATCATGAAGTTCGACGAGGCGGTTAAGGGCGGCGCAATGGCGCTGTTCGGCGAGAAGTACGCGGATGAAGTGCGCGTGCTCGACATCGGCACCTCGCGCGAGCTGTGCGGCGGCACGCACGTGAAGCGCACCGGCGACATCGGGTTCTTCAAGGTCGTGTCGGAGGGCGGGATCGCCGCCGGCATCCGGCGCATCGAGGCGGCGACCGGCGAGGGCGCGCTCGAGTGGGTGCAGCGCCAGCAGGCGCGGCTCGGCGAGGCCGCCGCGGCGCTCAAGGCGCAGCCGCACGAGATGACGCAAAAGATCGCGCAGATCATCGACAACGTGAAGGTCCTGGAGAAGGAGCTTGCGCGGCTCAAGTCGAAGATGGCGTCCTCGCAGGGCGACGAGCTCGTGGCGCAGGCGCTGGACGTGAAGGGCGTCAAGGTGCTCGCGGCGCGGATTGACGGCGCGGACGCAAGAGCGCTGCGTGAGGCGATGGACAAGCTGAAAGACAAGCTGAAGCGCGCGGCGATCGTGCTCGCCGCAGCCGATGGCGGCAAGGTGTCGCTGATCGCCGGCGTCACCGCTGACGTCACGGGCAAGGTAAAGGCCGGAGAGCTCGTCAATTTCGTGGCGCAGCAGGTTGGGGGCAAGGGCGGCGGGCGGCCAGACATGGCACAGGCCGGTGGTACCGACCCCTCGAAACTGCCGCAAGCGCTGGGTTCCGTGAAGGATTGGGTGGCTGCCAAGCTCTAGTTCGAGTCAGAAGCGTGACCAGTGACCACTGACCGGTAAGACGTGAGACAGAGGGCGTGACACAGGACGCGTGAGACGCACGCAGCGCTGCTCTAGTCGGATCACGGATCATTTTTTTCAATACCCCCTTGAGGGGTACGATTCACCAGTCACCGTTCTTCACTTCTTCCTCAACGCGGGAGAAATCCAATGACCCACGACCGAAAGCCCGCCGCGCATCCCCTGCTCAAGGCCGAGAAGATTAAGGCATTGCCTGAAAACCGGTTCGTGCACCCGCTCGACTCCGGGGCGGTGCGCCATACCCGCTCACTCGGGGATGCAACCGGGCTCACGAGCATGGGCGTCCATCTGGTGCGGCTCGCCCCCGGGGCGTCGAGTACCGTCTACCATTTTCATCACCACGACGAGGAGTGGATCTACGTGCTCTCGGGCCGCGGCGTTGCCGACATCGGCGACGAGAAATTCGATGTCGGGCCCGGTGATTTCATGGGTTTTGTCGCCGGCTCGATCCCCCATCTGCTCACGAACCTCCACCGGGAGGATCTGGTCTACCTGGTCGGCGGCAACCGCCTGCCGTACGACGTGTGCGACTACCCCCGCATCCGCAAGCGCCGCTACCGGTTAAACGGCCAGAATGAGTACGTGGACTGGGACGCCGTCCAGCAGACTCGCCCGTTGACGAAATAATCGGCCGCGGTGCACTGTTTACCCACTTGTAGGTCCGCATGGCGGCGAGGCCGCGGCGGGCGCTTGCCGGGGACTCGCTGATCAACGGGTGTGGAAAGCCGTGCCAGGAAGGAGTTCATGAGGCAGTCGTTCAGAATCGGGTCGTTGCTGTTGTCGCGGTTTTCTGCCGCCGGGGCCGCTCATCCGACTTGCGCCGTGACCGGGGGCGTCGCGTGATCGTCGCGATCGTCACCTTCCGGCTGCCCGAGCGGCGCTCGCTCGAGGAGATGACGCGCGTGTTCGAGAGCACGGCGCCCAAGTATCTGAACCTCCGCGGGCTGATGCGCAAGAACTACTTCGTCTCGGAAGACCGCCTGCGCGCGGGCGGTATCTACGTGTGGGAATCGAGGGCGCACGCCGAGGCGTTCTACTCGCCCGATTGGCGCCAGTTCGTCACGGGCAAGTACGGCGCAGCGCCGGAAATCGTCTACCTCGATTCGCCGATAATGGTCGACAACGCGCGCGGCGAGATCCTGCCCGCCGCGCGCGAGATCGACTACCTGGGTGAGGACTAAAAGGGCAGCGCCGCGTCCGGCTTGACCGCGAGGATCTGGCGCCGGAAGTCCTCCTGGATGCGCTGCAGCGCCTTCCTGTTGTCGGCCTCGAAGCGCAGCACCACCACCGGCGTTGTGTTGGACGGGCGCGCGAGGCCGAAGCCGTCCGGATACTCCACCCGCAGGCCGTCGATCTTGATGATCTCGCGCGCGCCATCGAAGCGCGCGGTCTCCCTCAACTTGTCCATCAGCGCGTAGTTCTCGCCCTCGGCGAGCTTCACGTGCAGCTCGGGCGTGGACACTGCCTCGGGAATGCGGTCGAACACGGCGTCGATGTCCGCCTCGCGCGATACGATCTCCAGCATGCGCGCGCCGGCGTAGAGCGCGTCG
Organism: Burkholderiales bacterium; assembly: GCA_041629335.1. GTDB lineage: Bacteria > Pseudomonadota > Gammaproteobacteria > Burkholderiales > SG8-41 > JBFKNN01. The sequence goes on along the minus strand of JBFKNN010000018.1, from coordinate 17,527 downwards.
TCGAATCCGTACCAGCGCTCCTTGAAAAAGGTGTGCCCGCTCATTTCGCCGGCGAGCGGTGCCCCGGTTTCGGCGAGTTTCTTCTTGATGAACGAGTGGCCGGTCTTCCACAGCGTGGGGCGGCCGCCGTGGTCGCGCACCCAGGAGAACAGGTGCCTCGTTGATTTCACGTCGAAGATGATCTCGGCCCCGGGGTTGCGCGAGAGCACGTCGGCTGCGAACAGCATGAGTTGCCGGTCAGGGTAGATGATCTTGCCGCGGCGGGTGACGACACCCAGCCGGTCCCCGTCGCCGTCGAAGGCGAAGCCGATCTCGCCTTTGTCCGCCTTCAGGGCGGCGACGAGGTCCTCGAGATTCTCGGGATGCGACGGGTCGGGGTGGTGATTGGGGAAGTTGCCGTCGACATCGCAATAGAGCTCCGATACCTCGCAGCCCAGGCGCCGGTAGAGATCCGGCGCGGTTGCGCCTGCAACGCCGTTGCCGCAGTCGACCACGAGCCTCACCGGTCGCGCGAGCTTCACGTCTTGCGTGACGCGGGCGAGATACTCGCCGCGGATGTCGTGCGTGCGGTAGCTGCCCGCGCCGCGCTCGAGCCGGCCCTCGACCACGCGGCGGCGCAGGTCCTGGATCAGCTCGCCCGCGAAGGTTTCACCGCCGACCATGATCTTGATACCGTTGTATTCGGGCGGGTTGTGCGAGCCGGTGACCATCGCACCCGAATTCGTGCGCAGGTGGTGCGCGGCGAAATACAGCAGCGGGGTTGCGACCTGTCCGACATCGATCACGTTGATGCCGGCGGCCTGCAGCCCGCGCGCGAGCGCGGCGGCGAGCTCCGGCCCGGAGTGGCGGCCGTCGCGGCCGATGGCGACCGCGGCCTGGCCGCGCGCGCGCGCCTCGGAGCCGATCGACCGGCCGATCGCCTCGGCGATCGGCGCGGTCAGCGTCTTGCCGACGATGCCGCGAATGTCATAGGCCTTGAAGATTTCCTGTGGGATGTCTTTCATCGGGACCGCCTGTTGCGGGACAGCGGTCCGATTATCGCATGTTGGTGCCGGCAAAGTAATCGAGCATGCGCTGCGGCAGCCATCCCAAGCGGCCGGGAAAGCGGCCGCCCGCGAACCCGACGTGTCCGCCGTGCGCGGGAAACTCGGGCGTGACGCACGGGGCGAGCTCCTCGGCAGCGGGCAGGGATTGCTCGGGCAGAAACGGGTCGTTGCGTGCGTTGACGAGCAGTGTCGGCACGGCGACGCGGCGGAGCAATGGCTTCGCGCTCGCGCGCGTCCAGTAGTCGTCCGTGTCGCGGAACCCATGTAGCGGCGCGGTCACGACGTTGTCGAACTCGCGCAGCGTGCGCGCGGCGGCCATGCGCGCGCCGTCGAACAGCCCCGGGAAGCGGTCAAGCTTGGCCTGGGACTTCCGCTTGAGCGTCGCGAGGAAGTGCCGCACGTAGACCAGATTGAAACCGTGATCGAGCGCCGCGCCCGCCGCCATGAGATCGAGCGGCGCCGAGACCGCGGCTGCGGCGGCGACCACCTGGCAGGCTTCACCGCCGCGCTCACCCAGCCACTTGAGCAGCGCGTTGCCGCCGAGGGATACGCCGGCGGCGTACAGCGGTGCAGTGAGCGCGCGGCCGAGACGCCTCAGTATCCAGTCGATCTCGGCGCTGTCGCCGGAGTGGTAGGCGCGCGGCAGCCGGTTCAGCTCGCCGCTGCAGCCGCGGAAGTGCGGCACCACGCCGCGCCAGCGGCACGTGCTCACCGCGTGCATCAGCGCGGCGGCGTAGTGACTGCGCGAGCAGCCCTCGAGGCCGTGAAACAGGACGACGAGCGGCGCGTCGGAGGGGCCGTCGATCCAGTCGAGATCGATGAAGTCGCCGTCGGGTGCGTCCCAGCGCTCGCGCCGGTAGCCAAGACGCGGCCGGCGCATGAAAAGCGCCGGGTAGATCGTCTGGGCGTGGGCGCCCGGAAGCCACGCCGGGGCGCGGTACGCGCTCGCGGCCGAGATGCGTGAATCGTACCCCTCAAGGGGGTATTGAGAAGAATGATTCGTGATTGGTGGCTCGCGAGTTCGTCTCGTGCTCATCGGTCCGCGACCGCCCCGCTAGTCGCGCCTTTTCAGTCGAAACCGTACAAGCGCTCGGGATTCTCCAACAGGATCATCCTGCGCGCGCGCTCATCGGGCACCCAGTCGCAGAACTGGTCGACGAGATCGCCGTCATTGGGCGGCACGACCGACGAGCCCGGATGCGGCCAGTTGCTGCCCCAGACGCAGCGGTCGGGACGCGCGGTGACCAGCGCCTGCGCGAGTGGCCTCATGTCGGCGAAGTCGGGCGCACCCGAATCGGAGAGCCGGTACCAGCTGGAAAGCTTCACCCAGAAATCGTCGCGCGCCTTGAGCATGCGCATGAGCGCCTGGAAGCCCGGTGCGGCCACGCCTTCGCCCCCGCGCGTGCGACCGAAATGGTCGAAGACGATTCCCACCGGGCACTGCGTGAGTTGCCCTTCGAGTTGAGCAAGCTCGTGTCCATGATGAACATGCAGCTGCAGGTGCCAGCCGAATGGTTTCAACTTGGCAGCGTACGTGTCGATCGCCTCGGTGCCGCCGTAGCCCTTCATCATTGTCGACAACCGCATGCCGCGCATGCCGCCATGGTGCAGCCGCTTGATCTCCGCGGTCGTTACGTCAGGACGCAGGCCCGCGATGCCGCGCGCACGCTTCTGACCCAGCTTCTCGATCACGTCGAGGGTGAGAGAGTTGTCGAAACCGTACACGCTCGCGCTGACCTGCACCGTGCGCTCGATGCCCAGCACTTTGCAAAGGTCCAGGTATTCATCGAGCGGACACGCATGCGGCGTATAGCTTCGCTCGGCGGCCAGGGGGTATTTCGCCTCGTCCTCAAAAACGTGGCAGTGGCTGTCGACCGTGCCTGGCGGCAGACGCTGCTCCGGCTTGCGTGGCGGGCGGTCCGGCGGGTAGCAGAGCGGGGGGGAATTCAAGGCGGAAGGCGGAAGCAGAAAGGAGGAAGGAGGAAGGAGGAAGGAGGAAGGACGGGGAGCGCGAAAGTCTCGCGTCTCCCTCGCGCGTCACTCGTCACGCTTCTCCTGAAAGCAGGAATCAGTCGCGGTACGACGGATCGCCGCGGTCGAGCTTGCGCAGCAGCGCCGGCCATTCGAGCAGCCCGAAGGGGCGGCGCGTTCCCGGCAGCATCTGGTGGTTGGTGTACTTCACCACTTCCTCCGGGGGCATCTGCAATTCTGTGTTGCAGGAGAGCGCCATGACCTGCAGCTGGCAGGCGCGCTCGAGCCGGAACATGTTGTTGAAGCACTCCGGGATGCTTGGCGCGACCGCAAGCAGCCCGTGGTTGCGCAGCACCATCGCCTCGCGGTTGCCCAGCGTCTGGACCAGGCGCTCGCGCTCGTCCAGGCGCAGCGCAACGCCTTCGTAATCGTGGTATGCGATGTCGGTGAAGCGCATCGAGGACTGCGCGATCGGCAGAATCCCGCACTTCATCGCCGAGACCGCCATGCCGGCAAGCGTGTGCGTATGGATGATGCAGTCGACGTCGTGGCGCGCCGCGTGGACCGCGCTGTGGATGACGTAGCCTGCCTGATTGACGCCGTAGTCGGTCGCGTTGAGCAGCACGTTGCCGTCGATGTCGATCTTGATCATCGAGGAGGCGGTCATTTCCTCGTAAAGCATGCCGTAGGGGTTGATCAGGAACTCATTGCCGGTTCCGGGCACGCGCGCCGAGATGTGGTTGGCGACCATCTCCACCATGCCGTACTCGGCCATCAGCCGGTAGCACGCGGCGAGATTGACGCGGGCTTCCCACTCCTCCCGGCTTACTTGGCTGCGGACCGGCTTGTTGATCTTGACTGCGGGTGCGTTCATGGATGCATTTCCTCCTTGGGCCGGGCCATTCTACCGGGATCCGCGCGGCGAAACCGCCCGTGGCGTCCCTGAGCTGGTCATTTCTTCGTGTACGCGGCGGCGCTCGTGCCGGCGATCTTGCCGAACACGGAGCCCGAGGTGAGGCCCGTGCCGCCCGGGTAATTATGGTAGAAGATTCCGCCGACCAGCTCGCCCGCGGCGAACAGTCCCGGAATCGGCTTGCCCGCCGTGTCCTCGACCTCGGCCTCGTTGCTGATTTTCACGCCCCCGAAGCTGAAGGTCACCCCGCACGTGACGGCAAAGGCCTCGAACGGCGGCGTGTCGATGGTGTTGGCCCAGTTGGTCTTGTTGATCCTGAGCCCCTCCGTGCAGCGACCGTCCTTGACCGCCATGTTGAAGGGAATGTCCGTGCGCACGGCCTTGTTGTAGGCCTGTATCTCGCGCAGGCAGGCCTCGGCATCCACGCCCTCGAGCTTCTTCACGAGCTCCTCGAGGGTGTCGGCGCGCGCCTTGGTCACGCGCTTGATGCGGTACTCGTCGCGCAGCACGGGAATGATCTTGGCGTCGAAGATCTGCCAGGCGAACATCTGGGGCTGCTCCATGACCACCCGGCCGTACTTCGCGTAGGTGTAATTGCGGAAATCGGCGCCCTCGTCGACGAAGCGCTCGCCGCGCGCGTTCACCATGATGCCCCACGGATAGCTGTGCTTCTGGAAGTTGTCGCCGACCGAAAGGTCGCCGAACGGCGGGGCGTTCAGATCCCAGCCCACCGCGTGGCAGCCCGACCAGTGGCCGTAGGGCATCGCGCCCACGTCGAGCGCCATCTTGATGCCGAGCCCCGTATTGAAGCGCGTGCCGCGCACCTTGGCGAGGTCCCAGTTGAGGCCGAGGTAGCGGCTGCGCATCTCGGCGTTCGACTCGAACCCGCCGCAGGCGATCACGACCGCCTTCGCGCGGATGTCGATGGTCTTGCCCCGCTGCTTGGCTTTCACGCCGCACACCCGCCCGTCGTCGTCCATGAGCAGCGCGATCGCCGGCGTCTCGTAGAAGATCCTGATGCCCTCGCGCTCGCACGCCTTGTGCTCGTTTTCCACCAGGCCGGGGCCGCCGCCCCAGGTCTCCGCGGCGAGCCCGCCCCAGAACTTGAAGCGGTTGCCGTCGACCTTGTAGGACTGGCGCCCGTAGCTCGCCTGGAACTTCACGCCCTTCTTGCGCATCCACACCAGCGTTTCGAAGCTGCGCGTGATCAGGATCTCGCACAGGTCGGGATCGGTGCGGTACTGGGTGATGCGCCCCATGTCGTCGAAGTAGGCATCGCTCGTGTAGCTGCCGAAGTCGTGGGTCTTCTTCTCGTCGTCCGTGAGATCGGGAATGAGCTGCGCAAGGTCGTCGACGCCGTTATAGACGACCCGCATCAGTCCGGCGGTGTAGCGGCTGTTGCCGCCGCAGTCTTCCAGCGGCGCGGCCTCCAGCATGATGACCGAAGCGCCGCTCTCGCGCGCGGCGAGCGCCGCGCATGCAGCGGCATTGCCCGCGCCGACGACGATCACGTCAGGTTTGCCAAAATCGGTGGTGCTCATCGTGGTCCTTTCTCCTGCTTCGCAATGGATATTCCGTAAATCGTGACCTCTGAAGCCTGCAGCGTCAATCGCCCGTCACGAAGCAAGCGGGCCGAATGCCGGCCGCCGTCCCCGCGATGTCATGGTCGCGCGCATTTCACGGGGCCTGGATCCCCGCCGCGCGCGATGCGTCTTTCGAGACGATCGAATAGTTGACTGCGCGGCCGATGCCACGCCGGAAGCCCTCGAGGCGCAACACCTGGCCCGGCGTGACGTTGGCGAGGTTCACCTCGGGGCCGAAGTCGCGGATGATCTGGGCGTGCTGCTGTGGGAAGCGGTACGGGTCGACCTCGATCACCAGGTGCTCGAACCACGGCTGCGCCGCAAGCCGCGTGAGCGCGTCAGGCGAATCCTTGGCCAGCAGGTCGATCTCGCACTGCTCGACGGTCACGTGCTGGATGCCGTGCTGCGCGACGGCCTTCACGATGCCTTCGAGATACTCCAGGCTAAGCGGCTCCGCGGGATTCTTGCGGCCGAATTCATAGACGATGCCGATGCCGCTCTCCTGGAAGCGGTCGATCGTCCGGTGGCGCTCATCGCCGGTGAGCGTGATGTAGTTCTCGGAGATCTCGAGCGCTGGGATGCCGAGGCGCTTCAGCAGCGCAACGAGCTCGTCGACCTGGTTGCGCTGCCAGGCGTACTCGAACAGGATGCCGCCTGCGAAGGGCTTCACGCCTGCCTCGCGGTACAAGCCCACCGTGCGCTTCACCACCTTTTCCGGTATCAGCAGCGCATTCATGGCGAAGATCTTGGCCGAGTCGATGTAATCGCCCGCGACCTCGAGCAGGTCACGAATGCCGTGCTCTCCGCCGGTCCAACCAAAGGTGTCCGGGCCGAAATCGATCATCGAGGTGATGCCGCGCCGGCGCGGCTTGGTCGATCGCGGCGGCAGCGTCAATGCCGTGGCGTGTGGTTGGTCACGGGACATGCGAGTCGGCCTGTGTGCGTGAGGCGCCGGGACCCGGCTCGCGCGCGGGGGCTGCCGGTGCGGTAAGCGGGCGGCAAGCGTACACGCCGCCGCAGCTGCGCGAATTATACATCAGGGCATGCCGCGCCACTGCGCGCAAGTCCGTAATGTGATACGCCGTTCCGGCTCAGTGCAGGGTGTTGCGCGCGCGCTGCGGCTCGTTGCCGGTTGCGACGGGCGCGGGGGATGCGTGATGCGCCACCATGCGCCATCCGCGCTCGGTGCGCACGTAGACGTTGGTGGCGATGACGGGCGCGCGGGTACGCGTATCGCCGACTACCGCGATGTGCTCGTAGACGCTGTGCACCGACATCATCATCGCGTTCACGTACTGTTGCCCGTGCAGCTGGAACCGCAGCGACTGGCCGGATGCGAAGATCTTGCGCCAGGATTCGCGCACCTGCTCCACGCCGCTCAGGCGCTGGCCATGGGGGTGAACGCAGTAGATCTCGTCATCGTCCGACCAGACGGCCATCATCGCGTCGAGGTCGCCCTTGGTGAGCGCCTCGTAGAAGGCGGCCTCGGCGTCGTGCGGCGAGGCAAAGATGGTCTTCTTCACGGTCGAGGACCGGGCGGCGCTCTGAGATTGGTGTACCGGCGAATTCTAGCAAAACCCGGCACGGGCGGCTGCGCCCGTGCTGCGAACTCGGACTGTCGCCATAGGCCAGATCGTGGACACGTCGCCGGGGCCTGTGCGCGCCGCTACAGCCGCACCGCGGCGCGGGCATCGACGGTTTCCGGCGCGAGCTCGCGCATGCACTTGAAGTGGCCAAGCGGGCATTCGCGCTCGAAGCACGGGCTGCACGGCAGATCGAGCTTGAGAATGGTCGCGGCGTCCGACATGGGCGGCGTGAACGAGGGGCTGCTCGACCCGTAGAGCGCGATGAGCGGCCGGTCGAGCGCGGCTGCGACATGCATGAGGCCCGAATCGTTGCTGACGACCAGCTCCGCACCGGCGAGAAGGTCGACGGCCTCTTCCAGCGATGTCCTGCCGCACAGGTTCCGCCCTGCGCCGCCCGACAGTTGCGCGATCTCGTCGCCGATCACCGCATCCCGGGGCGAGCCGATGAGCCAGACTTCTCGCCCGCGCGCAGCCATGCGCCGCGCGAGTTCTCCGAAGTGCGCCGCGGGCCAGCGCTTGGCGGGGCCGTATTCCGCTCCCGGACAGAAAGCGACTACGGGGCCGCGCGGCGAGAGGCCGAGACGGTGCAGCACCGCATCGCGGCGAGCAGGGTCGGTCTCGAGACGCGCGCGCGGCAGCGGCTCGGGCAGGGCCTCGCCGGGAGCGCCTGCGAGCGCCGCGAAGCGCTGCACCATCAGCGGCAGGGTGGCCTCGTCCAGCACGCGCACGTCGTTGAGCACCCCGTAGCGCATCTCGCCGCGGTAACCGGTGCGCCGGCGAATGCCGGCAAAGAACGGCACCAGCGCGGACTTGAAGGAATTGGGCAGCACGATCGCCCCGTCGTAGCCCTCCGTGGCGAGCGTGCGCCCGAGCCGGCGGCGCGCGCCAAGCTTCAACTCGCCGTGCGCGAACGGACTGGGGATTGCGCGGCGCACCTCCGGCATGCGCGCAAGCAGCGGCGCTGTCCACGGCGGCGCCAGCACGTCGAGCGCGAGGCCGGGCGATCGCGCGTGCAGCAGATGGAACAGCGGTTGGGCGAGGATGGTGTCGCCGACCCAGGAGGGGCCGACAATCAGGATCTTCATGAAGGATGAAGGATGAAGGCGGAAGGATGAAGGGAAGGCCGCGTACCCGCGGATGCGGGCGGCGCGTGTTCGTGCCGAAGTCCGACGCGTGGATCCGGCGTCGTGAATCTTATCGCCCTATCACGCTTTCCTTCATCCTTCATCCTTCCGCCTTCATCCTTTGGCGGACTCAGTGTCCGCCGCTGGTCGCTCCGCCCTTGAGGATATACGTGGTGCCGCAGTACGGGCACAGCGACTCGCCGGTTTTCTCGATCGGCATGAACACCCTGGGATGCGCGTTCCACAGCAGCATGTCCGGCATCGGGCAGTGCAGGGGCAGGTCGGCCGCGGTGACCTCGATCTGGCGCTGCCGGTTCTCCGTCTTTTGTTCAGTCATGGTTGCTCCTAGGCACTCTAAGCGGCCACCGGCGTGAGCCACTCGCGGTACGTGTCCGACTTGCCGGTGACGCAGTCGAAGAACGCCTTCTGCAGCTTCTCGGTGACCGGGCCGCGGCGGCCCGGGCCGATCGAGCGGTTGTCGAGCTCGCGGATCGGCGTCACTTCGGCGGCGGTGCCGGTGAAGAACGCCTCGTCCGCGACGTAAACCTCGTCGCGCGTGATGCGCTTCGCGACCACCGGGATGCCGAAGTCGTGTGCGATGCGGATGACGGCGTCGCGCGTGATGCCCTCGAGCGCGGAAGTGAGCTCGGGCTCGTAGAGCGTGCCGTTGCGCACGATGAAGATATTCTCGCCCGAGCCCTCGGCGACGAAGCCGTCGACGTCGAGCAGCAGCGCCTCGTCGTAACCGTCCTGGGCCGCCTCCTGGTGGGCGAGGATCGAATTCATATAGGTGCCGACCGACTTGGCGCGGCACATGGTGACGTTGACGTGGTGCCGCACATAGGAGGAGGTCTTGACGCGGATGCCGCGCTCGAGCGCTTCGGCGCCGAGATACGCGCCCCAGGGCCAGGCGGCGATCGCCACGTGCACGGTGACGTTCTTGGCGGAAATGCCCATCGCTTCGGAACCGTAGAACGCGATCGGCCGGATGTAGCACGCGTCGAGCTTGTTCGCGCGCACGACTTCCTTCTGCGCCTCGAGGATCGTCTGCCTGTCGTACGGGATCTTCATGCCGTTGATGTGCGCAGAGCGGAAGAGCCGATCGGTGTGCTCGCGCAGCCGGAAGATCGCGGTGCCATTTGCGGCGTGATACGCGCGCACCCCTTCGAACACGCCCATGCCGTAGTGCAGGGTGTGGGTGAGGACATGGGTCGTCGCGCTGCGCCACGGGACGAGCTTGCCGTCGTACCAGATCTGCCCGTCCCGATCGGACATTGACATGAGTGCGGGCTCCGTAGAAAGCCGCCATTCTAGCCGATTGCTCCCGGTTCCTGAAGCGCGGCGACCCGCGCGCCGGCGAAGCGCCGTCCCGGCGGCGGGTGCGCCCGCAGGGGCTGTGGCGGCCCCGTCGCGGTGGTAAATCCGCCGCACCCTAAGTAAAATCGACGCAGACCAGCCGTCCGGCGAAACGACCCTTAAAAACAAGCGAAACCGCACACGGAGAAGCGATGGCGCAGGAATCGCGCTCGATACTGTCGCAACTGAGCGAGCGTGTCATTTCGGACAGGGACACGGAGCGCGACCGCCTCAACAAGACGCTCGCTATCTTCGCGTGCGGTCTGATGGGGTTCGGCGCCATGCTGTGGCTCGTCATCTACAAGATGATGGGCATCCGCTTCTCCTCGACCGTCCCGTTCGCCTATCTGGTGGTCTCGGCGTTCTCGCTCGCGCTCTACCTGTGGAACCGCAACTTCGTCCTGTTCCGCAACGTGCAGGTGAGCCTGTTCCTGTTCGTGCCGTTCATCATGCAGTGGACGATCGGCAGCTACGTCAGCGCGAGCGGCGTCATGCTGTGGGCGGTGCTCGCGCCGATCGGCGTCATGATCTTCCAGGGGCCGCGCGAGTCGTTGCCCTGGTTCTTCGCCTACATGGCGATGACGGCCATCTCCGGGTTTTTCGACTACAGCCTGATGGAGGGTGTCGAGCAGGGCGTGACGATGCAGAGCATCGCGGTGTTCTTCTCCCTCAATTTCGCCGCGGTCTCGACCATCGTGTTCCTGCTGCTGTCCTACTTCGTGCGCGAGCGCGACAAGCTGCAGGCCCGGGTCGACGAGCAGCACCGGCTGCTCAAGATCGAGCAGGAAAAGTCGGAGCGGCTGCTGCTCAATATCCTGCCCGGGCCGATCGCCGAGCGGCTGAAGGAGTCCCACGCCACCATCGCCGACGGGTTCGCCGACGTGACTGTCATGTTCGCCGACATCATCGACTTCACGCGGCTCTCGGGAGAGATGCCGCCGAAGTCGGTGGTGGCGCTGCTGAACGACCTCTTCTCGCACTTCGACCACCTGGCCGGCAAGCACGGGCTGGAAAAGATCAAGACCATCGGTGACGCCTACATGGTGGCGGGCGGGCTCACCGAGCATCTGACCGAGCTGGTCACGGGTGAGCCGATGCCCGATTACAGCGCCGCAATCTGCGCGCTTGCGCTGGACATGCGCGACCACGCGGCGATGCTCTCCGGCAGCCAGCCCGCGCCGCTGCATATTCACATCGGCATCGGCACCGGGCCGGTCGTGGCCGGGGTCATCGGCATCAAGAAGTTCATCTATGACCTGTGGGGCGACACCGTCAACATCGCTGCTCGCGTCACCGAGGAGGCGGACGCCGACACGATTCTGGTGGATGTCAGGACCTACCGCCGCGTGCGTCACCTGTTCGAGTTCGAGGGCCCGCACACGCTCAGGAACGTCAAGGGCAAGGGCGAGGTGATTGTCTACCGTCTGCTCGGATACAGCGCCGCTGGGCAGCCGGAGCCCACGACCCGCGCCGCCGGGTAGCGGGTGGGCGCAGTGAAGCCAAACGGTGACGACAAGGGGCGACGAAAGGAAGTGACGGCAGCAAGTGACGCGTGACGGGTGACGAAAAGCCCGCTACCCCGGTTTCCTGCGCGGGCCACGTCACTTCGTCGCGACGGCGCACCCGTCACGCCTTTTTCGCACTGGCGCCGAACACGCTTTCCCATAATGCGAGCACGGCCTGCGCCCCGTCGCGCACCGATTCCGGTCTGACGCGCGCGTATTTCTCGCCCTGCAGGCGCAGCGCGTGCTGCAGCTGCCGGAACTTGCGGTAGGCGTCGTGCACCGCATTCGCCTGGTCGTCGGGGATCAGTCCGAGGCGACCCGCGAGTTTGAGCAGCGCCAGGTTGCCGATGTTGCCGGTCAGCTCCGCATGCCGGTGCGAGTGGCCGAGCACCAGGTATTGCACCATGAACTCGACGTCGATGATGCCGCCGCGGTCGTGCTTGATGTCGAAGAGCCCGGTCGGATTGGGATGCGCATCGAGCATTTTCTGCCGCATCTCCAGGACCGCGCGCTTGAGCTCGGCAAGGTCGCGCGCCTTGCGCAGGATGGCGATGCGCAGCGTCTCGTATTCGCGGCCGATGGCGGGGTCGCCGGCGGCGTAGCGGGCGCGTGTGAGCGCCTGGTGCTCCCACAGCCAGGCCTTGTTCTCCTGGTAATCGCGGAAGCTCGCCAGGGGGCTCACCAGCAGCCCGCCCGCGCCGTCGGGCCGCAGCCTGAGGTCGGTCTCGTAGAGCACGCCGGCCGAGGTGATGCTGGTGAGCCACGTATTGATGCGCTGCGCGAAGCGCCCGTAGTTCTGGGCCGCGTCGGGCGCGTCGTCGTCGTAGAGGAATACGAGGTCGAGGTCGGAGGCGTAGCCGAGCTCCTTGCCCCCGAGCTTGCCGTAGGCGATCACGGCGAAGCGGGGATGATCGCGGTGGCGGGTGCGCAGGTTGCGCCAGGTGAGGCGCAGCACCCGGTCGAGAATGACGCAGGCGAGATCGGAGAGATGATCCGAGAGCGTCTCGAGCGGCAGCGTGCCCGCGAGGTCCTGCGCGATCAGCCGGATGGTCTGCACGTGCTTGAAGTGGCGCAACAGGTCCATCGCCTTCTCGATGTCGCCGCCTGCGTCGTCGAGCTGCGCGTCGAGCCCGCGCGTGAGCACCGGCCAGTCGGGCGCCGCATGAAGCGTGCGGGTGTCGAGCAGCTCGTCGAGCAGTATCGGATGCTGGGTCAGGTACTGCGCGACCCAGGGGCTGGCGCTGACCATGTCGGCAAGGCGGGTGAGCGCCTGCGGATACTCCTCGAGCAGCACCAGGTAGACCTCGCGCCGGCTCACCGCCTCGAGCAGCAGCAGGATGCGCTCGAGCGTGTCGTCGGGGTTTTTCGCCGCGGCCGCGGTTTCGATGGCGGCCGGCACCAGGCGATCGAGGCGCCTCTGGCTCGCTGCCGGCATTTCCCGGTAGCGCGAGCTGCCGCGCATCGCGGCGAGCCGCTGCTGCAGATTGTCCGCGTGGCGGAAGCCGAGGGCCGACAGCTCCGCAATGCTGCGCTCGGCGTCCGCGGATGCCTGCCACAGGGGGGCCAGCCGGTGCCGGTCCTGCGGCGCGGCGGGGAACAGGAGCTCGAAGTGGCGCGTGACGGCGGCGCGATGGCGATCGAGCTCGGCGATGAACGCGTCATAATCCGCGCAGCCCATGCTGCGCGCGACGGCGAGCCGGTCCTCGGCGTTCTGCGGCAGCTCATGCGTCTGCTGGTCCTCCAGATACTGGAGCCGGTGCTCGAGGTTGCGCAGGAAACGGTACGCCGCGGTAAGCTCTTCGACCGTCTTTGCGGGCAGCAGATTGCGCTCCGGCAGCAGCGGCAGCACGGCGAGCGTCGGCTGCCGCCGCAGCTCGGGGTGCCGCCCGCCGCGGATCAGCTGGAACAACTGGGCGACGAATTCGATCTCGCGGATGCCGCCCGGCCCGAGCTTGATGTTGCCGGCGATATCGCGCCGCAGTACCTCCTCGCGCACCTGGCGGTGCAGGTCGCGCATCGACGCGAAGGCGCTGTAATCGAGGTGGCGGCGGTAGACGAACGGCCGGACGAGCTCCATCAGCTCATCGCTGCGGTCACCCGTCAGGTTGCGCGCCTTGATCCAGGCGTAGCGCTCCCACTCGCGGCCCTGGGTGATGAAGTAGTTCTCGAGCATCTCGAAGCTCACGGCGAGCGGGCCGCTGTCGCCGTAGGGCCGCAGGCGCATGTCGACCCGGAAGACATAGCCGTCGGCGGTGAGCTCCGAGAGCACCGTGATCAGCCTGCGCGCGAGCCGGGTGAAGTACTCGTGGTTGCTCAACGCGCCGGAACCGTCGGTCTCGCCCTCTTCCGGGTAGGCAAACACGAGGTCGATGTCCGAGGACACGTTGAGCTCGCCGCCGCCCAGCTTGCCCATGCCGATGACGTGAAGCTGCTGGACTTTGCCGCTTGTGGCGCCCAGCGGCCGGCCGTGCTGCCCGGCGAGCCAGGCGGCAAGGCGGTCGAGCGCTACGGCGATGGCCAACTCGGCGAGCGCGGTCACCGTCGAGAGAACCTCCGCGAGGTCGGCGCACCCGCCGAGATCGCGCGCAGCCAGACGCAGCATCACGCGCTTGCGCAAGGCGCGCAGGGCGCGCATGAGGCCGGCCTCGTCGGCGAGGTCGGCGTCCGCCAGCAGCACCCGCATCTCCTCCGCCGTGAAAGGCCGATCGCAGCCGGCTGCCGGCGCGAGGTCCGGTTCGGCATCCAGAACGCGCCGGACGTAGCGGCTGTAGACGCGCGCGGTCTCGAGCGCCGGGTCGGCGCAGGCGCCTGCGGGTGCGTTAATCATGCTATGCATGAAACTTCGTGCGAAGCACGATAATGGAGCGCCGATCGCAAGCCGCCTTGGTCGTGTTCACGGGGGGTTTGACGTAGAATGGTTAAACTGTTGTTTGAATATCGCATTTTTTTATTTTTTGCGCAAAAGTGTCGTCCCCCGCCCCGCTGAAATGGCTGCACGTGAGCTCGCTTTGGGTCTACCGCGTGCTGACCTGGAGCGTGCTCTTGCTCGGGCTTGCGTTTGCCGCAGTCGTCCTGAGTCTGCGGTACTGGGTCCTGCCCAACGCGGATAGCTACCGTGACGACATCGCCCGGACGATCAGCCGGATCGCCAACCAGCCCATCACGATCGGCCGCATGTCCGGCAACTGGGACGGCATGCGACCGGAGCTTGTGCTCGAGAACGTCACCGTGCTCGACGCTGCCGGCCGGCCGGCGCTGGAGCTCTCGCGGGTGGACAATACGCTGTCGTGGCTGTCGCTCGTCGTGCTCGAGCCGAGATTCCACTCGCTCGAAATCCACCGGCCGGCACTCGACGTGCGCCGGGACGCGCGCGGTGTCATTGCGGTGGCCGGCATCGAGCTGAAGGATGCGGCGGGCGGCGGCGGTTTCGTTGACTGGCTGCTGCGGCAGCGCGAGCTGGTGGTGCGCGATGCGAGCATCGCGTGGCACGATGAGCTGCGCGGGGCACCGTCGCTCGAACTGACGCGCGTCAATCTCGTCGTCCGCAACCGCGGGGAGCGCCATCGATTCGGGCTGAACGCAGTGCCGCCGCAGCACCTGGCGGGCGCGCTCGACCTGCGCGGCGACCTGCGGGGCGAGACCGTGAGCGCGCTCGGCGAATGGGCCGGCGATCTCTTCGTCCAGGTCGACTACGCCGACATCGCGGCGTGGCGGACCTGGGTGCCGTTCCCGGTCGAGTTTCCACGGGGCGCGGGCGCGCTTCGGATGTGGATGACACTCACCGGGCAGCGGGTATCGCAGCTTACGGCGGACCTGAAGCTCGCCGGCGTGCGCACGCGGCTTGCAGCGGAGCTGCCGGCCCTCGACCTGGCCGAGCTCTCGGGGCGCGTGAATTGGAAAGCCGCGCCGGGTCGGTTCGAGCTCTCGACCGCCAAGCTCGGGTTCCGCACCGAGCAGGGGCTCACACTCCCGCCGGCGGATTTTGTCGTACGGCTGCGCACCGGCAAGGAGCACAACGTGCTGGAAGGGGAAGTGTATGCCAACGCGCTCGAGGTGGAGCCGCTGGTCCTTCTGGCGGACCGCCTGCCGCTTAACGCGGACGTGCGCAAGCGCCTGGTCGAGCTCTCGCCCAAGGGCGGGCTCTACGACCTCAACTTCCGGTGGAGCGGCGAGTGGCCTGACCTCTCGCAATACAGCGTGCGCGGGCGTTTCCAGAATCTGGCAATGAACAGCAGCGGGCGGATACCGGGATTCTCGGGCGCGGGCGGCAGCGTGGAAGGCAATGAGCGGGGCGGCTCGCTTCATTTCAACAGCACCGGCGCCCGCCTCGACATGCCGCGGGTATTCCGCGAGCCGCTGACGTTCGACACCCTGACCGCGCAACTCGCGTGGGCGCGCCGCACAATGGATTACGAGGTGCGCCTGAACAACGTGTCGTTCTCGAACGCGCATCTGTCCGGCACCGTGTTCGGGCAATACCAGACGGTGGCCGGCACGGCGGGCGCCATCGACCTCACGGGCAACGTCACGCGGGCTGACGCGCGTTTCGTCGGACGCTACATTCCGCTGGTGCTCGGCAAGGCGGCGCGCGACTGGCTCGATACCGCGTTTCTCGCCGGACAGTCGAACGATGTCTCGTTGCGCCTGAAGGGCAACCTGAACGACTTCCCGTTTCCGGGTAACCGCGCCGGCGTGTTCCAGGTGCTGGCCAAGGTCACGGGCGGCGTCCTCGATTATGCGCAGGGCTGGCCGAAAATCGAGAATATCGCGGGCGAGCTCGCGTTCCGTGGCGAGCGCATGGATGTCAGCGTCAAGCAGGCGACGCTGCTTGGGGTCCGGTTGTCGAAAGTGAGTGCGTCGATTCCCAACCTCACGGTACACGAGGAGGTGGTGCGGGTCAGCGGTGAGGCCGAAGGGCCGACCAGCGAATTCCTCGCGTTCATCGACAAGACGCCGGTCATCGACATGATCGACCGCTTCACCGAGGGAATCCAGGCCCGGGGCAGCGGCCGCCTCGCGCTGCAACTCGAGATTCCACTCCGCGCACGCGACAAGAGCAAGGTTACCGGCGCGTATCAGTTCGTCGACAATCACATCGTCGCGGATGCCGCGCTGCCGCCGCTCGAGCACGTGAACGGACGCCTGGATTTCACCGAGTCGTCGGTGCGGGTGAGCAGCGCCACCGGCGTGTTCATGGGCGGACCGGTCACGGTCACCGCCGCCACCGGGCGCGATGCGACGGTCGGCATGAACATCCAGGGCCGCGTCAACATGGACAACCTGCGGCGGCAGGCGGGCAGTCCCGCCTGGGCCCAGCACTTGCGGGGGGCCGCCGACTGGAAAGGCGCGATCGTGCTGCGCAAGAAGATCGCTGATGTCACCATCGAGAGCAATCTCAGGGGCATCGCGTCCGATCTGCCGGCCCCATTGGTCAAGACGGCGGGACAGGCGGTGACGCTGCGCATCGAGCGCCGCTTCAGCGGGCCGCAGGAGCGGCTGAGCTTTGCCTACGGCGAGGTGGTGAGCGCACAGCTCGTGCGCCGCCGCGAGGGCGCGCGCATGGTCGTGAGCCGCGCCACCATAAGCTTCGGCGGCCCGGCGGCGGAGCCCGACCGCGACGGCGCGTGGGTGAGCGGCAACGTGAAGCGCCTCGACGTCGATCGCTGGCTCGCGCTTCTCGGCGAGGCGCCGGGCGGGCAGTTCCCGACGCCCGCGCTGGACGTGAGAATCGGGGAGCTCACGCTGCTCGGCCGGCGTTTTCACGACGTCGCCGTGAACGGCGCGAGCCGCGGCGATGCCTGGCAGTCGAAGGTTGCGGCGCGCGAGTTCGACGGCACCCTGACGTGGCGCGGGCAGGGCCGCGGCAAGCTGACCGCGCGGATGAAACGGCTCAACTTCCCGCGGGCGCCGGATGGGGCGGCCGCCCAGCCAGGCGCGCCGGAGAGGAAGACGGACTGGCCGGCGCTCGACATCGTCGCCGAGCAGTTCCAGTTCAGGGACAAGGCGCTCGGCGCGTTCGAGCTCCTCGCCATGCCGTCAGACGGCGAGTGGCGCATCGAGAAGTTGCGGGTCGCAAACCCCGACGGCACGCTCAATGCGGACGGCGCCTGGCAGGTTTCGCTTGCGCAGCCGCGCACCCAGATCAACCTGCGTCTCGACGTAAGCGATATCGGCAAGTTCCTCGCCCGGCTCGGCTACCCGGAGGGGGTGCGGCGCGGCACGGCGAAACTGGAAGGGGCGCTGCAATGGAACGGCGGCCCGCAGGCGTTCGATTACCCGCTGCTGTCCGGCAATTTCGTGCTGGAGGCCGCGAAGGGACAATTCGCCAAGCTCGAGCCGGGCATCGGCAAGCTGCTCGGCATCCTGAGCCTGCAGGCGCTGCCGCGGCGGATCACGCTCGATTTTCGCGACGTATTCAGCGAGGGATTCGCCTTCGATGAGAT
>JBFKNN010000017.1:0-28519 GCA_041629335.1 Burkholderiales bacterium | reverse complement strand
CCGTATTCGGTGCTGCTGCTCGACGAGATCGAGAAGGCGCATCCCGACATCTTCAACATCCTGCTGCAGGTGATGGACCACGGGACGCTGACGGACAACAACGGGCGCAAGGCCGACTTCCGCAACGTGGTGATCGTCATGACCACCAACGCCGGGGCCTCCGAGCTGTCGAAAGTGTCGATGGGCTTCACGCCCGCGAAGCACGCCGGCGACGAGATGGCCGAGATCAAGCGGATGTTCACGCCGGAGTTCCGCAACCGGCTCGACGCGATCATCTCGTTCCAGGCGCTCGACCGCGACATCATCCTGCGGGTGGTCGACAAGTTCCTGATCCAGCTCGAGCACCAGCTCGAGGAGAAGAAGGTCGAAATCGGCTTTACGCAGGAGCTGCGCGAATATCTCGCCCGCAAGGGCTTCGACCCGACGATGGGCGCACGCCCGATGGCGCGGCTGATCCAGGACACGATCCGCAGCGCGCTTGCCGACGAGCTGCTGTTCGGGCGCCTTGCCAGCGGAGGCAAGGTGACGGTCGACATCGACGAGCAAGAGAAGGTGCGGCTCGTGTTCGACGAGGAGACCGCGGGCGTCGCCTGACCCGAAGGCAGGGCCGACGAAAACCCCGGGTGCCGACGGCACGCCGGGGTTTTTCATTGGCGGCGCGGCTGGCGTTGCCGGGCGGCCCCGCAACGATGGAACCGAATCCGCCGGGGGAAGTCAGCAGCGTGCCGTGGCGCAGACGGCACGCGCGCAAACTGCCTGCTACCTGCCCGTTCCCCGAAGCCTGTCGCCCGGGAATCGTTGGAGGCTTGACCTACATCAAGGCCGGAATCACACTATTCCCTCAATTTGCAGAAAAAAGGGAACGCGGCGCGGCCTGCGTTCTTGAGGCGTCGATTCCGATCCACCAGGAGGACATCATGAGCAGATCCCGTGCTGTAACCGCAGCCTGCGTTGGCGCCGCCCTGACGGCCGGCTTGGCGTTGCCTGCCGCCGGACAGGACGCCAATTACGCGCGCAGCCTGGCGGCAACCTGCTTTACCTGCCACGGCACCGACGGCAGGAGCGTCGAGGGCATTCCCCCCAGCCTCGCCGGGGCCAACAAGGCGTATCTGTTGCAGCAGATGAAGGACTTCAAGACGGGCAAGCGCCCGTCCACCGTGATGGAGCAGCAGGCCAAGGGATACACGGACGAGCAGCTCGAGCTGATCGCAGGCTATTTCGCCAGCAAGAAAGCCGGGGCCGGGACGCCGGCACCACGCTAGGGCTATTGAGGAGAAGCCATGAAACTCACCAGACGCGAATTCATCAAGTGGGCAGCGGCCTCGGCAGGGGCCGCGGCGGTAGCGGGATGCGCGGCCCCCGGCATGCGCGGCGGGCCGAAGGTGGTCGTGATCGGCGGCGGCTACGGCGGCGCGACGGCCGCGCGCTACACCAAGCTGTGGGCGCCGGACATCGACGTCACGCTGATCGAGCCCAACGCCCAGTTCATCTCGTGTCCAATCAGCAATCTGGTGCTGGGCGGCAACGCGCAGATGCGGGACATCACCATGGGCTACAGCGGGCTCGAGCAGCACGGCATCCGCATCGTGAGCGACAGCGCCGTGGCGATCGACGCGGCGAAGCGGCAGGTGCGCCTCGCCGATGGCGGAACCCTTGCCTACGATCGGCTGATCGTGTCGCCGGGCATCGATTTCATGTACGACCGCATCCCGGGTCTGAGAAGCGCGGAAGCGCAGGCGCGCGTGCCGCACAGCTGGAAAGCGGGCCCGCAGACCGCTGGGCTGCGCAAGCAGCTGGAGGCAATGCGCGACGGCGGCGTCTACGTGCTGCACGTGCCGATGGCACCGTATCGCTGCCCGCCCGGGCCGTACGAGCGCGCCTGCCAGATCGCGGACTACTTCAAGAAGGCGAAGCCGCGCTCCAAGCTCATCGTGCTCGATTCCAACCCCGACATCACATCGAAGAAGGGCCTGTTCCTGCAGTCCTGGAACGGGGTCTACAAGGGCATGATCGATTACCGCCCCAACAGCGAGCTGCAGGACGTGGACGTGAACGGCATGACGGTCAGGCTCACGTTCGACAATGTGAAGGGCGACGTGCTGAACGTCGTGCCGCCGCAGCGGGCCGCGGACGTCGCCCTGAAGAGCGGACTGGTGACCGCCAACAACCGCTGGTGCGACGTCAACTGGCTCACCTGCGAGTCCGTCGCGGTGCCGGGCGTGCACGTGATCGGGGATGCCACGCAGTCCGCATCCGGAATGCCCAAGTCGGGCAGCATGGCCAACCAGCAGGCCAAGGTCTGCGCGGCGGCGGTGATCGCGCTGGTGAAGGGGCAGCAGCCCAACGCCGACCCGATGCTGATGAACACCTGCTATAGCTTCGTGAGCGGCTCGAGCGCGATGCACGTCACGTCGGTGCACCGCTACGATCCGGAGAAGAAGAGCATCCTGCCGGTCAAAGGGGCGGGCGGGGTGTCCAAGGCGGCGAGCGAAGCCGAAGCGACTTACGCCTGGGGCTGGGCCCGCAACATCTGGGCCGAGGCGCTCGCCTAGGCGCCGGCTCCGGGTGCCAGAGGGGGCGCGCGCAGCGCCCCTTTTTCTTGAAATCAGCTGGCCGCCAGCCGTGGGGTGTTGCCGCGTACGGCCGCGCTGCGGCCAGCATGGTGAATCACAGCATTGAAGCCAATCGACGTAATCGTGATCGGTGCCGGCATCTCGGGGCTCGCCACGGCGTGGTGGCTCGAGCGGTACGGCCTCGCCGTGCGCGTCCTCGAGGCGAAGCCGCAGGCCGGCGGGACCATCGGCAGCGCGCGCGATTCCGGCTTCCTGGTCGAGGCGGGACCCAACAGCACGCTCGATACCACACCCCTGCTCGGCGAGCTGATGACCGGGCTCGGGATTGCGGATGAGCGCGTGCCAGCCGACAGCGCCGCGCGCAACCGCTATGTCGTGCGCGACGGCCGGCTGATTGCGCTGCCGTTGACGCCGGCGGCCTTTCTCTCGAC
This sequence comes from Burkholderiales bacterium, assembly GCA_041629335.1. GTDB lineage: Bacteria > Pseudomonadota > Gammaproteobacteria > Burkholderiales > SG8-41 > JBFKNN01. The sequence goes on along the minus strand of JBFKNN010000017.1, from coordinate 25,515 downwards.
GAAACTGTTCTCCTGGCGCGCGAAGCTTGCGCTCGCGCGCGAGCCTTTCGTCGCCGCTGCGCCCGCGGATGCTGACGAGAGCGTGGCCCAGTTCGTGCGCCGCCGGCTCGGAGCGGAGCTCCTCGACTTCGCGATCGACCCGTTCGTTTCCGGCGTCTACGCCGGCGACCCCGAAAAGCTCAGCCTGCGCGCGGCGTTTCCACGCCTGCACGCGCTGGAGAGCCGCTACGGCAGCCTGATCCGCGGCCAGATCCTGGGCTCGCGGGAGCGTGCCCGCGATGCGGAAAAGGCCAAACCGTCAGCCGCGATGTTCTCGTTCCGAAACGGCATGCAGACGCTCACCGACGCGCTCGCGGCGCGCCTCGCGTCGCTCACGACCAATGCGGAGGCGATCGGGATCGAAGCGCACGGCAAGCGCCGTTTCACGGTCGTGGCGGCCACGGCCGCGGGCGAGGCGCGGTTCGAGGCGAGCGCCGTGGTGGTCGCCACCCCGGCCTACGCTGCGGCGCGGCTCGTCGCGCCGCTCCTGCCCGCCGCCGCGGCCGCGCTGGAGGCTGTTCCTTATCCGCCGGTTACGGTGTGCGCCTGCGCGTATCCGCGCGCCGCGGTCGAGCATCCGCTCGACGGATTCGGCGTTCTGGTGCCAAGCCGCGAGCGGCGCGCGGTCCTGGGCTCGATATTCTCGAGCACGCTGTTCCCTGGCCGCGCACCGGCGGGCAGCGTGCTGCTCACCACGTTTGTCGGCGGCGCCCGGAACCCGGAGCGGGCGCTGCAGGATGACGAGATGATCGTCGCCACTGTGCAAGCGGAGCTATCCCGGCTGGTCGGGGCGCAGGGCACGGCGCAGTTCGTCCGCGTCACGCGCTGGCCGCGCGCGATTCCCCAGTACACCCTCGGCCACTTGCAGCGCATGGCGCAAGTCGAGCGCGCCGAGCAGGATCGCCCCGGACTGTTCTTTTGCGCCAACTATCGCGGCGGCGTCGCGGTGGGCGATTGCGTGAAGTCCGCCGCGGCGATTGCAGGACGCATCGTGCAGGCGCTCGGCCGGCAGCCCGCAGCCTGAACCCCGCATCGGCGCACCCGACACGGCCGGACCCAAGCCGCCTCAGCGCCGCCGACCGATGCCGCGCGGCGGCACCAGCCACAGCGTCAGCACGACGGCTGCGGCGAATGCAACATAGAGCACGGTAAAGACCCACTCCGGGAAGCTGTAGAACAGAACGCGATGGATCCAGCGCGCGACGAAGCTCATGTCCTCGCGCGTGCCGCGCAGCGCGTCTTCCCACACCGTCAACGGGCACCATACGCCGGCGAGCGACTCAGCCACGACAAAGAGAATCGCGGCGAGGTGCGACAGGCGGAACCACAGGTTGCGCACCCAGCCCCAGCCGAGCGCGGCGCCAAGCCACGTCACGGCGAGCCCGCCGACCACGAACAGCACGAACAGGAAGTGGACGACGAGGATGATGTCTGCCAGAAGGCTTGCGTGAGTCATCTCGATCCCTACATTACACGTCGGCAGCCCGTTTTGGTGCGCGAAGCGTGGGTTGACCCGCTCCCCGGGGGTCTCGAGCCCGTGTTCTTTTTGCCGCGGGATGCCGGCCCCATTACATTTACGGGACCACCCGCAGTTCGGGCGGCGGCGACCGCGACGGCAAACTCACCGCTGATGCTGTCGAACTGGCAGATCCGAATCCCGCTCCGGCAGTCCGCGAGCTCGGGCATCGCCTGTGGGGGTATAGCAGGACGCTGGCCACCCGCCCTTGATCCACTCACACCCGCGCGCCGGATCTGCGTAATAGACGTTCGCGGCGGCGGCGTTCAAATCGCGCTTGCCGCAAACTTCGCGCCGGCGACATTCGGGTCACCGCCCTGTCCGCTGTCCGTCCACGATCTCAACAGGTTGCGCAATGCTGCGGTTCATTCCGGCTGAGCGCCCGCGTGGGGGCGCAGTTTCTGGCTGATGAGCGAGCGCAATTTGTCCGCGAGGATGGGCTTGAGCAGCAGATCGCAGCCATGGGCCTTCGCCTCTGCGACACGCTCCGGCAGGTTGCTCCCCGTAACGACGATTGCGGGTATCTCGGGATCGAGTGCGTCGCGCAGCCGCGCGATCACCTCGATGCCAGTCGTTTTCCCGGCGAGCTGGTAGTCGGCGATGATGAGGTCCGGAAGGACCCCGACATCCGCCACCTCCTCGACGATGTTGTCGCCCGAGGTCGCGCACAGGGTGTGAACTCCCCACTGGTCGAGCAGCACCTTCATGCCTTCCACGATCGCCGGCGCGTCATCGATGACGACGATGAAGCGCCCGGCGATGCGGTCTTCCGCGGCCGGTCGGTGGCTTGCGGGCACCCGCGGCAACGCCGGCGGCGCGGTGCCCAGGGGCACGGTGATGCGGAATACCGAGCCGCGGCCGGGCACCGAGGCGAGGGTTATGTCGTGGCCGAGGAGCTGTCCCAGCCGCTGCACGATGGCAAGCCCCAGTCCCATTCCTCGCGCGCGGCTGCGCTCGGGATTGCCGACCTGGTAGAACTCCTCGAATATCTTGCCCTGCTGGTCCGCCGGTATCCCCACGCCGGTATCCCAGACTTCGATGCTTAGTGCATTGCCGCGGCGGCGGCACCCGCCCAGCACGCCACCCCGCTGCGTGTAGCGGATCGCGTTGCCGATGAGGTTGCGCAGAATTCGCTCCAGCAGCACCGGGTCGCTCTGGACGAAAGCATCGCATCGCCTGACGCGCAGCTTGAGCCCTTTCTCGCGGGCCTCCGGTTCGAAATCGACGCGCAGGTGGTCGAGCACGTTGTTGATCGGGAAGTGCACGCGCTCGGCCTTCACGGCGCCGGCGTCGATTTTCGAGATGTCGAGCAGCGCGTTGAACAGGCCGTCGAGCGCGGCTACCGAGGCGTTGATGTTCGTCACCACGTTCCTCACCTCGGGATCGGCGCTTTTCTCGCTCAACGCGGCGGCAAACAGGCCCACGGCGTGCAACGGCTGGCGCAGGTCGTGGCTCGCCGCCGCGAAGAACTGGGTCTTGGAGCGGTTTGCCGCCTCGGCCTCGGCGCGGGCCCGCTCCGCGATCGCCGTCTGCAGCGAGAGCTCCTCGACCAAATCGAGGTTCTCGAAGCGCTTCGCGAGCGCTTCCACGATCAGCCGGTTGACATTTCGTCCGAGCGCGAGCGCCATCCCCAGCACGATCACGGCGGGCGCGGCAAGAAAGAGATGCACCGCGCCCGGCTCGATCAAAATGCGGATGATGAACGGCACCAGGGTGAGCGGAATCAGCACATAGAATGCCGGGGCGTACGCGGAAAGCGCGGTCATGGATACCGTCGCGATGCCATAGAGCACGAGGGAGAGAAAGGCCTGGTGGGCGATCGAGTCGGGCACGAACATCAGGAAACCCGCGCTGCCCCAGATGCAGCCGGCTATGGCGGCTGCAAGCACGTAGAGCCGGCCCCACCGGTCCGCGGCCTGGTCCTCCGCGCCGGCCTTTACGTAGCTGCGGTAATGATGAACGCGGACCGCCTGATGGACGAGCAGCGCCGCCATCCACGTGACCAGAACGACGCTGGACACCACGTTCCACATGACCGCAACCAGAAGCGCGCCGGCGACCAGCGACCCGGTCGTCGTTGCGGGCGAATGCAGGTACACCGACCGGACCAGCTCGGTCTTGATCTGGCGGGCGCGCCGCGCCGCGCGCTCGTCAACTCGGGCTGACTTTGAGATCACGGAGTCACCTCTTCAATGTACCGGCCTGTTGCGGCGTTACGTCGCCGAAACGGCAGCCGGCGCTGCAGCACTTACCTCGACTTCATTGCGCTCCGCCTTCCGGCTCGCGAACACCGGTGCTGCGCCGAGCCACGCATCGAGGACATTCCCGCTCTCGTCGGTCACGCGCCACGGCTCGATAATGCGGCGGCGCTCGGCTTCCGACACAAAGTCGCGGTCCGTTAGTGGAACCGACTCGGGCGGTGCCAGATCACTGCCGGCGACCAGCGTACGACCGGCGAGCGGCTGCGGGTCGTTGAGGATCACGTCGACGGCGTCGGCGAGCGCCGGGAACCACAAGCCACGCCGCAGGAACCGCGGCAGGTCGTCGGCCAGCTTGCGCGCGCGGTTGCGCGCCGAGTAGACGCTGCGCACAACGGCACGATAGGTGTCGATGAATTTGTCCACCGGCGCGTGGGCAGGCCGCACGACGAGCGTATATCCCGTGAAATCGCGCAGCAGCGCGCCGGGCAGGAACGGGCTCGGGTGCCGCCGGGCCAGACGGTGAAAGTGCGGGGTACCCGGAATGGGGGATTCGAAGCAGATGAACGTCGGAACATGCAGGCCGCTTTCCCGAAGGTGGCGGGGGATATCGAGCAGGTAGCCGAGATCGTCCACCAGGGGGCTGATCATCAATCCGGAAATGATCACGATGCCGTGGGACCGGCAGTTGTCGAGCGCGGCACGCACCTTGCGGGTGACGTTCTGGTGCTTGCACATATCGCGAATGGTCGCGGCGTTGAAGCTTTCCAGCCCGACGAAAAGGGCCCGGCAGCCGGAGCGCGCAAGCACGCTGACGAGCTCCGGGTTGCTGATGACGTTGAACGTGGCGGCGCCGTACCACTGCAGGCGGAGGGGCGTGAGAACGTCGCACAGGCGGCGCAAATAATTGAGGTCGCCGCCGATGTTGTTGTCGCAGAACCCCACGATGCGCAAATGGTGTCGCGGCACCCGATCCTGCAGCAATGTCTGGCCGTGGCGTATGTCGCGCAGCACCGACGCCAGCGGGCGCGTGTGATGGCGCGTGCCAAGTCCGGTCAATACGCAGAACTCGCACTGGAACGGGCACCCGCGCGTCGCCTCGAAGCACAGCGCATGCGGGGCCTGCCCGGCGACGAGATCGAACCGCGGCGGGGGAACCGCATCCGCCTGATACTCGGCGGCAGCATAGAGCGGTTCCAGGCGCCCCGCGCGAAAATCTTGATAGATCCGGGGTACGGTGCCCTCGGGATCTCCCACCGCGATCGCGTCGAAGTACGGCTGGCACAGGCGCGGATAACTGCTTGCGAATGCGCCGCCGTACACCGTTCGCGCGCCGCGCCGCCGCCAGTAGTGCGAAATCTGCCGCGCGCGATCGAAGTCCGAATGCATGCTCGAAATGAACAGCAGATCGTAGTGCCGCTCCCAGTCGGGCGCGCGCCATGCCTCGTTTATGTACTCGATCTCGATGTCCGCCGGGAGCAGCCCGCCGATCAATGGGCCGATCTGGGGTTGCAGCGCGGCGCGGTTCTTTCTGCCACGGCGGTGGTAGTCCACGTAGACAGAAATGATGCCGACTCTCATGTCGACCCCCTGAGGGTTTGTTGTATCGAGCGTGGGCCGCGCGTTGCCCGGATCAGTGCGCCGGCGGAAGCTTCAGCCCGAGCCTGCTCACCGCGATCACGGCCTGCGTGCGATTGCCCACCTTGAGCGCCTTGAAGATCGCCGTGACGTGGATCTTGACAGTGCCCTCCGCCAGGGAGAGCTCGCGGCAGATGAGCTTGTTGGGCTTGCCCTGAACGAGCAGCGCAAGGACTTGCGACTGGCGGTGGGTCAGGCCCAGATCACGATAGCTCGGGGCTTCGCGCTGTGAACTCTGTGCGGGCAGTGCGGGATTTCGCATCACTGCCGGGGGCAGGTACACGCCGCCTGACAGCACGAGGCGCAACGCGCCGACCAGGACTTCGCACGGGGAATTCTTGGGGATGAAACCCATGGCGCCGGCTTCGAGCGCCTGCATCACGGTCGGTGTCTGATCGGATGCAGATAGGACGACAGCGGGCACGGCGGGGTGTTGCTCGCGCAGCTGCAGCAGCAGACTGAGCCCCTCCGCGCCGGGAAGGGCCAGGTCGAGAAGAATCAGGTCGAGGTCCGACTGCTGCGCGGCGGTTGCCAGCGCTTCCGCGGCGCATTGCGCCTCGAACAGCTCGACGCTCCGGTCGAGCGCTTTGAGCACCTGCCGCAACGCCTCGCGGATAAGCGGATGGTCGTCGACGACGAGTATTCTCAAGCGCCCCCCTGGGTATTCTTATTGCGCCCGCGACGAGGTCCTATGACCTCAGTCGGAAGCTAGTCTATTACAAAACGTGCCGCAGCGACATCTGCCCCAACTAATTGATATCAATAAATATTCTTTGTCTGAGGCGACGCGGTATGCGCCGCGGGTCATAGCGCTTTGGGCAGATACCGGCGCGTGTCGCGGCTGCCCACAATCCGCTCTGAGAAGTGAGGTCACGCTTCTGCCGCGCCAGCGCCGCCGCGATCATCCGGCGCAACAGTATTCGGAGGCAGTCATGAACCTGAGTGACGATCGCTGCAGAGTCATCAGCAGCAACACGGAAGTCGTGTATGTGAACGGGTTGTCCACGGCGTTGCACATCCTGATCCCGGTCATTCTGGTCGGCGCGCTGGCGGTCGGCGCCGTGGAATGGACGAAGAGCGGTTTCGACGCCGCTTCTGCCAGCACGATCCACTTCGACAAGGCCGCGCCCGCGGCGGCGCCGGTCTCGGAGTACTTTCCCGCGCAGTACGTGAATCAGGCGACCGCGGTCGAAGAGCAAATCGAGGCGTTCTGACTTGAGGCGGTGACGCGCCGATGGCGAGCTCGATGCGTGGTCGAGGAACGATGCGGGTCGATGCAAGATCGCATGCGGATGCCCGCAACGGCCCGACAAGAGCCCGGGCCGGTCACTGATTCCGCCGTTGCCCGATCATAGCCGCGAAACCGGTGGCGACCGGCAACCCGGATACGACAAGGAGGGGTCATGTTAAGCGAGACTGAGAAGGACAGGCTGATTGCTCAAATGCAGTCGGAATTGGGGGTGACGCCCTGGGTCGTGCTGAAGTGCGGCGTTTGCCTTGTGCTCATGGTCGGGCTTGCGGTGATCGGCGCTACGGCGACCAGCGATCACGAAGACGGCATGGTTGTGTCAACGAGTTCTGCGGGGTACGAAGCGCTGGACGAAAGCCGGCGCGTGTACGAGGAGCGCCGGGAACAGTTTGAACAGGGTCGGCGAGGCTACGGCGCCGTGCCGGGCATTATGGTCGAAGCGTCAGTGAATAAACCAGGAGACTAACGTGAAAAAACAGATTCTGTCGGTTGTATTTTCGTTCGCGTGCGGCGGTAATGCCATGGCATGCGGTTGCGAGCCGGGCAGCCTCGCGTTCGAGGACGCGTTCTTCAAGTACTGTGACGGCGCGCGCGCCGAGTATGCGGCCGAAGCCGGAAGCGCGCGGGCGCGCGTCCAACAGGACGAGGCTGAGCGTCGCCCGGAAGGCGAATCGACTCCCGCTCCCCGGGATGTCGCAGCGTTACCGGTCGCGCGTTAGGCGCCGCGATCTCAACGCTCGACCGGCCGCGCGCGGTCGCTCACCCACTCGCTCCAGGATCCGGGATACAGCCGCGAACCGCTGAAGCCGGCGACCTCCATCGCGAGCAGGTTGTGGCACGCGGTCACGCCGGAGCCGCACTGGTGCACGATGCTCGCGGCCGCGCGGTCGCCGATCAACGACGAGAACTCGCGCTTGAGCAGCTCGGCCGGCTTGAACCGGCCATCCTCGGCGAGGTTCGACTTGAAGAAGCGGTTGACCGCGCCGGGAATGTGGCCCGCCACCGGGTCAAGCGTTTCGTTCTCGCCGCGGAAGCGATCGGGGCTGCGGGCGTCGAGCACCTGCACCGCGTCGCTGCCGATATGCTTGGCGATGAATCCGGTGTCGACCACGAGCTCGGGGCGCGGATGCGGCGTGTAGGTCGCGGCTGAGGCGTCGGCGGGCTTGGTGTTTACCGGCTGCCCGCTCTTCACCCACGCGTCCCAGCCGCCGTCCAGCACCGCGACCCGCTTGTGTCCGACCCAGCGCAGCATCCACCACAGGCGTGCGGCGTAGCAACCGCCGCTCGCATCGTAGGCAACGACCTGCTTGCCGTTGTCGATGCCGAGCGCCGCCAGGCGCAGCGTGAACGTGACCGGATGCGGCAGCGGGTGCCGGCCGTTCAGCCCGTTCTTCGGTCCGGAGAGGTCCTCGTCGAGATGCAGGAAGCGCGCGCCGGGAATATGTGATGCGCCATAGGCGCGCCGGCCCGCATCGTAATCGGCGAGGTCGTGCCGGCAGTCGCACACCACCCATTCGGGGTCGGTGAGGTGCCCCGCCACGTCGGCGACGGAAACGAGGGTCGTAAAGCTCATCCGCAAGCTCCACCCGAGGCAGGCAAAGAAAGGACGCTAAGTTAATCGAAAAACTTCCTTCCTGCAAAGTTTCCGCGACAAGAAGGGGGCAGCCTGTGCTGCCCCCGGTGCCAGTTCTGCCTTGAATGCTTTGAGTTTTTCCGGACGTTCCCGCCGGCGGTCAGGGCACCTGCGGCTCGATCTGCCGGCGCAGGAACTGGTGGAAATGGCGCATGCCGTCCTCCAGCGGGGACTGGTACGGGCCGGACTCATCGATTCCCTGCTGGTAGAGCGCGCGCCGGCCTTCAGTCATGCGCAAGCAGATCTCGGCGTCTTCCACCGCGGTCTCGTTGTAGGCGGCCTGCTCCGCGTCGACGAACTCGGGCTCGAACAGCGCGATGTCCTCGGGATAGTAGTACTCGATCACGTTCGTGCAAGCTTCCGGGCCGCGCGGCACGATGGTGCTTACCACCAGCGAGTGCGGGTACCATTCGACCATGATGTTCGGATAGTAGGTGAGCCAGATCGCTCCGTGCTCCGGCGCGCGTCCCTCGCGGTAGCGCAGCACGGCCTCGTGCCACGCCGCGTACGCCGGGCTGCCAGCGCGCGCGAGACCGTTTTTCACGCCACAGGACTGAACGCTGTACCAGTCGGCGAATTCCCACGTGAGGTCGGACACGTCGACGAAGTTGCCGAGCCCGGGATGGAACGGCTCGACGTGATAATCCTCGAGGTAGACTTCGATGAACGTCTTCCAGTTGCACTGGTACTCGTCGATCACGACGCGGTTGAGCAGGTAGCCCGAGAAATCGAATTCCGGTGCGACGCGCATGCCCGCGAGATCGCGCGCGACATCGCGCCGGCCGCTGAACAGCATCCCCTTCCAGCTCACGAGCGGTGACTTGGCGAGATCGAGGCAGGGGTTCCCGGGGAAATGCGGGGCGCCCAGCAGCTTGCCGTCCAGCGCGTAGGTCCAGCGATGGAGCGGGCACACGATGTTACGCGCCGTGCCGCGCCCCTTGAGGATCGTGGCCTGGCGGTGCCGGCAGACGTTGGACAGCAGCTCGACGCCGTTTGCGTTGCGCACCAGCGCCTTGGCGTGCCCCAGCCACTCCAGCGAGTGGTAGTCCCCGACGTTGGGCACCATCAGCTCGTGACCGATGTAGCCGGGACCGTGGTCGAACAGCAGGCGCTTTTCGAGCTCGTAGATCCGGGGATCGAAATACCAGTGAACGGGAAGCTGCGGTGAAGCGGTCTGAACGGTGGCGATGCGGGAGAGATCGGACATGCAGAGAGCGGACAGTGGGTTAATACGGCCTTCGGCGACGTCTGGGATTCAGGTTGCTCACGGCTACCCCGCAAAAAAGAGGCGCTATTCTTTCTGAAGCGCCTTGAAAAGGCAAACGATTCTTTAACAGGCGCCGGGCATTAGTTTCAACCTATTGTTTATTAAGAGTAATATCGCCGAACCAGGCGGTCACTGCCGCGCCCGTATTGTCGGTGTCGGTGGCGACGGCAATCCCGGTGATGGCCGGCGGCGCCTCGCCGAACGCGGCCAGAAAGTCGCGCCGGATGTCGCGCTCGAAGTCGACCCACCGGTTGGCCCGGTCCGCGCCGCTCTCGACGACGACGATGCGCACGCGGTCGGTATACGCGCTGGGGGCGATGGTGCCGACCGGCGCCCTCGCGTCCCAGACATAGCACAGCGTGGCGAGCGGCAGCTCCTCGCCGTACACGAGCTTTGCCAGCCTGAACTTGGTGCGCTGGGCGAACGAGAGCTTCTCGAGCGGATAATCGAACATGATGTAGATCCGGGCGGAGAAATCGTCGCCATCCTTGCGGTAGAGGTTGCCGTTCGTCACCACATCGCTCACTTTCCAGCTCCAGCGCAGCAAGGGATACTCGGCCGGGTCGGCGTTGAGCTTGCGGATCAGGCCGGAAGCGGACGAATTCGCTTCGGCGCGCAGGACGGTACGCGACCCGTCACGCACCAGCGTGTAGCTCGTGCGGTTCTTGATCTTCTCGAAGCCGTACGGCGCCCATTCCTGCGGCAGCGGGGCATCGGGCGCGTGCGCGGAAAAGACCGCCAGCGGCAGCACCTGCGCCGCGCCATACGCGACGCTGGCGCCGAGCAGCACGACGGCAATCACGACGCGCAGCCGGGCCATGCGCCGGCTCGGCGCGCGTGGCGCCTCCTGGCTGCGTCCGGGATCGAGCGTGCGGGTCGGCGAATGGTCGGATTGCATGCGCTTACTCCGGCGGCCAGACGAATTTGTTCACGGGGTGCTCCACTGCCGCGTGTACGGCTTCGAGCATACCGCTGGCGACGAGCCGCTAGTAATCCCGCGGGCGGTCGACGTCCCACAACGTGTCGAGCTCGGTCCAGCGCCAACCGAGTGCGTCGAGCCGCCGGCGGGTGTCCGCCATCACCTGCGCACCGCCCCAAGCGATGTCGCGGAACAGCGAATCTTCGTGGTGCGCGAGCCCGATCAGCACGTAGCCGCCGTCCTCGGCCGGCGCGACCACGGCGTCCTGTCCCTGCCTCAGGGCGCGGGCGGCGGCGCGCAGATGCTCGGGAGTCAGCCCCGGGCAGTCGCAGCCGATGAGGATGACCGGGGTGCCGGCGGCAAGCGCGCGCCGGGCTGCCGCCAGCATGCGCGAGCCGAGATCGCCGCCGCCCTGCGCTGCGAGCGCAGCACCGTAGCGCGCGCTGCAATAGCGGAAGAAGGGATGATCGGTATCGGGCGCGCATGCGAGCTCGATTGTCCCGACGGCGGCGGTGCGCGCGGTCGCGAGCGCGCGCTTCATGAGCCGTGCGTGCAGCGCCGCGGCGCCGTCGGCGGTGAGCGGCGGGATGAGGCGCGTCTTGACCGCGCCCGGTTCGGGCGCCTTGGCGAAGACGACGACGCGGGTCTCAGTTCCCGTTCGCGGCATAGCGCAGGGCGAGCTTGTCGGGATCGGCGCCGAGCCAGTACGCGAGCCGCAGCCACCACATCAGCAAAACCGTGCGGGCGATGCCGTGCTTTTCCCAGCGCCGGCCGGACGTGAGGATGCGGTGGCGCAGGCACACCGGGCGTCCGAAGCGCTTCAAGCGCTTGGAGAGCGCGACGTCCTCCATCAGGGCGATCGGCGGGAATCCGCCTGCCGCCTCGAACAGCATGCGCGTGACGAAAAGCCCCTGGTCGCCGGTGGCGATGCCGGTCAGTCGCGAGCGCAGGTTCATCAGCCGCTCGACCGCGCGCAGCAGCGGGTGCCGGCCGTCGATCGCCACGTCGAACCGGCCCCAGCCGCGGCGTGAGCGCGCGAGCGAGTTGATGATCAGCCCGTCGGCCTCGCGTGGCGGGATGCTGTCCGCATGGAGGAAGAAAAGGATCTCGCCGCGCGCATGCGCCGCGCCGGCGTTCATCTGCCGCGCGCGCCCGCGCGGCGCGGTAATCACCAGATCGGCCCGCGGCTGGGCCTGCGCGACGGTGTCATCGCGGCTGCCGCCGTCGACCACGATCACCTCGGCGCCACGGGCGCGCAACGGCGCCAGATTGCCGAGTGTCTCGGCAATGCGGGGGGCCTCGTTCAGGCAGGGGACGACGATGGAAATCACCGGAACCTATCTCTGCGACAGATGCGTAATGATCCGTGGTGCAAACGCGCTGACTGCGGAGAGCGGCGGTGCAGCTCACGAGCCGAGCGAGCGCGCCAGCGGCAGCAATCGAATTCCATATGAAACAGGATGCACAAGGTCACGCGGCGGGCGCACCGCTCCTTCGACAGCATTGGCGCGCCTGCAGTTTCATCTCCGGCCAGCGATCACCGCTACGCCCGCATCCAGGCGTGGTATTTCTCCAGCCATTTGAGAACCGTCTGCGGTGCGTGCGCGCGCTTCCAGTTGCCGGCGGCATACTTGTTGGACTCGGCGAGCGTCGGGTAGATGTGGATGGTGCCGAGAATCTTGTTCATGCCGAAACCGTGCCGCATGGCGGCGATGAACTCGATGATGAGGTCGCCCGCGTGCTCGCCGGCGATCGTCGCGCCGAGGATCTTGTCGCGGGGGCGTCGCAGCCAGTCCTTGCCTGGCACCGTGAGCACCTTGACTACCCCGTGCGCGTCCTCGTCCGCGATGGCGCGATCGAGATCGTCGATGCCGTAGGTCGTGACCTCGTACGGGATGCCTTTTTCCTTGGCCTCGGTCTCGTTAAGCCCCACGCGCGCCACCTCGGGGTCGGTGAAGGTTGCCCACGGTATGACCGAGAAATCGGCGCGGAACTTGCGGAACCGGCCGAACAGCGCGTTGACCGATGCGTACCAGGCGGTGTGTGCCGCGGTATGGGTGAACTGGTACGGTCCGGCGACGTCACCGCAGGCGTAGATGTTGGGGTAGACCGTCTGCATGAACTCGTTCACTTCGACGGTGCGCGTCCTGGTGACCGGGATTTCCAGCTCCTCCAGCCCGTAGCCCTTGAGATTGGCGACGCGCCCGACCGCGCACAGCAGGAGGTCGAACGCGATACGCACCTCGCGCCCGCCGGCTTCGCAGTACACGACCTTCTCGCCGTTCTCGATCGCGAAGCGCTGCGCCTTGTGGCCGGTCAGCACCTTGACGCCTTCCTTGCGGAACTGCTTCGCGACCATTTCCGAGATCTCGGGGTCCTCGCGGATCATGATGCGGTCGAGCATCTCGATCTGCGTCACCTCGGAGCCCAGGCGGGCGAAACATTGCGTCAGCTCGGAGCCGATCGGCCCGCCGCCCAGCACGACCAGGCGCTTCGGCTGCTCGCGCAGCTCCCACAGGGTGTCGGACGTGACGTAGCCGACTTCCTCGATACCCGGGATCGGCGGCACGAATGGCCGCGCGCCGGCGGCGATCACGATCGCGCGCGTGGTGAGTGTGCGTGTGCCCTCCGCCGTCCTGATTTCCACGGTGTAGGGCGAGGTGATCTTCGCCTCGCCGGTGATGCATTCCACGCCAAGCTCGCTGTAGCGCTCGACCGAGTCGTGCGGCTCCACCGTCTTCACCACCCGCTGCACGCGCTCCATCACCTCGGCGAAGTCGAATTCCGCGTGCGCGGACTTCAATCCCAGCTCGCGGGCGCGCTTTATCGTCGCCAGCGTCTTGGCGGTCTTGATCAGCGCTTTCGACGGCACGCAGCCGGTGTTGAGGCAGTCCCCGCCCATCTTGTGCCGCTCGACGAGCGTCACCTTGGCCTTGACCGCGGCGGCGATGTACGAGGAGACCAGCCCCGCCGAGCCGGCGCCGATCACCACCAGGTTGCGGTCGAACGTGGCGGGCCTGGGCCACTTCGCCAGCACCTTGCGCGCCTTGATCGTGTTGACGATCCAGCGCGCGATCAGCGGGAATAGTCCAAGCAGCGTGAAGGAAATCACGAGGCCAGGGTTGAGAATGCCGGCAAGCGACTCGATCTGGGCGAGCTGGGTGCCCGCGTTGACGTAGACGAGCGTGCCGGCAAACATGCCGAGCTGGCTCACCCAGAAGAAGGTCCAGGTCTTCAACGGCGTCAACCCCATCACCAGGTTGATGACGAAGAAGGGGAATGCGGGCACCAGCCGCAGCGCGAACAGATAGAATGCCCCGTCGCGCTCGATCCCCGCGTTGATCGCTTTCAGGTTGGATCCGAATTTCGACTGTATGGCGTCGCGCAGGAGGAAGCGGCTGACCAGGAAGGCGAGCGTTGCCCCGATGGTCGAGGCGAACGACACGATCACCGTGCCCCACAAGAGCCCGAACACCGCGCCGGCGATCAGCGTCATCAGCGCCGCGCCCGGCAGCGACAGCCCGGTGACCGCGACGTAGATCGCGAAGAAGGCGAGCCCGGACTTGAGCGGATTGGCCGCGACGTAGCTGTCGATCGCGGCCTGCTGCGACTTGAAGAACTCGAGCGTGAAGAAGCGCCCGAGATCCAGGGCGAAGAACGCCGCGACCAGCGCAGCAATCACGGCAAGCAATATCAGCCTGTTCTTGTTCATGAGGTTTTCCTCTGCGGCGATTCCTGTGAAAGCATAAGCGAATCGTGCGCGGGGCGCGAATCGGGCGGGGTTGAGCCCCCGGAACGGCGAATCCCGACCCTCATTGGACCGGCTTGAGCCCGCCGAGGAGCGTTGGCACCAGCTCGGTGACGGTGGGATGAATGTGCATCGCGTTCTGCAAGACGGTGTACGGCTGGTCGGCGTACATCACGTCGAGGATCGACTGCACGACCTCGTCACCGCTCAAGCCCAGCAGCGCTGCGCCGAGAATGCGCCGGGTCTCCCGGTCGACGACGATCTTCATGAAGCCCTGGGTCTCTCCGGCCTCGCGCGCGCGCCCGACGCGCGTCATCGGCAATTTTGCAGCGAGCAGAGGGCGCCCCGAGGCGCGCGCCTCGCGCTCGGTCACGCCGGCACGGCCGAGCGGGGGATCGGTGAACAGCGCGTAGGTCGGGATGCGGTCCGAGACCCGCCGCCCGGCCCCGTCGAACAGGTTTGCCGCCACGATCTCGTAGTCGTTCCAGGAGGTGTGCGTGAATGCGCCGCGGCCGTTGGCGTCGCCCAGCGCCCATACGCCGGGCACGCTGGTTTGGAGACCCTCGTCGACCGCGATGAAGCCGCGCACGCCGGTCCTGATGCCGGCGGCCTCGAGACCGAGGTCGTGCGTGTTGGGCAGCCGCCCGACGGCGAGCAGGAGGTGTGAGCCCTCGACCTCGGGCGCCCCTTCCCTGCAATCGAGCCCGACGCCGATGCGCTCGCCGCGCTTCGCCACGTTGAGGCACTTCGCGTTGACGCGAACGTCGATGCCTTCGCGCTCGAAAATCTCGCGAATCGCCTCCGACACGTCTTCGTCCTCGCGGCCGATCAGCCGCGGGCCCATCTCGCACACCGTGACCCGGGCCCCGAACCTGCGGTACATCTGCGCGAACTCGAGGCCGATGTAGCTGCCGCCGATGACGATCAGGTGCTCGGGCAGGTAGTCGACATCCATCATCGAGGTGTTGGTAAGGTACGGCACCTCGTCAATGCCCGGCATGTCGGGCACGGATGCGCGCCCGCCGACGTTGATGAATATCCGCTCGGCCGCAAGGCGGCGGCCGTCGACCACCAGCGCGTGCGGGCCGGTGAACCTTGCGTGCCCTTCGATCACGGTCACGTTCCGTGCGTTCCTGAGCCACTTGGTCACGCCTTCGCGCGATTGCATGACGATCCTGTCCTTGCGTGCCTTGACGTGGCGCATGTCGACGCGCACCGGCTGATCGAGCATGACGCCGTAATCGGCGGCATGCCGCGCAATCTGGGCGGCGCGCGCGGAGGCAACCAGCGTCTTGGTCGGCACGCAGCCGGTGTTGACGCAGGTGCCGCCGAAGAGCTTGCGTTCGATGATCGCCGTCTTCAGACCCTGCTCGCCGCAGCGCGCCGCGAGCGCCGGACCCGCCTGGCCCGCGCCGATGACGATCGCGTCAAACGTTTCGGTCATGTCGAGCCTCCTCTTTGTCTTGTTGCCGACGCTGGCGGCGGCGGTGCAGCATGACTGTCGGCGCGAGGACGAAATCCTTACACGGTGGCGCCGCACCGCGCTGCGGCTACGCTTTGGCGAGTGATCCGCGCGGCGGCAGCGCGTGCGCGAGTGTCGCTGCCGGGCCGTGCGTCATGCGACGGTAGTAGGAGACGTGCGCCGGCGAGCCCTCGGGCCAGTTGGCGTGAAACTCATCGAGCCAGCGGGCGTGGTCGTAGCGCAGCGGCAGCGCGTCGACATGGATTCGGTCAAGACGGACGCCGTAGAGCGCGTTAAGGTGCACCGCGGGTTGCGTCGAGATCCGGGTAATGACGCCATAGCGCGTATGCGCGAAGTTCGGCATTCCCGCCGCGCCGTTGTTGATCAGCACCGAGCGCCCGCCAGCGGTGTCGAACTCGGAGAGCGCCGGCAGGCACGTGTGGCTGCTGGCGATCACCCGCGCCCGGGCTGCCTCGAAGTCGCCGGGGATGCGCCGGCGGTGCGCCGGGTCGGCGAGCAACTCCTGCGCGTAGTTCCATCCGGCGAGCGAATGCGCGTCACCGTGCACGATGGCGACCCGGATGCCGCCCACCTCCGCCACGAGGTGCATCGGCAGCGCGGCAAGCCGGGAGCGGACGGCAGGGAACTGCCGCGCGGTGTCGCGCAGCCGCTCCAGGATCAGGTTCGAGCGCTCGACCTCGGCATCATTCACCCACTCGGGGTAGCCGCAGCCGCAGCCGGCGACAGCGTCCTCGCCCGCGAGCTCGGTCTCGACGTTGCCGCGCAGCGCGTGGTGGCGCAGTACTTCGCTCTGCACCGCCTCGAATCCTTCGGCATCGACGTTGAACCAGTTGAAATCGCCGTTGAAGACGAGAGCCACCGGCGCGCGCTCGCGTGCCGCAAGCGCGCCGAGTGCCGCGAGCGCGGGCCGGTTGCCGTAGAGGCCGCCGACGACATACAGCGTGTCGGTGCCGAAGTCAGGCTCGCGGGCGAGATCGGCGGGATGGTAGCGATAGTGCAGCGGACAGGCGCGCCCCGGTCTCGTTTCGGACGATCCCTGATACGTTGCCCGGGACTTGTCTGTCATGGCTGGCGCCGTGGCGTTGCTCGACTCGTTACGCCGGGGCGGAGCGCAGGCGCTGCACGGCGAGCGGCAGCAGGAAGCCGGCAAAGCAGATCGCGAGGCCGTAGAGGTTGGTGCCGAGCAGCAGCGCATACTTGCCGGTACCGATCGCCCAGGCCGCGGGAACCGCGCCCGTCGCGAGCATGACGCCCAGCACCACCCCGGGCCAGAACGCAAGGTGGAAGCTCCACGGGGAATACCTCACCAGCGGCGCGAGCAGGAACACCGGGGCGAGCCCCATTACCATCGTGCCGCTGATGGTGGTTGCCTTGAGGATGTCGGTGCCCGCGATCATCGGCAGATTGCCGAGTACGGCGAACGCCAGCATTGCCCACATCCCGATCGCCACGGCGCGCGCGGCCGGCAGGCGGCCGGCAATGAGCGGCAGCTCCTGCCCCACGGACTTGGCGAGCGACGAGAAAGTCGAATCGAGAGTCGAGCCGGCCGCCATGATCATGACCACGGTCATCAGCAGGTACGGCACGACGCCGAAGGCGAGCGCCACCGCGCCGGGCATGTTGTCGCCGGCGGGCAGGCCCTCGATCTTGGCGTGCACCCCCACCAGGCTGAAGGCGAAAATACAGACGAAGCCCAGCACGCCGGAGACAATCATCGCGCGGAGCATGGTTTTTTCGCGCGTGATGAATCCGCGGTCGGTCAGCACCGGATCGTGGAACGGGTACGAAAGCACTTGCAGCAGCGCCACCAGCAGCAGATCCACCCCGGCAGCGAGCCGGAACTCGCCGACCCCGAGGAGCCGTGAGAAACCGTGCTGGGGCAGGATCACGAGCAGCACCACGCCCATGATGCCGACGAACAGGACCGACTGGATGATGTCGGTGACGATCGAGCTGCGCAACCCGCCCTTCATGCTGTAGACGAGCGTTGCCGCAGTGAACAGCAGCGCGGCGCCGATGAAGGCAAGCTCGCCCGGATTGCCGTAATAGGCGCCGACGACGGCGGTGTTGCTCCATACCTCGTTATACAGCCGGATCAGGATCGCCAGCGTGAACGCGACCGCGGCGAGTCGCCCGTAGCGGCCGATCAGGAACGGCACCAGGCCGGTCGCGCCGTGGCGCGTGCGCAGCCGGTAAATGACGATCCCGGCCACCGGGATCGACAGCCAGTAGGCCGCGTAGGCGAGCCCGCCGACGATGCCGTATGCGGCGCCCAGGTTGGCAGCGTTGGTGACCGACTTGGCGAAAATCCAGCTGATGAAAATGCTGCAGGTGAGCGCCCATTCGGTGGCCGGGCGGCCGGCCTCGTCGGTGCCGGCGTAGAAGCTCGACACCGTGCGCGAGCGCGGCGAGATCACGTACATCACGGTGCCGTAGAGCAGCAGGAAGCCCCAGAAGTAGATTCCCGTCGCGATGTCGAAGGTCATCGGCTGTCCTTGTTGTTGGATCGGTTTCGCAGATGAGCGAGGGGCGAGGGCTTTACATCAGGAACGCGCGCCACGGCGCGAGCCGTGTCCCGGGTCACTGGTCACTGGTCACCGGGCAGTGCTCACGCCTCATCCCAAGGCGCCGCCGCAGCTCGAGCCCTGACCCGCGGTGCAGCCGTAGCAATGGTCCTTCACCACGATCGGGTTGCCCTCGAGGTCGGCGCCGGTCAACTCGCGCAGGTGCACCTGCGGCCGGCCGGTCCAGGCAAGCGGCAAACCCAGCATCTGGTTGAAGTCGCAATCGTAGGCGTAGCCGCGCCAGTCGACCGAGAGCATCGTGCGGCACATCACCGACTCCAGGTTCTCCGCCTGGTAGGCGTTCTTGAGGAGATCCATATAGTCCTCGAACTGGCCCTTCGAGATCAGCATGCTGCCGAAGCGCTGGATCGGCATGTTGGTGAGCACGTAGAGCCGGTTGAAGGCGACTCCATAACGGGACTGGAGGTGGCGCTGGTAATCCTGCTCGAGCTTGGCCTGCGCCGGCGGCAACGCCGCACCCTGCGGGTTGTAGACGAGGTTGAGCGCAAGTTTCGAATCCGGGCGGCCGTAGCCGAGGGCGTTCAGTTGTCGCAGCCCGCGGATGCTCGCGTCGAATACCCCCTTGCCGCGCTGGCGGTCGACGTTCTCCTCGAGGTAGCACGGCAGCGAGGCGACCACTTCGACCGCGTGATCGGCGAGGAATTGCGCGAGATTTTCCTGTCCCGGCTGCTCGAGGATGGTGAGATTGCAGCGATCCAGGACATGAACGCCGAGGTCGCGCGCGGCAAGAACCAGCATGCGGAAATACGGGCTCAACTCGGGCGCGCCGCCGGTGACGTCGAGCGTCTTCACGCCCGAGGCCTTGAGGAAAGCGATGACCTCGAACACGGTCTCGCGGCTCATCATCTCGGTGCGCGTGGGGCCCGCGTTGACGTGGCAGTGTACGCAGGTCTGGTTGCACTTGTAGCCCAGGTTGACCTGCAGCGTATCCAGCCGCTTGCGGCGGATCGCGGGGAAGTCGCTCACTTCCAGTTTGGGCAGCGTGGCGTGCATTCTGGGCGCTCCGGGAAAGACTTTCTCATAATTTGTCGGCCGACGCACCGCGAGCTTACAGGGCGGCCGCAGCCGCACTGCTTCGATTCGGGCGGCGTGCCAGCGCAGGGTGCAGGCCTGATCGACCGGCTCATATGATAATCGCCGCGGGGGCGTTCCCGGGGCGGTCGCAGCGCTGCATGTCGCGTCGCGGCGCGCTTCCTCGTTGACCGCAACCCTCTGATTGCGCTATGTTTACGGTTTCCTCGCGGCGCCGCATCCGAAATGTCCAAGCCGTCCAAGTCCCAACCGCAAACCTTCGAATCGGCGCTGGCCGAGCTCGAGCGCATCGTCGACGGCATGGAAGCGGGGCAGCTGCCGCTCGAGCAGTCGCTCGCGGCCTACAAGCGCGGCGCGGAGTTGCTCAAGTTCTGCCAGTCGCAACTCGCCGATGCGCAGCAGCAGGTGAAGATTCTCGAGGACAATGTTCTGAAGCATTTCGGTCCCGCCGAGCAGTAGGAGTGCCCAACCCGATGAAGCATGTGATGCGCCGGCACGAATTCTGCCCAGGATCCTGAACGTTGAACGCCGCCGTCGACTTCAACAGCTGGGCGCACGCCCGGCTTGCCCGCTTTGAATCGCTGCTGCACACGCTGCTGCCTTCTCCGGAAATCGCGCCGCCGCGCCTGCACCAGGCGATGCGCTACGCCGTCCTCGGTGGCGGCAAGCGCGCGCGGCCGCTGCTCGCGTTCGCCGCCGGCGAGCTCGCCGCTGCGGACCCGGAGCGCGCGGCGATCGCCGGCGCCGCGGTCGAGCTGATCCACGCGTATTCGCTGGTGCACGACGACCTGCCGTGCATGGATGATGACGTCTTGCGCCGCGGCAAGCCCACCTGCCACGTCGAGTACGACGAGCCCACGGCGCTGCTGGTGGGCGACGCGCTGCAGAGCCTCGCTTTTCAGCTTCTCGCCGACTACCGGCTTGCCGATGACGCTGCGACCCAGCTCGAGATGGTGAAGCTCCTGGCGGCGGCAGCCGGCTCGCGCGGCATGGCCGGCGGGCAGGCGATCGATTTCGAGAGCGTGGGCAAGGCGCTCTCGGTACCGGAGCTCGAGTTCATGCATATCCACAAGACCGGCGCGCTGATCCGCGCCGCGGCGCTGCTCGGCGCGCGCTGCGGCAACAGCCTCGATGGCGCAGAGCTCGCGCGGCTCGACCATTTCGCGAAATGCGTCGGCCTCGCATTCCAGGTCGTTGATGACGTGCTCGATGCCGAATCGTCCACCGCGACGCTCGGCAAGACCGCGGGCAAGGATGCCCAGCAGGGCAAGCCCACCTACGTCAGCACGCTTGGCGTGCCGCGGTCCAAAGAGCTCGCCGAGGAGCTGCGCCGCGACGCGCTCGCCTCGCTGGAAGGTTTCGGTGCGCGCGCACTGCGGCTGCGCGAGCTCGCCGACTTCATCGTGCTGCGCAAATTCTGAATTGAACCGGCAGGACGCCAAGGAAGAACAAGTTATGCTTTACCCGCAAGCAAGGAGCAAGCCATCGGTCGATGTCCAAGAGACGGGATTTTGTATCTTTGGTGTAACGGATGTTCTGGATTTTCTTGGCGGCCTTGGCGTACCCCTCAAGGGGGTATCGAGATCTTGGCGGTTGATCAGCGATGTATGAACTGCTGAACACGATCAACTATCCGCGCGAGCTGCGGCAGCTCGAGCGCAGCCAGCTGCCGCGGCTCGCCGACGAGCTGCGCGCGTTCCTGCTCGAATCGGTGAGCCAGACCGGCGGGCACCTTTCCTCGAACCTCGGCACGGTGGAACTCACGATTGCGCTGCATTACGTGTTCGATACGCCCCACGACCGCCTGGTGTGGGACGTCGGGCACCAGACCTATGGCCACAAGGTCCTGACCGGCCGGCGCGAGGGCATGAAGAAGTTGCGGATGTGGAACGGGCTCTCGGGCTTCCCGCGGCGCGAGGAGAGCGAGTACGACACGTTCGGCACGGCGCACTCGAGCACCTCGATCAGTGCCGCGCTCGGCATGGCGATCGCCTCCCGTCTGAAGGGCGAGTCGCGCCATTGCGTGGCGATCATCGGCGACGGGGCGATGACCGCGGGCATGGCCTTCGAGGCGCTGAATAACGCCGGCGACGCCGGGGCCGACCTGCTGGTGATCCTCAACGACAACGATATGTCGATCTCGCCGCCGGTGGGGGCGCTCAACAAGTACCTGGCCAAGCTCATGTCGGGACGCTTCTACTCGGCTGCCAAGGGGCTGGGCGAGAGGGTGCTGGGCGAGCTCGCGCGCCGTGCCGAGGAGCACGTGAAGGGCATGGTGACGCCCGGCACGCTGTTCGAGGAGTTCGGCTTCAACTACATCGGCCCCATCGACGGCCACGATCTCGACGCGCTGATTCCGACGCTCCACAACATCAGGCAGCTGAAGGGGCCGCAGTTCCTGCACGTGGTGACGCGCAAGGGGCAGGGCTACAAGCTCGCCGAGGCGGATCCGGTGCTCTACCACGGCGTGTCGAAATTCGACAAGGTGAACGGGATCGCCGGCGGCAAGTCGGGCGGGAAGCTCACTTATACCCAGATATTCGGCGACTGGCTGTGCGACATGGCCGCGCTCGACGAGCGCCTGATCGGGATCACGCCGGCGATGCGCGAGGGCTCGGGCCTGGTGAAATTCGCGGAGCAGTATCCCGACCGCTATTTCGATGTCGGGATCGCCGAACAGCATGCGCTGACGTTCGCCGCCGGTATCGCCTGCGAGGGCATGAAGCCGGTGGTGGCGATCTACTCGACGTTCCTGCAGCGCGGCTACGACCAGCTGATCCACGACGTGCAGATCCAGAACCTGCCGATCGTGTTCGCACTCGACCGGGCCGGGCTGGTGGGGGCGGACGGCCAGACGCACAACGGCAGCTTCGACCTTACCTACCTGCGCTGCCTGCCGAACATGACGGTGATGGCGCCGGCCGACGAGAACGAGTGCCGCCAGATGCTCTACACGGCGTTCCGGATGTCGACGCCGGCGGCAGTCCGCTATCCGCGCGGCAGCGGGCCCGGCGTCGAGGTGAAGAAGGACATGGCTGCGCTGCCGATCGGCAAGGGCGAGGTGCGGCGGCAGGGTGCCAAGGTCGCGATCCTCGCCTTCGGGTCGATGGTGACGCCGGCGCTTGCGGCGGCCGAGGAATTCGACGCCACGGTCGCCAACATGCGCTTCGTCAAGCCGCTTGACGAGGCGCTCGCGGTTGAGCTCGCCGACCGCCATGATCTTCTGGTGACGGTCGAGGAGAACGTCGTGATGGGCGGCGCCGGCAGCGCGGTGCTCGAGGCGCTCATGCGCGCCGGGCGCAGCACCCCGGTCCTGCAGCTGGGGCTGCCCGACCGCTTCATCGACCAGGGAGATCCGGGAATTCAGCTCGCCGACGCCGGTCTGAATCGCGACGGCATCGCCAAGGCAATCCGCGGCCGGCTCGCGGAGTAGAATAGCTGATGGCTTTTCCGGAACCGGAGCACCCATGACATCGCTCACCCGCCAGATGCTCGAAGAAAACGAGATGGACGGTTACGCGAAGATCGACCAGTACAATCCGGCGTCGATCCACCGCATCGCGGAGGGCTACCGCGCGATCCTGCAGGAGATCGGCGAGAATCCCGATCGCGAGGGCCTTGCCAAGACACCGGAGCGGGTCGCGAAGTCGCTGCAGTTCCTCACGCACGGCTACGATCTCGACCCGGCCGCGATCCTGCGCTCCGCGATGTTCCGCGAAGAGTACCAGCAGATGGTCATCGTCAAGGACATCGAGGTGTTCTCGCTGTGCGAGCACCACATCCTGCCGTTCTTCGGCAAGGCCCACGTCGCTTACATCCCCAACGGCCACATCGTGGGGCTGTCGAAGATCCCGCGCGTGGTCGATGCGTTTGCGCGGCGGCTGCAGGTGCAGGAGCGCCTGACGGTCGAGATCCGCAACTGCATCCAGGAGACGCTGAAGCCGGACGGCGTGGCGGTGGTGATCGAGGCCCAGCACATGTGCATGATCATGCGCGGCATCCAGAAGCAGCACTCGGTCGCGACGACCTCGGCATTCACCGGCGAATTCAATGTCGAGAAGACGCGCGGCGAGTTCATGCAGCTGATCACCCGCGCATAGCGGCGGCTCACCTGTCATGGGCAACGACCGGACCAGCGAATTCATTGTCGAGCAGATCCTGCCGGACGTGCGCCGCGGCCGGATGGTGATCCTGGTCGACGACGAGGACCGGGAGAACGAGGGCGACCTCTTTGTTGCCGCCGAGCGCGCGACCCCGGAGGCGATCAATTTCATGGTCACCCACGGCCGCGGGCTCGTCTCGCTCGCGCTGACCGAGGAGCGCATGCGCGCGCTGGGGCTCGCCCTGGTCACCGACGACCAGGGCAACCAGACCAAGTTCGGCACGGCGTTCGCCACCCCGATCGACGCGCGCGACGGCGTGGGCTCGGGCATGTCGGCCTACGACCGCGCGCGCACCATCGCCGTGGCGATCGCCGAGAAGACCAAGCCCACCGATCTCATCCGGCCCGGACGGCTGCAGACGCTGCGCGCGGTCGACGGCGGCGTGCTCGCGCGCCGCGGCCATACCGAGGCGGCGGTCGATCTTGCGCAGCTGGCGGGGCTCAAGCCGGCCGGCGTGATCTGCGAGATCATGAAGGACGACGGCACGATGGCGCGCCTGCCGGACCTCGAGCGTTTCGCGGCCCGGCACGACATCAAGATCCTCAAGATCGCGGACTTGATCGCCTACCGCGAAATGGAGCGGGTGATCCGGCGCCGCGCCGAGACCGTGCTGCCGACCAGCAAGGCAGGCGAATTCCGGCTCATGATCTACACCGACAACCTGGAGACGACGCTCTACGTGGCGCTGGTGAAGGGAGCCCTCGCGCCCGAAGCACCGGTGCTGGTGCGGCTGCATTCGCAGTGCCTGACCGGTGACGTGTTCGGCTCCGAGCGCTGCGACTGCGGCGAGCAGCTCGACACCGCGATGGCGATGATCGAGCAGGCGGGCAGCGGCGTGCTGGTCTACATGTTCGACGAGGGGCGCGGCATCGGATTGCTGAACAAGATCCGTGCCTACGCGCTGCAGGACCAGGGCCACGACACGGTCGAGGCCAATCACGCGCTGGGGTTCGCTGCCGACATGCGCGACTACAAGGCCGGCGCGCACATTCTGTTCGACCTCGGCGTGCGCACGGTGCGGCTGATGACGAACAACCCCGAGAAGGTCGCCGCGCTCGGGCAATACGGGCTCGCCGTTGCCGAGCGGGTGCCGATCGAGACCGCGCCGCGCTCGGCCAATCGCAACTACCTGCAGACCAAGCGCAGCAAGTTCGGGCATCTGCTGTCGCGGCTGGGGCAGGGCGAGAAGACCGACTAGCGCACGAGTGCACGCCATGCGCACGCTTGACCGCGTGACGCGCGCGGTTGCGGGAATCGTGCTGGCGCTCGCGGCGGGCGCGGGCGCGGCACAGGACTGGTTGCCGCCGGTGGTCGAGATTCCGCGCGGCCGGTTCATCGCCGGCTCGGATCGTGCCGAGCGCGATGCCGCGTACGCAGTGGACGAGCAGGCGTACGGCCGGGCGATTACACGCGAGCAACGCTGGTACGAGGACGAGCGCAGCCGCAGCCCGGTCGATACCTCAGCCTACGCGATCACGGTGACGCCCATCACCAACCGCCAGTACGCCGCATTCATCGACGCCACCGGGCGCCCGGCGCCCGGGGTCTCGCGATCGGACTGGGACGCCTACGGACTGATCCATTCTTTCGACCGCACGCGGCGCCACGCGTGGGTGCGCGGTGAGCCGCCCGCCGGGCGCGAGGACCACCCGGTGGTGCTGGTGAGCCACGCCGACGCCCGCGAGTACGCGCGCTGGCTGACCCGGGCGAGCGGTCGCGTGTGGCGGCTGCCGACCGAACTGGAATGGGAGAAAGCGGCGCGCGGCGTGGACGGGCGCTATTTTCCCTGGGGCAACGCGTTCGACCGCCAGCGGCTGAACAGCCACGATGCCGGCCCCTTCGACACGACGGCAGTGGGCCGCTATCCTGACGGCGCAAGTCCCTACGGCCTGCTCGATGCGGCGGGGCAGGTGTTCGAGTGGACGGCAACCCTGAGCCGGACCGGAGGCGCCATCGTCAAAGGCGGCTCCTGGGACGACAGGGGGTGCGGCGTGTGCCGGCCCGCCGCGCGGCACGCGCGGCCGTTGCACTTGAAGCATGTTGTG
>JBFKNN010000016.1:0-31454 GCA_041629335.1 Burkholderiales bacterium | reverse complement strand
GATGACTAGCACATCGGAGAGATCCGGCAGCGCGTCGAGCGGGGTGCGCGCGATCGCGATCACCCCGGCGATGACGATGAAAATCGTCGCCAGCATCGCGAGGAAGCGGTTATGGACCGACCAGTCGATGATTCTTGCGAGCATGGGATGTCGCCTGTCAGTGTGCCGCGTGGCTCGCAGGCGCGGCCGCCGCGGCTTTCTTAGGCGGCGGCGCTAGACGCTTGCCCTCGATGCGCGTAATAACCCATTCGCCCGGTTTGCGCTCGACGAACTCGAACGCGATCGCGGCGCCGGGCTTGATGCCTTCGAGCAGCCCCGCATGGGCCACTTCGAAGTCCATGGTCATGCCCGGCCACTTCAGGCTCGGGACCGGACCGTGAGAGATCGATATCGAGCCCGCCTGGCGGTCGATGCTCTCGACCTTGCCCTCGGCTTGGTGGCCAACAGCGGGCCGGGCGGCAGGGACACCTGGCTGTGCCGCTGCCGGATCGGTCTTCGGTGCGCTGCCGAGCCCGTCGAGCACGGCTTTGAGGTTGCTCTCGGCGTCGATCAGGAAGTTGGCCGCGACCACGACCTGCTCGTTTTCGTTCAGGCCTTCCAGCACGTGCACGTAGTTCTCACCGCGGATGCCCAATTTCACGTCGCGGGGGACGAAGCGGCCCTCGGCCGTCTGCACCAGGACGATACGGCGGGTGCCGCTGTCGATGACTGCGCCCTTGGGAATCGTCAGGCCTTTGGCGCTGGTCGCCGCCATTTCGACCTGGGCGAACATGGCCGGCTTGAGACGTCCTGCGGGGTTGGCAATTTCCAGCCGGACGGGCACCGTGCGGGTCTCGGCCTTCAACGTTGGGTAGATGTAGGTGATGCGTCCTTCGAATGCCGCGTCGGGATAGGCCGTGATGGCCACTTTCGCCCTGGCGCCGACCTTCACCTGTCCGATGTCCTGCTCGAACACGTCCGCGAGCACCCACACCGAGGTGAGGTCCGCGATCTGGTAGAGCATCTCGCCGGGCATGAAGCGCATGCCCTGCAGCGCTTTCTTCTCCATCACGATCCCGTTTACCGGCGCGCGGAAGATCAGCGTGCGTTTCGGGTCACCGGATTGGGTGAGGGTGCGGATCTGCTCGTCGGAAATGTCCCAGTTCTTGAGGCGCATGATGCTCGACTCGGCAAGCCGCTGCATGCTGGTGCGGGCTTCGGGATACGCATCCTTGAGGGCAGCCAACCCCTGCGTCGCGAGCGCGTATTCCTGCTGCACCGACACCAGCTCGGGGCTGTAGACTTCAAACAGCGGCTGGCCCTTGCGCACCGGCTCCCCGGTGGCGTTGACGAAAAGCCGCTCGATCCAGCCTTCGAATTTGGGCGCAACGGCGAAGATCCGGCGTTCGTCGGGTTCAATGCGCCCGGCCGCGCGCACGACGCTGTCCAGCGCCCGTATCTGCGCCGGCTCGGTACGCACGCCGAGCTTCTGCGTCTTTTCCGTGCTGAGCTTGATCTGGCCCGCAGGTGCCTCCTCGCCTTCGTAAACCGGGATGTAGTCCATGCCCATGGGGTCTTTCTTGGGAGCCGGCGACGTATCGGGCAATCCCATTGGATTGCGGTAATAGAGCACCTTGCGATTCTTTGTTACGCCGGCCGAGGCCGGCTCTGCCGCAGCGGCCGCGACGCGCGGCTCACCGCCGTGTACCGCTGGGCGCGAATTTGCGCCCCACCAGTAACCGGCGCCGGCAGCGACGCCAGCGGCTGCGAAGCTGATGATGACAAGCACGCTTGTTTTCATAGTCTTTCTCCCACCAAGCGCTCGATCTCCGACAGGCGGACGTGGGCCTCGGCTTGAGCGCGGATACGAATGAGTTTTGCCTGACGGATCTGGCGTTGCGCATCGAGCAGGGTGGCGAAGTCGGCTCGCCCCGTTTCGTACGCGACCAGCGCCGCCTGAAAAGTGAGATCGGCTTGAGGCAGCAGGCTGTTGGAGGTCAGTATCTCCGTGCGCCGCGCCGCCTCGAGCGCGGCGAGCGAGCGCCCGAGATCGCCGAGAATGCGGCTTATGGTCGCGTCCCGCCGCAGGCGGGCGGCCGATAACATCGTCTCAGCCTCCCGCTCCTGGTGCCGGCGCGCCTTCTGCTGCAGCGGGATGTTGATCTCCACCATCAATTCCCACTCGTTGAAGCGGTCGCCCATTTGAATCGGCGATATCCCCAGCGAGAAATCCGGATAGCGGTTGGCATGGACGAGGGCGCGGGTTTTCTCCGCGCCGCGGATTCGCGCCTCGTCCGAAAACAGCTCTGGATTGCGCGCCCGCACCTGCTCCGCGATAACCGAAAACTCCAGCGCGGCTGGCGCCGGCAACGGGCGCACACTCCGCGGTTCCGCCAGCGCCGCGTTCGCGGCCCGGTTGACGAGGCTGTTCAACATGGCCCGCATGCCAATCACCTCGGATTCCATGACTACCTGCTCGGTCTGTGCCGCGGTCCGCTCGGTCTGCGCGCGGATGACGTCCTGTTGCGGTGAGAGGCCACTGGCATAGCGCACCTGGGCGATGCGTTCCAGGCGATCGAGCAGGTCGACGATTTCCCGGAACAGGCGCACGCTCTGGGTGGCCTGGTGATAACGTGCATAAGCGGTCTCGATGCGGGCAGCCAGCTCGGCCCATGTCGTATCAGCCTTGCCCTTCGCCTCCTCCACGGTGGACTGAGCCACCTCGCGCTTGAGATCGCGTTTGCCGAACCACGGAATATTCTGCATGACCAGATAACGCGTGCTCCCGACGCGGTTCGGGAGCAGGCTCGCACCGGCGCCGCTTGCCGCATTGGTGACGTCGCGCAGCTCGGTCCGGAACACGGGATCGGGCAGGGCGCCGGCCGGGAAAACGCGCTCGGTCGCCGCCTCCGCTTCCAGCCGCATCGCGGCGTACTCCGGGTTGTTGGCGCGCGCGTAGTCGAGCAGGGTTTCCACGGTCGACCCCAGCTCGGGCGTTTCCTGCGCGCTGGCTGCTGACCATGCGACACTCGAGGTGAGGAGCAGCGCGATCACGGCCCGCGTCAGTCGCGAGGCGGTGTTTCCGCTTTCTCCGGTGCGCGCGATCATCGGTCGCGGCGCCGTCGCGCGCGACATGGTCAGGGAACTGGCGCAGACCTGGGCGCCAGCACCCCCGGCAAACGTTCTAAAGTTCATGAGATCTCCGCGTAAGGCATCTCGCGGCCGCGGCTGCGGACGCGATCGTGCAACGCGGAGGATCAGCTAAGCCAGCGGCAGAACAGTACCGACGTGCTCGGGCGGGGAACCCTGTCGGTCGACCGGCAATGGATAGCTGCGGGATCGAGGCTCGCGGGCGCCTGGGGCAATAGCAGCGCACTGGCGACGGCTACCAGGGGTACGTTGGGGCCAGCGGGACCCGGTGACTTGGCGGTGTCGGTGGAGGCCTGCGCGCACAGGCTCGGCTCGGCGACGGCAGCGGCGAGGCAGTCTGCCTCGGTGTGCGGCGCGACCAACCCTGCCGATGGCGGGGCGACTTCATCGCAGAGTGGCATCGCAAACGCGGCGTGAGGGGACAGCAGCGCGCCGATTAGTGCGACGCTGAGCAGACGACGCCAGTTAACGAATTTCCACATGCCGCGCCAGTATAGATGGAGCAGAGTGGGCGTCAAGCACGATGGCGTCCGCGTTTGCGCAAGATCAAACAACAGCCGGCCGGCGTGCCGGCGCTTTCCCTCGCCCCCGAACTCGCATAATATATGTGCTTGAAATAGCGATAGAATGCTCGGCGGATGCGGGGTTCAACAGGGAGCAGCTAGACTTCAGTGGATAAAGAGCCATCTGGGGCGTCGGGGACCAGCGCCAGTGCGGAAAAACCGGCTCGGCCGCCAGGGCGCCGCCTGCGGCTGTCGGCGCAGGACCGGTTCATCGACTGGTTCCAGTCGGTCGCCCCCTACATCCATGCGTTCCGTGGCCGCACCTTCGTGCTCGGTTTCGGCGGCGACCTCGTGAGCGATGGCCGCTTCGTCGATCTGACGGTGGACCTCAACCTGCTGGCGGCGCTCGGGGTGAAGCTCGTGCTGGTGCACGGCACGCGGCCGCAGATCGAGGCGAAGCTGAAGGCGCAGCGCCGGCGCAGCCGCTTTCAGGGCGGACTGCGCGTCACCGACGATATCGCGCTCGGCTGCGCGATGGAGGCGAGCGGCCGGCTGCGGGTCGAGATCGAGGCGCTTCTGTCGAGGGGGCTGCCGAACTCGCCGATGGCCGGCTCCGACATCCGGGTCGCGAGCGGAAACTTCATCACTGCCAAGCCGATCGGAGTCGTCGAAGGGGTCGACTTCATGCATACCGGGGAGGTGCGCAAGATCGATACCGTGGCAATCCAGCGGCGCCTTGCGGACGGCGACCTCGTGCTGCTGTCGCCGCTCGGTTATTCGCCGAGCGGCGAGGTGTTCAACCTCACGCTCGAAGACGTCGCCGCGTCGACCGCGATCGCGCTGAAGGCCGACAAGCTGATCTTTCTCATGGACACGCCGGGAGTCTCCGGGCGCCGCGGCGAATTGCTGCGCGAGGTCACCGTGAAGCAGGCGCAGGCGCTGCTCGCACGCGGTGATTCCGGAGACAGCGACGTCCAGTTCTACCTGCCATGGGCGGTGCGGGCGTGCCAGCAAGGCGTGAAACGGGTCCACCTCATCTCCGGGCACATCGATGACGCGCTGCTGCTCGAGCTCTTCACGCATCGGGGGGTCGGCACCCTGCTCACGCCCGATCCGCTGGAGACGTTGCGCCAGGCGCGGCTCGACGACATCGGCGGCATCCTGCGGCTGCTCGAGCCGGTCGAAGCCGACGGCACGCTGGTCAAGCGCAGCCGCAGCCTGCTCGAGCGCGAAGTCGGCCGTTTCGCCGTGCTCGAGCACGACGGCATCGTGGTCGGCTGCGCCGCGCTCTATCCGTTCCCGGACGAGCGCTCGGCCGAGCTCGCGTGTCTCGTGGTGCACCCGGACTTCCGCAACCAGGGTGCGGGGGAGCGGCTGCTCACAGATATCGAGGCGCGTGCGCGGCGCCAGAAGCTCAAGAAGCTCTTCGTGCTGACCACGCGCGCGGAGCACTGGTTCGTCGAGCGGGGTTTTGCGGAGGCGGGGGTAGAGGTGCTGCCGGACCAGAAGCGGGCTTTATACAATTACCAGCGGCGCTCGGTGGTCCTTACCAAGCGACTGTGACCGGAAACTCACGACGCGCGCCCATCATTCGATGATCGCTCATCCCGCATGAAGGCCGCGTCCTTCTCGCTGCCGCTGCGCACCCGCCTGCTGCTGGCGATCACGCTGGTGCAGGTCCTGATGCTCGCCCTGCTGGTCATCGACGGCGTGAGCGTCATGCAGGAAAAGCTCGTCGAGCGCACGCAGATCCACGTGAGGGAGCAGAAGCAGCTGCTCAACGCGGCGCTGGCGGTTTCGCTCGCGGCGGGAGATCGCGTGACCGCGGGCGAGGTGATCGAGCGCGTGCAACGGGGGAGCGAGATCGTGTACCTCGTCCTGTTCGACGCTTCGGGCCGGGTCATCGCCGCGAGCGGCTGGGATGCGCGTGACCCGCTGCCACAGGCACAGACCGTGTTGCGCGCCAGTGACCTGGCGCGGGTCAGCCGCATCGACACCGTGGTCGATATCGGCTCGGCGGGCGAGCGCTACGGCAAGCTGCAAATCGGACTCGACACCGGGTTCCTGCGGGTGGCGCAGGACGAGCTCGTGCGCGAGAGCCTGCTGATCGGGGTTTTCGCGCTGATACTGTCCCTCGCCACCCTGTTGGCGATTTCATTCTGGCTGACGCGCAATCTTACCCGGCTCACCAGCGCCAGCGAGCGGCTCGCGGCCGGCGACCTCAACGTGCGCCTGCCGGTGGAAAGCAGCGACGAGGTCGGCCGCCTCACGCACGCATTCAATGTCATGGCGCAGACCCTCGAGAGCCGGATCAAGGCGCTGGCCGAGAGCGAGGCGAAGTTCAGCGCGATCGCGGACTACAGCTACGACTGCGAATTATGGATCAGTCGTGAGGGGAAGCTGATCTGGATCAATACGCGTGTGCTCGACATGTTCGGCTACACGCCGGAGGAGTGTCTCGCGACGCAGGATTTCCCCGCGCCGTTCATCGCCGACACGGACGTCGCGCGTACCGCGCGCCAGATTCGCCGCGCCCTGCGCGGCAACAGCGGCCAGGACTACGAGTTCCGGGCGCAGCGCAAGGACGGCACCCAGTTCTGGGCCGCCGCCGACTGGCGGCCCATTTACGATGCGCGCGGCGCCTATCTCGGCATCCGCATCAGCATTCGCGACATCACCCAGCGCAAGGAGGCCGAAGGCCAGCTCGAGTCCACGGTGCTCGAGCTGCGCGACGCGCAGGACGTGCAACTGGAGTACCTGCAGCGCGCGCAGGATGAGCATGCGCGGCTGTCAGCGCTGCTCGGCGCGATGGACAAGGGCATTCTGTTCGTGTCGCCGGAAAACAAGGTGGTCTACACCAATCCGGCTTTCACCCGTATCTGGATGATCGCGCCGGGGACCCGGTTGATCGGGAACACGCCGCAAGATGTGCTCGCCGCCACGGCGTGCGTGCTGAGCCGCCCGGAGGAGCAGACATCGCGGCTGTTCAGGCTGCCCAAGCACGACGAGATCTTCGGCACGCTCGAGATCCAGCTCGCCGACGGGCGGCTCATCACGCAGCAGGGACACGCGGTCGAGGACGTCTACGGCCGGCCCGTCGGCCACTTGTGGCTGTTCGAGGACGTCACACACGAGCGGCAGACAGCCGACCAGCTGATCTATCTCGCCGAGCGCGACGCGCTGACCGGGCTCTACAACCGGCACCGCTTCAACGAGGAGCTCGGGCGCATGATGGCCGATGCGCAGCGCAATCAGTCGCGCCTGGCGCTGCTGTTTTTCGATCTCGACGAGTTCAAGTACATCAACGACACGTTCGGCCATCGCGCGGGCGACGCGATGCTGATCCGCGTCGCGGGCGAGGTCGGCGGCCAGGTACGCCGCAACGAGGTGTTCGCGCGGCTGGGCGGGGACGAGTTCGCGGTGCTCGTGCCGGAGATCTCCGATGAAATGCTGCGGGTGCTCGCCGACCGCATCACGCGCTCGATCGCGCTGGTGCGGTTCGAGTTCGAAGGGCAGAGCCTGCGCCTCACCACGAGCCTCGGCATTTCGATCTACCCGGACCAGGCCGAGAACGTGGAGGATCTGATCGCGCGCGCCGACGCGGCCATGTACCAGGCCAAGGAGGCGGGCAAGAACGCGTGGCGGGTCTACCGCAGCGACCTGGACGCCTCGCAGCAGATGGTCTCG
The DNA here is from genome assembly GCA_041629335.1 of Burkholderiales bacterium. Taxonomy (GTDB): domain Bacteria; phylum Pseudomonadota; class Gammaproteobacteria; order Burkholderiales; family SG8-41; genus JBFKNN01. The sequence goes on along the minus strand of JBFKNN010000016.1, from coordinate 24,135 downwards.
CAGTTGTCGTGGAACGACCGCATTCTGCACGCGCTCGAGAACGGGCTGATGGATCTGCAGTTCCAGGGCATCTACACCGTGCGCGACCGGGCGCTGTCGCACTTCGAGGTCCTGGTGCGTATGCGCGACCGGGACGACGGCGGAACCCTGCTGATGCCGGGCCAGTTCATTCCGCTCGCCGAGAAAACCGGCAAGATTGTCGATATCGACCGCTGGGTGCTGACCGAGGCGATCCAGATGCTGGCCGTGGCCAAGGCGATCCCCGCGCTCGCCGTTAACATATCCGGGCGCTCGCTCGATGAGCCGACGCTGCCGCACTTCATCGCCGAGCAACTGCGGCGGCACGGCGTTGCGCCGCGCCGGCTGCAGGTCGAGCTCACCGAGACCTCCGCGGTGTCCGACCTGCACGACGCCCAGCGTTTCATCGAGGCGCTGCGCCAGACCGGCTGCGGCGTGTGCCTCGACGATTTCGGCACCGGTTTCTCCTCTTTTGCGTACCTCAAGTATCTGCAGGTGGATGCGGTCAAGATCGACGGCCTGTTCATCCGCAACCTGCCCAACGACTACGACAACCAGTTGTTCGTGCGCGCCATTGTGTCGGTGGCACGCGGGCTGCACAAGACCACGATTGCCGAGTGCGTGGAGGACGAGGAAACCATCGTCATGCTGCGCGATTTCGGCGTCGACTGTGTCCAGGGCTATTACCTGGAGCGGCCGCGCGCGGACCATCCGATGCTGGCGACGGTGCGTTCGCGCTCGAATCTGGAGTTGCGGTTTACGTGAAATCGCTCCGCAGACGGTTTGGCGGCCGGCGCCGCGACACCCCGCACTTTCCCGGGCTTCCCCTAACCCGCCGCTGCCCGGTAACATTGCTGTAACCTGACTGCAAACCTGTGGAGCGGGAAGCATGCCCAGGATGGTGAAGTGCGTGAAACTGGGGCGGGAGGCCCAAGGCCTGGAGTTCCTGCCCTATCCCGGCGTCCTCGGCAAAAAAATCTATGACCACGTATCCAAGGAGGCCTGGCAGCAGTGGCTCGAGCAGCAGAAGATGCTGGTGAACGAGAACCGCCTCAACCTTGCCGACAAGAAGGCGCGCGATTACCTCGCGCAGCAGATGGAGAAGCACTTTTTCGGCGCCGGCGCCGACGTCGCCGCCGGCTACGTTCCGCCGCCGCCGAACTAACCGAAACACGGCGCCGCTGCGGGCGGACGCCGTCCCACGCTCCCGCTGCTTGATGCAGGAGCGAAACACATGAGCAAGTCACGCCTCGCCCCGGAACTCTACCTCAACCGCGAGCTCGGTCAGCTCGCGTTCAACCGGCGCGTGCTCGCGCAGGCCGAGAACCGTGCCCATCCGCTGCTCGAGCGCCTGCGCTTCCTGTGCATCGTAAGCAGCAACCTCGACGAGTTCTTCGAGATCCGCGTCGCCGGGCTGAAGGCCGAGATCGAGGCGGGGTCGCCCCCGGTCGGGCCGGACCACATGCGCGCCGACCTGGTGTTCCAGCAGGTGTCGAAGACGGCGCACGAGGTGGTCGCGCTGCAGTACCAGCTGCTCAACCAGGAAGTCCTGCCCGGCCTCGCGGGCGAGGGAATCCGCTTCCTGCGCCGCTCCGATCTCAGCTCCGCGCAGGCCGAATGGATCAAGGCCTATTTCTCGAGGGAGGTGATGCCGGTCCTCACCCCGATCGGGCTCGATCCGGCGCACCCGTTCCCCCGCGTGCTGAACAAGAGCCTGAACTTCGCGGTGGAGCTGGAAGGCAAGGACGCCTTCGGGCGCAATTCGGGGCTTGCCATCGTCCAAGCCCCGCGCGTGCTGCCGCGCGTGATCCGCCTGCCGAAAGAAATCGCGACCGCGGAATACGATTTCGTCTTCCTGTCTTCGGTTCTGCATACGCACGTCGGCGAGCTGTTCGCCGGCATGAAGGTGGTCGATTGCCACCAGTTTCGCGTCACCCGCAACAGCGATCTCTTCGTCGACGAGGAGGAGATCAAGGACCTGAGAACCGCGTTGCGCGGCGAGCTGCCGCACCGCCACTTTGGCGACGAGGTGCGGCTGGAGGTGGCCGAGAACTGCCCGCAGCAGATCAGCGATTTCCTGCTCTCGCACTTCAATCTCGCGCAGGACGACCTGTACCGCGTGGACGGACCGGTGAACCTGGTGCGGCTGATGAACGTGCCCGACTGGGTGGATCGGCCGGCCCAGAAGTTCCCGCGCTTCGTGCCCGGTCTGCCGAAGGAACTCGATCGGCCTGGCGACATGTTCAGCGCGATTCGTGACGGGGACGTGCTGCTGCACCACCCGTTCCAGTCGTTCCAGCCGGTGATACTGTTCCTCGAGCAGGCTGCCCGCGATCCGGCGGTGGTGGCGATCAAGATGACCGTCTATCGCACCGGCGCCGAGTCCGAGCTGATGGATGTCCTCATCGGCGCCGCGCGCAGCGGCAAGGAGGTCACCGTCGTGCTCGAGCTGCTCGCGCGCTTCGACGAGGAAGCCAACATCAACTGGGCGCAGCGGCTGGAGGAGGTCGGGGCGCACGTGGTGTACGGCGTGGTCGGCCACAAGACCCACGCCAAGATGCTGATGGTGGTGCGCCGCGAGGAGGAACGGCTGCGGCGCTACGTGCATTTGGCGACCGGGAACTATCATCCGCGCACCACCAAGCTCTACACCGATTTCGGGCTGTTCACCTGCAGCGAGGAAATCGGCGCTGAGGTGAGCGACGTGTTCGTCCAGTTGACGGGGCTCGGGCGAGCAATCCGCCTGAAATACCTCTTGCAGGCCCCGTTCACGTTGCACAAGCAGGTGCTGCGCGCGATCCAGAACGAGACGCAGATGGCGCAGGCGGGCCGCAAGGGCCGCATCATCGCCAAGATGAACGCCCTGCTCGACCCCGAAGTGATCGCTGCGCTCTACGACGCCTCGAAAGCGGGGGTGGAGATCGATCTCGTCGTGCGGGGTGTGTGCGCGCTGCGGCCCGGGCTGCCGGAGGTGTCGCAGAACATCCGCGTGCGCTCGATCGTGGGCCGTTTTCTCGAGCATACGCGAGTGTTCTACTTCCACAACGACGGCGCAGAGGACGTGTATCTTTCCAGCGCGGACTGGATGGAGCGCAATTTCTTCCGGCGCCTAGAGGTGTGCTTCCCGGTGCTCGATGCCAAACTCAAGAAGCGCGTGATCGACGAGGGGCTGAAACCCTATCTCGACGGCGATGGCCAGGCCTGGGAGATGGACCCGGACGGGGGCTACGCGCAGAAAGCGGTGCGCCGCGGCAAGTTGGTTTCGGCGCAGGACGTGCTGCTCGAGAAGCTGGCGCGCTTGCCGGCCGGCTGAGCGCTGTTTGTCCGGGTGCAACGTTGAGCCACGCGATCGTCCGATGGGTTCCCAGGAAATAGAGTTGAAGCTGCGGCTGCCTGCCGGCGCCGCGCGTCGGCTCGCGGCGCACCCGCTGCTGCGGGACGGGGCGCGGGCGGTCGGGCGCTCTCTCCACAGCGTCTACTACGACACGCCCCGTTTCGATTTGCGGCGGCGCGGCGTCGCGCTGCGGCTGCGCCGCGACGGCAGGCGCTGGGTGCAGACGGTGAAAGGCGGTGGCAGTGTCGCTGGCGGGCTCCACCAACGCGTCGAAATCGAATCCGACGTGGCGCGGCAGGCGATCGACTGGGCAAGCCTCGGCCGCGGACCGTACGCCGGGCTGTTCGCTTCACGCCGACTGCGGCGGCAGTTGCGGCCGGTCTTCGCCACCCGTTTTGTGCGCGTCGAGCGCCGTGTCCAATTGCGGCCGGGGCTGGTGATCGATGCCGCCCTGGATCGGGGAGAAATCACCGGCGGCGGCCGGCGCGAGCCGATCTGCGAACTGGAGCTCGAGCTGTGCGCGGGCCCGGCGGCGGCGCTGTACGAACTTGCGCTGAGATTTGCGCGATCTGCCCCTCTCACGCTCGAAAACCGCTCGAAGGCGGATCGTGGCTACGCGCTGTGCACTAGCGAGGTCGCACAGCCGGTCAAGGCGCGCCCGGCGGCGCTGGACGCGGGGATGACGGTCGGCGCGGCGTTCGGAGCGATCGTGCGGGCGACGCTCGACCATCTGCAGGCCAACGAAACGGGTATGCTGGCGGGAAAGGACCCCGAGTACCTGCACCAGATGCGGGTCGCCCTGCGGCGCATGCGCTCGGCCTTCCGCGTCTTCGGTCCGGCATATCCCGAGGAAGCGACGGCGCCGATCGTCGCCGATATCCGCTGGCTCGCGGGTGCGCTTGGCCCGGCGCGCGACTGGGACGTATACGCCGGCGAAACCCTTCCGCAGTTTGCGGGGAGGATCCGCGAGCGGACGGCACGCGCCGCGGTCGAGCGGGCAGCGGAGCGGCGCCGCCGCGGGGCAAACCGCGCGGCATGCCGCGCTGTCGAGTCGGTGCGCTACCGGCGGTTCATCCTCTCGCTGGGTGCATGGCTTGCCGCCGATGGTTGGGCGCGCGGCGCGGACGATGCGGCGCCACGCGGACGGGCAAAATCGGTCGGCCGCTTCGCGTCCGCTACGCTCGAGCGGCGGCATTCGCGGGCGCGCAAGCGCGGCCGCAAGCTCGCGGCCCAGGGCCCGGCCGAGCGCCACCGGCTGCGCATCGCGATCAAGAAGCTGCGCTACGCCGGAGATTTCTTTTCCGGCCTCTACGCGAAAGAGCCGGCACGCCGCATGCTGCGGCGACTCTCCAGCCTGCAGGATATACTGGGTGCGATGAACGATGCGGCGCAAGCTGAGCGGATGACGGCGGAGTGCGGCGCCCGGTTGCGCGGTGGGGCCGGGGCCGCGGCCGGCCGCGCGCTGGCGGCGTGGAACCGGTCGCGCGTGCCTGCGCTTCAGCGCAAGCTGAAGCGTGCATGGCTGGCGTTTCGCGCGCAGAAACGATTCTGGTAGAGGCGGGCATGGAACTGATCCTGTGGCGCCATGCTGATGCGGAGGACGGGCCCGTCGACGGGGAACGCAAGTTGACCGGCAAGGGTGTTAAGCAGGCGGAGCGCATGGCCGCGTGGCTCAGGCAGCACCTGCCCGAGGACCTGTTGATCCTGGTCAGCCCCGCGCTGCGCGCTCAGGAAACAGCCCGGGCGCTCGCCGGGAAGAAATACGAGACGACTGGCGCCGTCGGAACCGCCGCTTCGCCGGAGAGCCTGCTCAAGGCCGCGGGCTGGCCGAAGGGCAGCGGTACGGTTCTGGTCGTGGGACACCAGCCTACGCTGGGGCAGGCAGCCGCGTTGCTGATGACCGGCAAGCCGGCGGACTGGAGCGTCCGGAAGGGCGCGATCTGGTGGCTCGCCCGGCGCGAGCGCGAAGGGCGCGGCGCGGTCCTGCTGCGCGCCGTGCTCGGACCCGATCTGCTGTAACGCCCGGGAAGGGGGCGCATGTTCGATTCGGCTGATCTCGATCACGATGTCGACAAGGCGACGTATCGCCGCGAGGAGCCCAAGCTGCGCGAGGCGCTGGTCAACGCGCAGTATGACCTGAAGCAGAGCGGGCGCTTCGCGACCCTGATCCTGATCGCCGGCGTGGAGGGCGCGGGCAAGGGCGAAACCGTCAATCTACTGAACGAATGGATGGACCCGCGGCACATCGAGGTGAGCGGGTTCGCCGAGCCCTCCGACGAGGAGCAGGAGCGCCCGCGCATCTGGCGCTATTGGCGCGCCCTGCCGCCCAAGGGCAAGATCGGCATTTTCTTCGGCGCCTGGCATACGCAGCCCGTCGTCGACCGCGTCACCGGCCGCATCGGGCGTGGCCGGTTCGACCAGCACATTGCGGAGATCCTGCGCTTCGAGCGCATGCTGTGCGACGAAGGGGTGCTGCTGCTCAAGTTCTGGTTCCACCTGTCCAAGGCGCAGCAGAAGAAGCGGTTAAGGGCGCTCGAGAAGGACCCGCGCACGAGCTGGCGGGTTACCCGCAACGACTGGCGGCTCTACAAGATGTACGACGGCTTTCGCAAGACCTGCGAGCCGTTCGTGCGCATGACCAGCACGGGCGAGGCGCCGTGGCTGGTAGTCGCCGGCGCCGACCCGCAGTACCGCGCCCTGACCGTGGGCAACACGCTGCTCGCGGCCCTGCGCGAGCGTCTCGACCAGAAGCCGGCGAAGCACCTGCCTGACCGCGCTCCCCCGCTGCCGCCGCCGGTGGACCAGCTGAACGTGCTGCGCGCGCTCAAACTCGACCAACCGCTCAGCAAGAAGGATTATGCGCGGGAGCTTGACCGGTGGCAGGGCCGGCTGAACGCGCTCTCGCGCGATCCGCGATTCAAGGAAATCTCCGTGGTGGCGGTATTCGAGGGAAATGACGCGGCAGGCAAGGGTGGCGCCATACGCCGCGTCACGCGCGCCCTAGATGCCCGCTACTATCACACGGTGCCGGTGGCGGCGCCGACCGAGGAGGAGCGCGCCCAGCCGTACCTGTGGCGCTTCTGGCGGCACATCCCCCGCCGCGGCCGTTTCGTGATCTTCGATCGCTCATGGTACGGGCGCGTGCTGGTCGAGCGGGTAGAGCGGCTTTGCTCCGAGCTGGACTGGATGCGCGCCTATGCCGAGATCAACGATTTCGAGCAGCAGTTGATCGGCCACGGCGTGGTGGTGGTGAAATTCTGGCTGGCGATCGGCAAGCAGGAGCAGTACCGGCGCTTCAAGGCGCGCGAAAAGGTCGCCTTCAAGCGCTTCAAGATCACGGAAGAGGACTGGCGCAACCGCAAGAAGTGGGGCGATTACGAGCTCGCGGTTTGTGACATGGTCGACCGCACCTCAACCAGCATCGCGCCCTGGACGCTGGTGGAGGCGGAGAACAAGTATTACGCCCGCATCAAGGTGCTCAAGACGGTCTGTAATGCGGTCGACGCGGCGCTCAAGAAGGTGACGAAGAACCGCTGAGCGCGCCTCACGCGGCGGCGAGGTCCGCCGGCGCCTCCTCGAGCAGAGGCTTGACCGTGAGCTCGAACCCGACTTCCTCCCACTGCTTCACTTCCTCGCGCAGCGCGCGCGCCGTGAGCGGATTGCGGGCGAGCCACTCGCGCTCGAGCGTGACGCGGAATTTCCGCCCCTGCGCGGTGGCGTCCTGCACCGGCACGGCGACGTCGGAGCGGCCGAGATGGAACAGCACTGCGAGGCGCAGGGCGATCACCAGGCGCCAGTCGGTGTCGGGATCGAACTGGTCGCGGTTCTTGCGCAGCGAGCGCCGGTGGCCGAGCACGAGCTGGCTCAGGCGCAGCTGCTCGAGGCGCGAGAAGCCGGGCATGTCGGCGTTGGCGATGATGTACGCCGAGTGCTTGTGGTAGCCGCTGTAGGCGACCGAGATCCCGATTTCGTGCAGCTTCGCCGCCCAGGCAATCAGTTGCGGCGCGTCCTCGTCCGGCTGCTTCGCGCCTGCCGTCAGTGCGGCGTGCAGCTTGAGGGCCAGCGTGGCGACACGGCGCGCCTGCTGCGGATCGACGTGGTAGCGCTGCATGAACTGCGCGACGGTCATGTCGCGCATGTCGCGGTGATGAAGCCGGCCCAGCATGTCGTAGAGCATGCCCTGGCGCATCGAACCCGTGGTCGTCACCAGCGACTCGACCTTGAGCTCGGCCAGCGCGGCGGTCATGATGGCAAGCCCGCCCGGCAGGACCGGCGCGCGGTCGGCACGCAACCCGCGCAACTCGACCCGGCTCATTTCTGCCGCCTTGACGAGATCGCTGCGCAGGCGGTCAAGCCCGTCGGGGGTGATGCTGCCGTCCGCATAGCCGGCGAGCTGAAGGATCTCGGCCAGCGCGCGCGCCGTGCCGGACGAGCCGATCGCCTGCTCCCAGTTCTGGCGCGCGAAACGCGCGACGATCGGCTGCAGCTCGATGCGCGCCAGCGTCTCGGCCTCCTTCATCGCGCTTTTCGTGACCTTGCCGCCCGGGAAGAAGCGCAGGCTGTAGCTCACGCAGCCCATGAACAGGCTCTCGAGGCGCAGTGGCTTGTGCTTCCGGCCGATGATGAACTCCGTCGACCCGCCCCCGATGTCCACGACCAGGCGTTTTTCCGCGGAGGCAGGGAGGCTGTGCGAGACACCGAGATAGATGAGCCGCGCCTCCTCGCGTCCGGCGACCACCTCGATCGGAAAGCCGAGCGCGCTGCGCGCCTTCTTCAGGAAGGCCGCGGCGTTCTTTGCCACGCGCAGGGTATTGGTGCCGGCGGCGCGCACGGCGCGCGGCTCGAAGCCGCGCAGCCGCTCACCGAAGCGCCTGAGACACGCGAGCGCCCGCTCCTGGGCCCCTTCTTCGAGTCGCTTGTCCGCGGTGAGTCCGGCGCCGAGCCGGACCGGTTCGCGCAGCGCGTCGAGCGGATAGATCTGGTCGCCCACGACGCGGGCAATCTGGCAGTGAAACGAGTTGGAGCCGAGGTCGACGGCGGCGATGGTCGTGTATTCAGCCATTGCCGCGCGACCCGGGGTGCGGTCGAGGAAGCGGAGCCAACTCGCTGCGCGCTGCGCGCAACGGGCGAAAGAACGGAGATCGGGGGCTGCCCGTCAGGGGTCGTTCAGCGTGCATCGCTTCCGAGAGCCGTCTCCTCCTAATGCGCGCGCTCGGTGCGCGCGGCGCAGGAACTGCCGGAAGTATAGGTAATCGCGGCGCCGATGGCTATCGAATTCGACCGCGCGACGGACTCAACGCTGCCCGAGCGCTTCGCGCTCGACGCCTTCCACGCCGGTGTGGCGCACGTCCTTGCCCTTGACCATGTAGACCACGTACTCGGACATGTTCTTTGCATGATCGCCGATGCGCTCGATCGCCTTGGCGATGAACAGGATCTCGATCGCGTGCGAGATGGTGCGCGGGTCTTCCATCATGAACGTGATGAGCTGGCGCAGGATGCCGCGGAACGCGCTGTCCACCTGCTCGTCCTGGCGCACGACCCTGGCCGCCACCGCCAGGTCGAGGCGCGCGAAGGCGTCCAAAGCGTTGCGCAGCATGCCGAGCGCAAGCTCTGCGACGTGGCGGATCTCGTGGGTGCGCGGAGCGGTGGGGCGGTCGGTCTCGTAGATGAGCTGCGTCATGCGCGCGATCTTGTTCGCCTCGTCGCCGATGCGCTCGAGATCGGTGATCGTCTTCACCACCATCATCAGCATGCGCAGGTCGACCGCGGCGGGCTGGCGGCGCGCAATGATCGTGCTGCATTCCTCGTCGATCCCGACTTCGAGCGCGTTCACGCGGTGGTCGTTCTCGACCACCTGCGCGGCGAGCTGCATGTCCCCGTTGACCAGGGCGTCTACCGCCTGCACGATCTGCTGTTCGACCAGCCCGCCCATCTGCAGCACGCGTGCGCGCACCGCCTCGAGCTCGGCGTCGAACTGCTTCAGGGTATGTTCCGGCATCCGGTTGTCTCCTGGTCCGCGAGGCGATAGCCTAACACCGAATTATGACACTCTGGTTGCAACCGCGCCGGGGTGTCGTGTCATCGTGCGCACGCCGTCCGGGGCGCCGAGCAGCAGCACGTCGGCGCCGCGCCGCGCGAACAGCCCGTTGGTCACCACGCCGGCGATCTGGTCGAGCCGGGCTTCGAGCTCGGCGGGCGCGAGGATCCGGAAGTCGTGCACGTCGAGGATCACGTTGCCGTTGTCCGTGACGAACCCCTCGCGCCAGGCGGGCCGCCCGCCCAGCTTCACGCACTCGCGGGCCACGTAGGCGCGCGCCATCGGGATGACCTCGATCGGCAGCGGGAACTTACCGAGCACGTCGACGAGCTTGGTGTGGTCGGCAATGCACACGAATTTCCGGGCCACCGCGGCGACGATCTTCTCGCGCGTCAGCGCCCCGCCCCCGCCCTTGATCATCGCGAGCTGCGTGTTAACCTCGTCGGCGCCGTCGATGTAGACCGGCAGCTCGGTGACGCTGTTCAGATCCAACACGGGGATGCCGGCGGCTTTCAGGCGCTGCGCCGAGGCGTCCGAGCTGGCGACTGCCGCTTCGACCCGGTTGCGTATCCGCCCGAGCTCGGTAATGAAGAAATTGGCGGTCGAGCCGGTTCCGACGCCGACGACGCAGCCGGGGGGAACATGCTCCAACGCGGCCCGTGCGACGGCCTGTTTCATTTCATCCTGAGTCATGCGGATGATGATAATTGGTAAGCGGCACGGGGTAAACGGTGGCGGGGCAGGAGGCAAGCAGCAAGGGGTGAGCCGTTAACAATCGGCGGCAAGCGGTGGACCGGGCGCTCGTCACGCGGTGGTCCGCTTACCTGTGACGGGCATTCCTGCTACCCTTAGCTCCCGAAAACCTGCCGCTGCCATGCGCAAAAACGACTATCTCGAACGCATCCTGAAGGCCCGCGTCTATGATGTGGCGGTCGAGACCCCGCTGGAGGTCGCGCCCAGCCTGTCGCGGCGCATGCACAACCGCCTGCTGCTCAAGCGCGAGGACCTGCAGCCGGTGTTCTCGTTCAAGCTGCGTGGCGCGTACAACAAGATGGTGCGGCTTCCCGCCGCGGCGCTAAAGCGCGGCGTGATCGCGGCCTCCGCCGGGAACCATGCCCAGGGCGTTGCGCTGGCGGCACAGAAGCTCGGCTGCCGCGCCACCATCGTGATGCCGGTGACCACCCCCCACATCAAGGTCGACGCCGTGCGCCAGCGCGGCGCCAGCGTGGTGCTGTGGGGCGATTCCTACGACGAGGCTCACGCGCATGCGCGCGCGCTCGAGCGGCGCCATCGCTACACCTTCGTGCATCCGTACGACGACCCCGACGTGATCGCCGGGCAGGGCACGATCGGCATGGAGATCCTTCACCAGTACACGGAACCTATCGAGGCCATCTTCGTCGCCGTCGGCGGCGGCGGGCTCATCTCGGGCATCGCGGCCTACGTCAAGCGACTGCGCCCCGAAATCAAGGTGATCGGGGTCGAGCCGGTCGACGCGGACGCCATGTACCGCTCGCTCAGGGCGGGACGCCGGGTGAAGCTCGACCAGGTCGGGCTGTTCGCCGATGGGGTGGCGGTGAAGCAGGTGGGTGCGGAAACGTTCCGTCTGTGCCGCGAGCTGGTCGATGGCGTGATCCGGGTCGATACCGACGCGATGTGCGCGGCGATCAAGGACGTGTTCGAGGACACGCGCGCGATCCTCGAGCCGGCGGGCGCGCTCGCGATCGCCGGGGCCAAGGCCTACGTCGCGCGCAAGCGCCTGCGCGGTGAGACGCTGGTGGCCGTCGCCTGCGGTGCCAACATGAACTTCGACCGGCTGCGTTTTGTCGCCGAGGAAGCGGAACTGGGCGAGGCGCGCGAGGCGATCCTCGCGGTGACGATCCCGGAGCGTCCGGGCAGCTTCAAGGCGTTCTGCGAGCTGCTCGGCCCGCGCAGTATTACCGAATTCAACTACCGTTACGCGGATTCCCGCGAGGCCCAGGTTTTCGTCGGCGTCCAGGTGCATGGCCGCGAGGAGACGGCGCGCCTCGTGCGCTCGCTGCGCCGCCATGGCCTGAAGACGCTCGACTTCAGCGACAACGAGCTCGCGAAACTGCACGTCCGGCACCTGGTGGGCGGGCATGCGCCGACGGTGAAGCACGAAATACTCTATCGCTTCGAATTCCCGGAGCGCCCGGGCGCGCTGATGAATTTCCTCAGCAGCATGAGCCGCGGGTGGAATATCAGCCTCTTCCACTACCGTAATCATGGCGCCGATTACGGGCGGGTGCTGGTAGGTATGCAGGTGCCGCGCCAGGACAAGCGCAAGTTCCGGGCATTCCTCTCCAAGGTCGGTTACCCGTACAGCGACGAAAGTACCAACCCGGCCTATAAACTCTTTCTCGGGTGAGGCGCCAGGGCGGAAGGCGGAAGGCGGAAGGCGGAAGGCGGAAGGCGAATCCTGACACTGCTTGATTCACGCCCCTTTTCTCCTGCCTTGCGCTTCAGCGCATTTCAACTCACGCTTTACTGGTTACGCAGTTTCGGGAAGTACGGCCGGTTGGCGATCTCCGCGATGCTCAGGCCCGCGGCGACGTCCCGGTTGCGGGCCTCCTCGCCCTCGGATAGCGTGCGCGCGCGCTCCAGCACCTGCGCAATGCGGCCGCGTGGAATGAAACACACGCCGTTGTCATCGGCGACCACCAGGTCGCCGGGATTCACCTGGACCCCGGCGATCTGCACCGGGCCGTTGATTGCGACTGTCTCCAGGCGCCATTTCCCGGTCATCAGACTCACCCCGCGCGCCCAGATCGGGTAGCCTAGCCGGCGCGCGGTGGCGACGTCGCGCGTCGCGCCGTCGACTACCGCACCGGCCTCGCCCTGGCGCTTGCCCAGGGTCGAGGAATTTCCCCCGAGGCTCGACACGTTCGCCACACCTTCGATCACGATTACGTCGCCCGGGCGCGCCAGATTGTGCGCCTCGAGGTCGGCCTGCTTTGACTTGCGTTCCATCGCTCCCAGGGCCGGCGGCGCAGTCTGCGCAATGTTGCGCACCGTCAGCGCCGGCCCCACCATGCGCGCGCCCGGCAGCGTCGGCGCCAGCACCGCCGCGGGGACCGCGCCGCTGATTCCGAGCTCGTCGAGCGCGTCGGAAACCGTGCCCGCAAGGTCGGTCAGGGCGAGGAAGCCCGCGATCACCTCATTCTCGGGCCGTGGGATCTCGGCCATCAGGATGCGCTCCGGAGCGATCTTTCCGGTCAGTTTGCGGTCGGTCATGGCGAGCTCGGGAGGACGAAGGGATTGGCGAGGTTGGGGCGTGCCGGGGGTATTCTGCCAATCCTGGCCCCGCCCGGCAAAGGCGGTGCGACCTGCGCCGGGGCATGTTTTTGCGGCGCCGGGTCAGAATTTGGCTGCAGGTCTTCCCTCCGCGCGAAAACCCGTTAGAATTAACGACATATGAATCGACTTGGATTTATCGCGAGGTTGTGCCTCGGCGCGGTCACGGCGCTCGCGGGCGCGGGGGCGCATGCAGCGACTGCCGACGACGACGTGCTCGCCGCGCGCGATGCCCACCGGGCAGGGGACGTGAAGCGGCTCGCACGCTACGCCGAGCGGCTGCGCGGTCATTTGCTCGAGCCGTATGCGGTCTATTGGAAGCTGTCTGCCGACCTTGCGGGGGCGAATCCAGCGGAAGTTCGCGCGTTCATCGATACCTATGGCGACAGCCCGCTCGCCGACCGCCTGCGCAGCGAGTGGCTGAAGTTGCTTGGTAAGAATCGGCAGTGGGATCTGTTCGACGCCGAATTTCCGCGGCTCAAGCGTGACGACCTGGAAATCACCTGCTACTCGCTGCAGTCGCGGCTGCGCGTGAACGAGACCCGGGCGCTCACCGACGCGCGGGCGCTGTGGTTCCTCGGGCGCCCGATGCCGGACAGCTGCGGCCCGCTGTTCGACGCCCTGGTCGCGACCCGGCACCTCTCCACGGACGACATCTGGATGCGCCTGCGCCTTGCGCTCGAGGGTGGGCAGGTGAGCCTCGCGCGGCGCATCGCCGAGTACCTCCCTGCGGGGCAGGCGCCGAGCCGCCATACCCTCTCGGCCATTGCGTCCAATCCCGGAGGCTACCTCGAACGCGGCCAGTTCAACCATGATAGCCGCGCCGGCCGCGAAACGACGATGTTCGCGGTCCACCGTCTGGCCCGCATCTCGGCGCCGCAGGCGGCGGAACACTGGAACCGGCTCGAGGCGCGCTTCGATGCGGATGCGCGCGCGTATGTCTGGGGGCTGATCGCCTATTTCGGCGCGATCCGCCACGACCAGAACGCCCTGGCGTGGTATGAGCGTGCAGCCGGCATGTCTGATGTGCAGCTCGCATGGAAAGTGCGCGCGGCGCTGCGTGCGCGCGACTGGGCGGCTGTGCTCGACGCGATCGAGACCATGACCGAGAAGGAAAGCGCCGAGGCAAGCTGGCGCTACTGGAAGGCGCGCGCGCTGAAGGAGTTCGGGCAGGGCGACGAAGCGGACGCCCTGCTCAAGCCGCTTGCGGGCGAGTTCAATTTCTACGGCCAGCTCGCAACCGAGGAGCTGGGCGGCAAGATTGCGGCGCCCGCGACCGCGTTCACGCCGAGCAGCGAGGATTTGAGTGCGATCAGCGGACTGTCCGGCATCCGGCGCGCGCTCGAGCTCTACCGCCTTCGCCTGCGCCTCGAAGCGACGCGCGAGTGGCTGTGGGCGATCCGCGCCTTCGACGACCGGCAGCTGCTCGCGGCCGCGGAAATCGCGCGACGCTACGATATCCATGACCGGGCGATCGGCACCGCTGACAGAACGGTGAGCGAGCACGACTTCAACCTGCGCTATCTCGCGCCGTACCGCGACGTGCTCAAGAGCCACGCACGCAGATTCGACCTCGACGAAGCCTGGGTGTACGGCCTGATCCGGCAGGAGAGCCGGTTCATCGCCGACGCCAGGTCGAGCGCAGGCGCGAGCGGGCTGATGCAGATCATGCCGGCGACCGCGCGCTGGGTCGCGCACAAGCTCGGGCTGAACAACTGGCGCTGGTCGCGGGTGACCGATATCGACACCAACGTGAGCCTCGGCACCTACTACCTGCGCTACGTGCTCGATGCGCTCGATGGCAACTCGGTGCTTGCCTCGGCGGCGTACAACGCCGGCCCGAGCCGTGCCCGCACGTGGCGGCCGGAGGGCGCGGTCGAGGGCGCGGTATACGCCGAGAGCATACCGTTCAGCGAGACGCGGGATTACGTGAAGAAGGTCATGAGCAACGCTACCTACTACGCGTGGACCTTCAGCGAGGTGACCCAGTCTTTGCGGCAGCGCCTAGGCGTGATCGGCCCCCGCAACCCCGCGGCCGAAATCTCGCTTCTGGACACGCCCTAGCGGCGATATGGCGTAAAATCATCGGCGGGTACGGGCCCCCGGCAGGCCCGGCCCGCCCTCGTTTCATCCTGCCCGGCGGGCAGGTAACACTGGAACGGCATTCATGAAGATCACTACAGTCCTCGTCCTGGGCGGCAGCGGTTTCGTGGGAGAGCATGTGTGTGCGGCGCTGGCGGCGCGCGGTTATCGCGTACGCGTGCCGACGCGCAACCGCGAGCGCGCCAAGGAGTTGACCATGCTGCCCACCGTCGACGTGGTGACGGCCGACGTACACGATCCTGAAACGCTCGCCGAGCTCGCGCGCGGCACCGAGGCGGTGATCAACCTCGTCGGCGTGCTGCACGACGAGGCGGGCAACCGCGGCTTCTCCGGGGCGCACGTCGAGCTCGCGCGCAAGGCCGTCGCGGCATGCCGTGCGGCCGGCGTGCGCCGGCTCGTGCACATGAGCGCGCTGAACGCCGCCACCGACGGCCCGAGCGCCTATCTGCGCAGCAAGGGCGAGGCGGAAGAGATCGTGCGCGGCTCGGGCCTCGATGTCACCATCTTCCGGCCGTCGGTAATTTTCGGTCCGAAGGACGCCTTTCTCAACCTGTTCGCACTGCTCGCGCAGCTGATGCCCGTGGTCTTTCTCGCCAGCCCCAACGCGCGGTTCCAGCCGGTGTACGTAGAGGATGTCGCGCAGGCCTTCGTGACGGGCCTCACCACGCTTGCGAGCCTCGGCAACAGCTACGATCTATGCGGCCCCAAGATTTACACGCTGCGCGAGCTGGTCGAATACGCCACGCGTACCGCGGGACACTGCCGCCCGGTCGTCGGATTGAACGACTCGCTGTCCTATCTGCAAGCGCTCAGCATGGAGTTCCTGCCGGTGAAGCTGATGACCCGCGACAATTACTATTCGATGAAGGTCGACAGCGTGTGCGATTGCGAGTTTCCGTTCGGCATCCGTCCGGCGGCGCTGGAGGCGGTGGCGCCAGCCTGGCTTGCCGGGCGCACGCCGCGCGCGCGCTACATGCGGTTGCGTGACCGCGCCGGCCGTTGACCCGGTGTGCCCCGGTGGCACGCATCGCGCTGGTCATCGGCAACAAGAATTACTCGTCCTGGTCGATGCGGCCGTGGGTGCTGCTCCGCCAGGCCGGGATCGAGTTCGAGGAAATCCAGCTCTGGTTCGACCAGGACGCGAAGCCGCAAGGCGCGGAGCGCTACTCGCCGACGCGGCTCGTGCCGGTCCTGCTCGTTGACCGGGAGCCGGTATGGGATACGCTTGCGATCTGCGAGACCGTCGCCGAGATGTTTCCGGACAAGAGACTCTGGCCGGGCGGGCAGCGCGCGCGACAGGTCGCGCGCTCGATCTGCGCCGAGATGCATGCCGGGTTCCAGGACTTGCGCTCGGCGATGCCGATGAACATTCGCGCCGACCACCGCGGCAGGGGCATGAGCGCGGCCGTGCGCAAGGACATCGAGCGGATCGCTGCGATCTGGGAATCCTGCCGCGCCGGCTACGGCGCCGGCGGCAGCATGCTGTTTGGCGCGTTTACCGTCGCCGACGCTTTCTTTGCGCCGGTGGTGACGCGCTTCGGGACGTATGGGGTCGAGCTGCCCGCCGTGGCGCGGGCATACGCCGGTGCGGTGCGCGCGCTGCCGGCGGTGCAGGACTGGATGGCGCAGGCGCGCCGCGAAACGGCCTTCGTCGCCGCAGACGAACCCTATGCCGAAGCGAAAGGGGCAAAGTGAAATACGAGCTGGTTCCCAGAACCTCTCTCCGTGATGGGGAAGGACCGCATCCGTTACGCTCTGTGCCTGTCACCGGCCAACCGTCATCCTTCACCGCTTCATGAAAATCTACACCGTGGGCGGGGCCGTGCGCGACGCGCTGCTGGGCCTGCCGGTGAAGGACCGGGATCATGTCGTGGTTGGCGCACGTCCCGAGGAGCTGGTGGCCCTCGGGTTCAAGCCGGTAGGCAAGGATTTCCCGGTGTTCCTCCATCCCGTGACGCACGAGGAGTATGCGCTCGCCCGCACCGAGCGCAAGGTGGCGCGCGGCTACCACGGCTTCGAGTTCCACACCGCGCCGGACGTGACGCTGGAGCAGGACCTCGCGCGCCGCGACCTCACCATCAACGCCATCGCCCGGGACGAGGCGGGCCGCCTGATCGATCCGTTCGGCGGCGCCAGTGACATCGAGGCGCGCGTGCTGCGCCATGTGGGCCCGGCCTTCGCCGAGGACCCCGTGCGCATTCTGCGCGTTGCCCGGTTCGCCGCGCGCTTCGGCTTCGCCGTTGCTCCGGAGACGTTCGACCTGATGCAGCGCATGGTGGCCAACGGCGAGGTCGATGCTCTCGTGGCGGAGCGCGTATGGCAGGAGTTCTCGCGCGGCCTGATGGAAGACAAGCCCTCGCGCATGCTGGAGATCCTGCGCGAGTGCGGGGCGCTCGCGCGCATCGCGCCGGAAGTCGGTGCGCTGCTCGCGCGCGACGAGGCAGGGGCTGCGGCTCGCGCAGCGCTCGATGCGGCTGCCCGGGCGGGTGTCTCGGTGGAGGTGCGCTTTGCCGCCCTGGCGCGCGCACTCGATCCGCTGGCGGTGGAAGCGCTCTGTGCGCGGCTCAAGGTGCCGGCGGCGTGCCGCGAGCTCGCGCTGCTCGCCGCGCGCCACGCGAACGTGATTGCCGATGCCGGTGAGCTCGACGCGCAGGCGGTGCTCGAGCTGCTGGACGCGGGCGACGCCTGGCGCCGTCCCGAGCGTTTTCTGGAACTCGCCGCTGCCGCGCTCGCCGGAGAGCCCGACGCGAGCAAGATCAGGGCGCTGCTCGAGCGCGCGCTGCGTGCCGGCGCCGCAGTAGATGCCGGCGCAATCGCGAAAGCGGCGCCCGGCACGGCTGGTATCCGCGGCGGGATTGGTGATGCGCGGCTTGCTGCCATCCGCAAGACGCTCGACACCGCTAACCGCTAACCGCTAACTGCTAACCGCTAACCGCTAACTGCTAACTGCTAACTGCTAACTGCTAACTGCTAACTGCTAACTGCTGCGTACTGACTCACCCATTACCGTCACTCATCATTCTTTTCAATACCCCCTTGAGGGGTACCCGTCAGCGACGAAAGGAAGAAATGATAGATCTCTACACCTGGACTACGCCCAATGGCCGCAAGGTCTCGATCATGCTGGAGGAACTCGGGCTCCCGTACCGGGCGCACGCGATCAACATCGGCAAGGGCGACCAGTTCAAGCCGGCGTACGTCGCGATCAACCCGAACAGCAAGATTCCAACGATCGTCGATCCCGACGGGCCGGGCGGCAAGCCTTACGCCATGATGGAATCGGGTGCGATCCTGGTGTACCTCGCGGGCAAGACGGGAAAGCTGCTGCCGGCGAGCGACCGCGGCAGGTACGACGTGCTGCAGTGGCTGATGTTCCAGATGGGGGGTGTGGGGCCGATCTTCGGGCAGGTGCACCACTTCATTCGCGCGGCAAAGGAGTCCGACCCGTACTCGATCCAGCGCTATATCAAGGAAACGCGCCGCCTCTACGCCGTGCTGGATGCGCGGCTAAAGGATCACGACTACCTCGCGGACGAATATTCGATCGCCGATATCGCGACCTATCCGTGGGTGGCGCGCCACGAATGGCACAAGACTAGCTTCTCGGACTTTCCGCACGTGAAGCGCTGGTTTGACGCGATTTCGAAGCGGCCGGCGGTGCAAAAGGGGATGAAGGTGCCTGCTTAGCTGAAAGTGTGACAGGTGACGAGTGATGGGTTGTGTCAAGCGCGAGTGGTGAGGTGGGCATGGAAAACGGCCGCAGACGTTTCCTGATGGGCAGCTTCGCGCTGGTCGCGGCGCCGGGCACATCGTGGGCGCGGCAGTGCAGCGTCACGCCGCGCGACGCCTTGGGGCCCTTCTACCTTAAAGGCGCGCCGGCACGCGGCGCGCTTTGCGCGAGCGGCAGCGGCGGCAGTGAGCGGATCATCGTGACCGGCCGCGTGCTGGGCCTGCCGGACTGCACGCCGCTGGCCGGAGCGCTGGTCGAGGTCTGGCACGCCGATGCGCAGGGAGATTACACGCAAGTCTCCCGCAGCCGGCGCGACGATCCCGACTGCCTGTTGCGCGCGGCGCTCAACACCGACGGCGAGGGGCGATACCGCTTCGAAACCATACTGCCGGGCGAATATCCCGGCCGGCCGCGCCACATCCATTACCGAGTGAGCGGCGAGGGTCACGCCACGCTGGTGACACAGCTTTACTTCGGGCGCGGGCGCGGCATCCCCGAAGCGCTCGTCGCTTCCGCCAGACCCGACGATAAAGGCGTGCTGCGTGCGAGCTTCGATGTGACGCTTGCCAGAGCATGAGTCCGTGAACGGGTGACGCGGGGCGCCGGCGCGGCCGCGTTCTCGCGCTTGACCTTGCGCTGTACCGCCATCAATCCGGCGCCGAATGCCGGACGATGAAGTCGAGCGTGACGCGGGCGGTGCCGTCCGGGTCCGTGCCTGCCGCGTGATAGCCGTCGATCGGCAGCATCACGAGTTCCGAGCCCGGAATCGTACTCTGCCAGCTCTCGAACACCGCGCGCCCGCGGCGGGCGGTGTCGGTGCCGATCACCAGCGCGGGACAACGGATGCGCTTCACGTCCTCGCGGATGTCAATCGCGCTGACCCAGCGCAAATAGGCTTGCACCGTCGACAGCGCGGTCCGGCCCATCATGTCGGACCACCAGTCGATCCCCGCGTCCGGCATGATGCTCCCCATCCGCTCGCGCTGCGTGCGCCTGGCCCAGCTTCGAACGCCGTCGCGTTCCATTTCCTCGAGCCAGCCGTCGGCTTTGGGCGCCGTGACAGGCGAGCAGCACACCGTGACGGTCTTCACCAGCTCGGGGCGCGTCGCGGCGAGCATCAGGACACTGATGCCGCCGCTCTTGCCGCCGACCGCGTGCACCGGCCCGCCCGACGTGTGGCGAATGATGCGCGCGAGGTCATCCACATAGCGCTCGGTGGTGAGGGGATAATCCTTTGCCACCGGATCTGACTGCCCGAAGCCGCGCTGGTCGATACGGATGACGCGGTAGCGGCGCGAGAAGTGGGGCACCCAGCCACGCCACGCCTCGGCGCTTTCGGTGAAACCGTGCACAAAGAGCACCGTGTCCGGGCGTGTCCAGGCATCGGTGCAGTCGTCGATCCGGTAATGCAACCTGCAGTCGGGCACGTCGAGATATGGCATCGATTCTCTCCGCTGCTGCTGCTCGCGCTCACGGTACCAGCACCGCCGCGCCCGTGATCGCGCCTGCTCGCAGCTGCGAGAGCGCGTCGTTCGCGGCGTCCAGTGTGAACGTTTCGGTTGCGGTCTTGACCGGCACCTGCGGCGCAATCCTGAAAAACGCCTCACCGTCGCGCCGCGTGAGGTTGGCAACCGAGCGCACGACGCGTTCGCCCCACAGGATCTCGTAGGGAAACGCCGGGATCTCGCTCATGTGGATCCCGGCGCACACCACGGTGCCCCCTCTCGCAGTCGCGCGCAGTGCCGCGGGGACGAGCGCGCCGACCGGCGCAAAGATGATCGCGGCATCAAGCGGTTCGGGCGGACGGGCGGTGGATTCACCTGTCCATTCCGCGCCCAGCTGCCGCGCGAAGGATTGCGCGGCATCGTCGCCCGGGCGGGTGAAGGCGAACAGCCGGCGCCCCTGGTGGCGGGCGATCTGGGCGACGATGTGCGCTGCAGCGCCGAAGCCGTAAATGCCGAGGCATTGCGCGTCACCGGCCATCACGAGCGAGCGATAGCCGATCAATCCCGCGCACAGCAGGGGCGCTGCGGCCACATCGTCGTACGCCGCGGGGATCGGGAAGCAGTAGCGCTGGTCCGCAACAGCGTACTCCGCGTAGCCGCCGTCATGATGGTAGCCGGTGAAACGTGCTCCGCCGCACAGGTTTTCCCTCCCGCTCGTGCAGTAGTCGCACCGGCCGCAGGTATACCCCAACCAAGGCACGCCCACCCTTGCGCCGGGCTCGAACTGCTCGACCTGTGCGCCGGCCTCGGCCACCGTGCCCACGATTTCGTGGCCCGGGACGATCGGCATCTTGCCTTGCATGAGGTCGCCGTCGACGACGTGCAGGTCGGTGCGGCAGACACCGCACGCGCAAACCTTGAGGAGGATCTGCCCCGGGCCCGGCCGCGGCACCGGCAGCTCGGTCAACTTGAGCGCGGTGCGGGGTGCGGTGAGTTGCATCGCTTTCATCGGACTCCACGTGTGGGGCCAGCGCGGCCGGTCCCGTCGTCAGTGCGCCGACAGGCAAGAAGCATGACTTGTACCCCTCAAGGGGTATTGAAGAAAATGTTCCGTGACCCGACAGTGCGCCGGGAACTCGGCCCGCGGATCACGCCTGGCTGACGATATGACGGGCGGCCTACGCGCTCGAGTTGCGACTGCTTACCTCGGTTCACGCGCGTAGCGCTGCAGGAAGCGCACGATCTCTGCGGTCTTCAGCTCCGGAATGGTGCGCAGCTCGCGCGCGCCGACGACCGTGTTGGCCCACGCCATGTGGCCTTTCATGCGGTCAACCACCCGCGGCCAGTCGAGCGCCGTGTAGCGGCGCGGATCGGGCAGCGCATGGCATTGCGAGCACGCGATACTGAATATCTGGCCAGCCTCGGACTTGAGCCCCGGGTGGGCGGGATCGAGTTCCGCCTGGCCGTGCTTCTCCAGGTAGCGGGTGAGCGTGATGACCTGCTCGTCGCTGGGCGCCTTCACGTCCGCCATCATCTCCTTCATGACGTTGCCCAGGTTGCCGCGGCCGCGCATGCGCCACACCATGCGTTCGACGACCGGATTCCATTTGGCGGCAGTGTGCATCTGCGGGTTGGGCAGGTAGTGGCACTGCACGCAGTAGCGCGCCGCGAGCCGTGCGCCTTCCGAGTGTGGCTCCGGCAGCTCGGCGGGCTCGATCGAGGGCGGCAGAATACGCTCGAGCATCTTGCCGTGAGGGCTCTGCGACCAGAGGTACTTTGCCCTGGCGATTTCCGGCGTGTCGGCGGGCGCCGGCGCGGCGGCGCTTACGGTGGCGGCGAACGCGACCGCAGCGATCCCCGGCATCAACTGCCAAAAACGTGTCATGGCGTTCCCATTTCCGGCGTTCGGGACAGGACGTGGCCTATGATATCCCACGCGTCTCGCTGCACAAAATCGCGCACCGTTCCCTCGGCCGCCCGGTTCGCGGCGCTCTACAAGGTGTGGCGCCTGTCGCCGGTCAGAAAACCGATCAACCCCTGTGGGGCGGCGCGGCCGAATGCGAAGACCTTGAACAGCTCGCCCATCTCCGCGGGGCTGGTGAGCCGGCCGACCTGCGCGGCAAGCGGGGCGTAAGCGCGCGCGTCCTCGGCCGGCGTGCGCGCGAGCAGTTGCGTGATGCCGCAGTTGATCAGGAACTGCGCCTGGGTCGTGTAGCCGAGCGCTGCCGCGCCGGATTCGGCCGCGGCCTGCGCCATGGCGGTGAAATCGATGTGGCTGGTGATGTCCTGCAACCCGGGCAGAAAGAACGGATCGTCATGCGCCCGGTGGCGGTAGTGGCACATGAGCGTGCCGCGTGCGCGCTGTGGATGATAATACTCGTGCTGCGGGAACCCGTAATCGATGAACAGCGCGACACCGCGCTCGAGCATGTGCGCGATCGCGCGGATGAAGCCGCGCGCGGCGAGCTGGATCTCGGTCGTGTACGCGGGAGCCGGCAAGTAGGCGGGATCGATCGCGGCGCGCAATGCGTCCCCGGGCGGGCGGCCTTCCCAGCCGAATTCCGCGCCGTGCGCGACGACGCCCTGTTCGCGCACCGTATCCCCCTCGCGGCTCACGACGTGGACCGGCATCGCATCGAGTACCTCGTTGCCGATGACGCAGCCGGCGAAGCGCGGCGGCAGCTGGTTCAGCCACGCCACGCGATCGAGAAGGTGCGGCACGCGTGCGGCGAGCGCGTCACGGCTGCGCGCGCGCAGATCGGGCGAGAGCTCCAGGATGAGATAGCGCGATGGCAGGGCGCCGAGGCGCTCGAGCTCGGCGAGAACCGTTGCGGCCAGTGCGCCCGACCCGGCGCCCACCTCGAGCACTTCGTCGTCACCCGCCTCGAGCACCTGGCGTACCTGTGCCGCGAGCGTCTGCCCGAAGAGGTCGGAAATCTCTGGCGCCGTCACGAAGTCGCCGTCGCGCCCGAGCTTGCGGGCGCCCGCCATGTAATAGCCGAGCCCGGGCGCGTAGAGCGCGAGCTCCATGTAGCGCGCGAAGGGAATCCAGCCGCCGGCGGCCGCGACTTCGGCGCGGATATGATCGACCACGAGCGCATTGTGCGCACGCGCTTCCTGGGAGGGCTCCGGCAGGCTCATCGGCGTTATGGTGGGTTAATCCGGTAAAATCCGCAAACTCGGATTTGCCCGGGAAAGGACGACTGGCCCATGGATCGGCCGCTCAAGGACAAGGTGATTCTGGTCACCGGCGGCGCAAAGCGCGTCGGCGCGGCAGTCTGCCGGCGGCTGCATGCGGCGGGCGCAAACGTCATCGTGCATTACCGCGCTTCGGAAGCGGATGCCCGCGCGCTGTCGGCCGAGCTGGGCGGCGTGCGCGCGGGTTCCGCCGCGCTCGCACAGGCGGACTTGCTCAAGGAAGGGGCTGCGGCTCGGCTCATGCGGGAGACGATGAAGGCGTTCGGACGGCTCGATGCGCTCGTCAACAACGCCTCCAGTTTTTATCCGACGCCGGTGGGCGAGATTACCGAGAAGGCGTGGGACGATCTGATAGGCACCAACCTCAAGGCGCCGCTGTTCCTGGCGCAGGCGGCCGCGCGCGAGCTGAAGAAGACCCATGGCTGCATCGTCAACATCGTCGACATCCACGCCGAGCTGCCGATGAAGAATCACGTCGTCTATACCGCCGCGAAAGCCGGCCTCGTCGCGCTCACGCGATCGCTCGCGCGCGAGCTCGCACCGGAAGTGCGCGTCAACGGCGTCGCGCCGGGGACGATACTGTGGCCCGAGAGCGAGCTGTGGCGCGACGACGTGGCACGGCAACGCATCATCAGCCGCATCGCGCTCAAGCGCATCGGCGAGCCTGACGATATCGCGAAGGCCGTCGAATTCCTGATCGGCGCAGCGCCCTATGTCACCGGCCAGATCCTCGCCGTCGACGGCGGCCGCAGCATTGCCGGCTGAGGTATGATCGGTTCGCCGAATCCAGAACCGGAACGAGGTGTCGCATGAATGCTCCCGACTCGACGATTGCCCGCAAACAGCAGTACGAGACCAACAAGCTCGCCAAGCGCCTGCACCGCCAGGTCGGGCAGGCAATCGGCGACTACGACATGATTCGCGACGGCGACCGCGTCATGGTGTGCCTCTC
>JBFKNN010000015.1:0-35223 GCA_041629335.1 Burkholderiales bacterium | reverse complement strand
GAAGTTCCCGCTTGCTGCGCACCGCTCCATGCCCAGCTTGCGCTGCGTGCGGCTCCGGTCAGCGCTCCACCGGCAACCTCCGGTCGTTCCACTCGACCATCCCGTCCTTCAGATTGTAGACGCGCTCGTAGCCCAGGCCCGCGAGGATCGCCGCCGCGGTGGTGCTGCGCACGCCCGAGCGGCATACCACGACGATCGGCTGCTCGCGATGCGCTTCGATCTCGCCTGCGCGCTCCGCCAGCTCGCGCAGCGGAATCAGCCGGCTGCCGGGAATATGCCCGAGCTCGCCCCGGTACTCGGCCGGCTCGCGCACGTCCACCAGGAGCGGCTGCCGTCCCGAATCGAGCATGGCTCTCACCTCGTCAACCGCGAGCTGGCGCACGCTGTTCAACTGCGCAAGCCCGGGGAACTTGGTCTTGTCGTCGTCGATCGCGCTCTGGTTCGGCTGCAGTACCTCCTGGATCTTTTCCGGCATCGGGAAGTTCAGGCTCGCCATCAGCGCGACATACTCCTCGCGCGTGCGCCCCGCCACCCGCGGGTTATGGCGCTTCTCGTGCCCGATGGTCGAGCTCGTGTTGCCGCGGTAATCGTGCGCGGGCAACACCAGCGTCTCATCCGGCAGCGTGAACAGATGCCGGGTAATGGAGTCATACTGGCTGCCCGCGTCGCCGCCGGCAAAATCGGCGCGACCCGTGCCGCCGATCAGCAGCACGTCGCCCGTGAAGACGCGGTCGTCGGCATGAAGGCTCAAGCTGTCCGGCGTGTGGCCGGGTGTGTGCAGCACCTTCAGCGCCGCGTCGCCACACCGTATGGTGTCGCCGTGCTCGACGTGCTCGCCCGCCGCCGGCGTCGGCGCGCGCCGGTGCATGATCAGCCGCGCATCAGTCAACTCGCGCAGCGCTACCGCCCCCGTGGGATGATCGGCATGCGTATGGGTGTCGATGATGGCGTCGAGCCGGAGCTGGTGATAGGCAAGGAAAGCGAGGTAGCGGCTGATGTAGTCGCGCACCGGATCGATCAGCAGCGCCTTGCGCGTGCGCTCGCACGCGATGAGGTAAGTCTTGCACTTGCCGCGATTGAGTTCGGGAAAATGCAGCATCCGTTCACCCCGGTTCAGAATCAAAGTTAGCACCATGCCGGTGTGGAGGCAAATTCGTCGTCCGCAGCGGCCCGCAACAATGCTCGCGCCGATTCAAGGATTGTGTCTGGTGCGAAACGGGTGCAAGATAACGGCTGACTCGTGCTTCGCGCGGGCCTCGCAACGAAAAACCCCCGACAGATAAGGACTAGGAGGAAAACGATGCATCGATTCATCTACGCAGCAGCAGGAGGGCTCGCGCTCATGCTCGCCGGACCCGTGATCGCGGCGGAGAAGTTTCCCGACCGCCCGATACGCGTGGTCGTGCCGTTCCCGCCTGGCGGAAACGTCGACGTGTTCGCCCGGGTGCTCTATCTCGAGGTAGAGAGGAATCTCGGGACCAACATCGTCATCGACAACCGCGGCGGCGCCAACGGGTTGATCGGCGCGGACATCGTCAAGAACGCCACCCCCAACGGCTATACGTTCCTCAACGTGTCGTTCTCGTTTGCAGTCAATCCGGCGATTCGCAAGAACATGCCGTTCGACATCGAGAAGGACTTCGTGCCGATCACCAATGTCGCGCTGGGTCTGGGCTACCTGATGGTGGTCAATCCCAAGACCACCATCATGACGGTCAAGGATCTCATCGATCAGTCGAAGAGCAGCCAGCTGCGCTACAGCACGGCCGGCGTCGGCAACGGCCAGCACCTGGCGGGCGCGCTGTTCACCCAGGCGGCGGGGATCAAGATGCTGCACGTGCCGTACAAGGGCGGCGGACCGGCTTCCATCGCGGCCGTCGCCGGCGAAGTGCAGGTGCATTTCCCCGCGGCTTCGGTCGGCATACCGCACCACAAGTCCGGACGGCTGCGCGCCATCGCGTTCACGGGTGCGAAGCGCCTCGATTCCCTGCCGGACGTGCCGACGATAGGCGAAACGGTCAAAGGGTTCGTCTTCGACTCCGGCTGGCACGGCACATTCGCGCCCGCGGGAACGCCCGCGCCCATCGTCAGGCAGATCCAGCAGGCGATCCACAAGGGTCTTCAGGTGCCGCACGTCCACAAGCACTTCACGGACAACGGCTACGAGCCCCAGGGCGATCCGCCCAACGTCTGGGCCAGGAAATTCCGCGCCGACGTCAAGCGCTTCGCCGCGGCGGCAGAAGCCGCTGGCATCGAACCGAACTAAGCCCGACCGCGCCCCGGCAATACGGGGCCGCAAACTGCAAAGCCCTTCCCTGCGCGAGCCGGGAGGGGCTTATTTCTTAACGAGCCGGATTAACAGCACTAAGAGCGAAAAAAGGTCCCGGATACTTATTCTTTGGCTTGAGAATCAGCGTGATCGTTCAACCCGCGCCGGATAACAATGTCCCAGCACCGGCATGGCGCATACGACGGCTTGATTCCATTGGCTGTTGACACGGTTAGAAACGGAGGACAAATATGCTATCCGGCTTTCTTGCCGGAATTTCTTTGTCAGGCACCCATGGAGCACGAAGAATTTGTGGCGAAGGCGTCCGCAGGGAACATGTTATGGGGCGTCCGCGGGTTTACTCGTGCGGTATTTCTCGTGTGGCGGACTCGCGGCGTGCTTTATGTTGCTGTGGCGGCACTGTTTGGCCTCGCGCCTTTGCTGGGTTTTGCCGCGTATTCGGCGTGGAGCGGTCAATATGGCTCACTGGCCTGGATCCTCCCAGGTGTGCTCGCCT
This sequence comes from Burkholderiales bacterium, assembly GCA_041629335.1. GTDB lineage: Bacteria > Pseudomonadota > Gammaproteobacteria > Burkholderiales > SG8-41 > JBFKNN01. The sequence continues at coordinate 32,437 of JBFKNN010000015.1, read as the reverse complement.
TCTACACCGGCAAGCCGAACATGAATCTCATCGATGGCCTTCCGTGGTTAGCCTGCATCCTCGTGGGACTCGTGGCGTCCGGATGGTTTGGCCCGCTTCACCTGTTCGGCGGCTTTGTACCCTGCTTGACGTGGTTCCTTTCTGGTGCTCTAAAAGGGACTGTGATGCAAATGATGAAGGAGCGATTGCGTGCGTCGAAGGACTCGTACGACAGGCTCAAGGCGTCGGGAAGATTGCTCCTCCCCGATGCCTGACCCGCTATTGCATGGGATCCGCTTCGCAGCCGCGCCACGCACCGCCGCTCGCGGTTCCTGAACAGTAACGTCGTACGGCATGATCTGGCTTCTGCTATTTCGGCGGCATCGGGAGGGGTTCAAGGCGTGGTTCCGAGCGCCGGCTAAATTGTGGGAGCGCGTCTTGGCCCTGGTCGCATCTGTGGTCGTCTTTGCGATCATAGGTCTCCTCGTGCGGTTGTTCTCAGCGCCATTACCCCTTCTTCCACTTGAGGATCTGCTGCGAACTGTGGCGTTATGGTCTGGCACGTCGGCGGCAGTTGGAGCAGTGTTGGCACTGCTTTTCCCAAAGCCCATGCTTTGCGCCGTCTATCCGTTCTCGTTGCTGGACGTTGAGGTTGATGTCGATGCCAGCTAGATCAAATGGGGATGCAGCCCGATTCTCTCGCCCCAGCGCACAAGAAGCAGGTGCCGCCCCCGTCTCCTCGTAACCAGGTCAGGGCATCCATGCCATGAAGCTGTACATCACTCCCGGTTCTCCGTACGCACGCATGGCGCGGATCGTCATCATCGAGAAGGGTCTGAAAGACCGGGTCGAGATCATCGTCGCGCAGACACGCACCGTAGACAGTCCGTACTACAGGATCAATCCGTCGGGTCGTGTTCCGTATCTCATCCGCGACGACGGCGTCGGACTGGAGGAATCCGCGCTCATCTGTGCCTACCTCGATCACCTCGATGGCAAGCTGAAGTTTGGACTGCCCGCCGGCGAGGATGCCTGGGAGGCACGTCGTCTCGAAGCCCTGGCGAGAAGCATGCTCGACGGGCTCGCGGTATGGAGTCGCGAGATTCACCGCCCCCAGGACGAGCGTTCTCCGACAGTGCTGCGTCACGAATTGGCCCGGAGCCAGCGGATGGCAGACCTTTGGGAGAAAGAAGTGAACCATCCGTTGATGCGCGGCCCGCTCAACATGATCCACATCACGCTCGGCTGCGCCCTCGGACTCGAGGCACCGATTTCCGGCCTTCACTGGCGTCCGGGGCACGCCAGGCTGTGCGACTGGTACGGCGCGGTCGCCGCGCGCCCGTCGTTTGCCGCAACCATGCCGCCCGCCGCATAACGTCCGTCCGGACACGCGCGGTGAAGCGAATCCGCACGTGAACCTCTCATCGGAGGCAGACACATGATAGACCAGCGCATCATTGGCACCTGGCGGCTCAAGCGCACCACGGCGGTCGACGACGGCGGCAAAGTGCTGCCCCCGCCCTACGGACCGGCTCCCAATGGGCTCGTGTGCTTCCAGGCCGACGGGCGCATGTTCTGCGTTCTGTGCGACGGCCGCGCCGAACTGCCCGCAGGCGAGCCGCGGCAGTTCATGTCATACGCCGGCAACTACACGTTCGACGGCGCCACGCTCTCGACTCGGGTCGATGCCTCGTCGGACGCAAGCCGCATCGGGGGTGACCAGGTGCGCACCGTGCGCTTCGAAAACGGCGGCATGGTGCTTGCGCCACCGCGGCGGTTATACGCCAGCACGATGCAACATCAAGAGCTTTTCTGGGAGCGCGTCGCCTAGCGCGTCGCGACAGTGGGCCCGGCCGGGTTTCGACGCATCGTGCTCATCGCCCCGCGTGATCCGGGAACTGCATCGCGGCCAGTGTTCCCTTCGCGACGTCCTTCGGCGCTTCCTCGTTGGAAAAATTGAGCTCGACCTTGTTGCCGACCGGGTCGCGCAGGAACATCTGGAACCCGGCATTAGGCACGTTCTGCTCCTCGAACTCGACGCCCAGCTTTTTCAGGCGGCCGCGGAACTCTTCCACCCCGGTGACGTGATACGCGGCGTGATCGTAGCCGCTGCGTGACTCGTCGGTGCCGTTCCAGTCCTCGGGAAAGCGCGCGACCACGTGCACCAGCGGGTGATCGCCCGTGTAGAGCCAGAGTCCCTCGGACGGGAATTTGGGACGCGGTCCCACCTTCAGCCCCAGCGCCGCGTCGTAGAATTTTTCGATCGCCGGGAGGTCGCTCTTCCGGCACCCGATGTTGACATGATGCAAGCCCTTGATCGCCATAACCACGCGCTCCGATTGTCAAGTTGCAGCCACCGAAACGTCATATCGATGGCCCTGGGTTCCTTCCTCCGCTTGCGGGGTAAGGACAGGATTGGGGGCGATCGACGTTCCCCCTCCCCGGCCCTCCTCCGCGCCGCGCACAAGGAAGGGAGGTTTCGATTCTGTACGCTTGTGCGCCGGCGGTGCGCTAAAGCTGCACCCTACCGCGCCGCGTGCGCGCGGGGATGCCAGCCCGTCCCCGCACTCGCATCATACGCCGGCCGGTCGCCGGCGCACTGCACGCGATGCATCACCCGCCGGTGGCCGCCGTCGAACGGGTCGCGGTGATGCATGACGCAACGATTGTCCCAAATCACGATATCGCCGGCACGCCACTGATGATGCCACTGAAACGCGGGCTGAGTCGCGTGCGCCCACAAGGCATCGAGCAGCGCCTCGGATTCGTCGACCGGCAGCCCGTTCACGTAGGCGTTTGGACGGCGTCCGAGATAGAGCGCATTGCAGCCGGTCTCCGGGTGGGTCCGGACGATCGGATGGCTCGGCCCCGGCGCCGTACGCACGTCGTCGACCGGGCTGAATCCCTCGCGCAGGTCTCCCGCGCTGTTGTACGTCATGTCGTGCTTGGTGGTTCGCCCCTCGATCGCGGCGCGCAGTTCTGCCGGCAGCGTCTCGAGCGCGAGGTACATGTTGGCGAAGCCGGTGTCTCCGCCCGCCGGCGGCACTTCCAGCGCGTAGAGCGCGCTGTACGCAAGCGGCGTCTCGCGGTACGAATTGTCGGAATGCCACACCACTTCCGCGTCGCGCAGCACGCCGATCGGCACGCCGTTCTCCAGGACGTTCGAGACGACGATGATCTCCGGATGCGTGCGGGCCTTCTCCTTGCCGGTCCTGGCGAGCGGCGCGAAGTCGAGCCGGCCGAAGCGCCGGCCGAAGGCGATCAGCTCCGGATCGGTGAGCGACTGGCCGCGAATCACGATGACCAGGTGGTCGAGCGCAGCGCGGTAGACCGCCGCAAACCCCCCTTCGTCGAGCCCGCGCACATCGCCGCACCGGATTTCCGCACCGAGCGGCGCGGACGCGGCGACGATCTCGACCGGCGAGGCTGAACGGGTGGACGAAGATTGGGGTGCAGGCACCATGCTCCACTCCAGGCTGATACCGCTACTGTGCCACGAAATTCGAAGCCAGGAATGTTCCTCGCCCCCCGGGGGAAAGGTCGGCATGGGGTGGGGTCACGTTCAGATTACCTGCCTCGCCGAGCCCATCCCCACCCCATCCCTGCCCTTGAAGGGAGGCCATTCATTCATTACGCACCTGCACTACGACAGCGCAAACCCAGCGGCCTCGAGGGCATCATTGAACCCGGTTGCCCATGCGCTGGACCGCCCGCGCCGGTCAGTCGGAAGTTCCCGGCCCGGCCGCCGCCACCTTCCTGCCGAGGCGTTTCACCACCTTCACCCGCTGCACGGTGTCGCCCGCAAGGTGCGTCCAGATCATCGCATCGCGCACCAGCTTGTCGACGCGCGCGTCCATCATCGCGCCCTCGACGCCGTGAATCTCCATGTTGAGGCGCGTTACCCGCTGCACCACGTCGCATGAGTAATTCATGACCAGCACGTTGTTGCCGGCGTCGGGCAGCTTCTGGTCGCGTTCCCAGGCCACCCGCATCACGAACGAGCGCAACGCCTCGGTGATCATGTGCATCTCGTTCAGTTTAAGCTGTACCAGCTGGTGTTCGATCAGGAGCTTGCCCGAGCGCTTCTGCGTGCGGGCGAAGCTCGTGCCCATGCCGACCGCGTCGTCGCAGATGCCGAGCGCGTTGGCGGCAAGCTCCAGATCGCCGAATTCCGACTTGTCGGTGGCGCGCGCCTTCACGCCGCCGTTCACTTCGCCCACGACGTTCGCGTGGGGCACCCGCGCGTTCTCGAATATCAGCTCGCCGTTCTGGTAGAAGCGCCAGCCGCGCTTGTTGAACACCTTGCCCACTCGGAATCCCGGCGTGTCCTTCGGGATCATGAACATCGTGCTGCCCTCGCGGATGCCGACGTTCGGGTTGGTCCGCGCATCCACGAAGAAGAGCTTCGCCACGCTGCCGTTGGCGATATAGAGCTTGGTGCCGTTCAGGATCCACTCGTCGCCCTTGCGCTCCGCCTGCAGCTTCCAGCCGGCCTTGGGATCATCCTCCGGCGGCATGCGGTTGTCCGAACCGGCGTTGGCCTCGCTGCCGCCCTTGCCCAGCACGAACGTATCGTCGGCAAGAAACGGCTTAAGGAAACGCTCCTTCTGGTCCTGGGTGCAGGAAGCGGCGATGAGGTGGCTCCACTTCCAGCACTGGCTGAAAGTCTTCGAGACCGAGCTGTCGCCGCGCGCAAGCTCGGTCATCACCAGCGCCTGCGTGACGAAATCCGCCTCGTGCCCGCCCCACTCCCTGGGCACCGCCAGCGTCCGGAATCCCAGCTTCGAGCCCTTCTTGATGATCTCCCAGTCGAAGGTCTCGCGCGGGTCGGCGATCTGGTCGCGCTCGACCGACATCGGCCGTATCTCTTCGTCGGCGAACTTGCGCGCCTCCATCTGCCAGCCGCGCTGCTCTTCGTTCAGTGCAAAATCCATGACAGCTCCCTCAACATCCGTTAAATCGGCAGAGCGGGAGATCGAAATTCGCAAAGAGCGTATAGCCTTTTCACGCCCTTACGCGCTCCCGCCCTTACGCCCTTACGCCGTTACGCGCTCCCGCTCTCACGCGACCTTGGGCCGCTCATAGCCCGCAACGGCTTCCGCGATTTGCAGGGTGGATGCGCTGTCGTTGTCGGCGTAGTGCAGCAGCACCAGCGTGTCGTGCACGTATTTCTGCAGCGGCATGTCGCGCATCACCCCCATCGCGCCGAAGCATTCCGCCGCCTCCAGCGTCGCACGGTGCACCGCCTCCGCGGTGAAGCTGCGCGCGATCACGTGCAGCGGCAGATCGGAGACGCTGCGATCGGCGACCGCTTCCGGGTGGTCGGCCACCCAGGCTGCCTTCCACACCATGTTGCGTGCGACTTCCAGCTTCATCGCGATGTCGGCGAGCTTGCCGCCGATCGCCTGATGCTCGACGATGTTGCGTCCCCCCTGGCGTCGCATCTTGGCGTAGTCCACCGCGGCTTCGAACGCCGCGCGTCCGACGCCGATGTTGATCGCCGCCAGCCCGACCGCGCCGCGCGCCACGTGCGCCGCGCCCGCGAACGGCGTCTGGCCTTCCTTGCCGATGAGGTTTCCCGCCGGCACCTTGCAGTTCTTGAACACGACCTCGGCGCCGGTGCCGTGGCGCCACTTGATGTGGCTGCCGGATGCGCTGAAAGGCCCGGCCGGCGCGCCCACGGTCAGGCCGGCTGCATCGCGCGGCACAAGCAGCGTGCTGACGCCGTTCATGCCGGTCTTTTTCGGGTCGGTCCTCACCTGCGCCACGATGAGCTTGGCGATCGGCGCATTGGACACGAATGCGATGGTGCCGTTGATTACCCAGTCGTTGCCCTGCTTCGCCGCCACCGGCTCGATGCCGGGCTCCTCCGCCAGCGGACGGTGGTAGCACCAGCCGATGTCGGTGCCCGCGTCACGGCCCGCGAAAGCGAGGTGGTACTGATCGTCCTCGGCGAACTGCTTGCCGAAGCGCTTGCGCTGCTCGGGCGTCATCAGCCCGTCGAACAACGCGCGCCCGAGAAACGCGCTCTGCCCCAGCGCGACCGCGAGGTCGACGTCGCCCGCGGCGAGCTCTTCGAGCACGATGCACGCAGTCAGGGTGTCCGCTCCGCTGCCGCCGGCTTCTTCCGACAGCGACAGGGTGCGCAGGCCCATCTGCGAGGCCTGGTCGAGCAGGTCCTTCAGCAGCGGCTTCTCGAACGGCTCGAGACGGGCGGGACGCACGGCGGCGGGCTTGATTTCCCGTTCGACGAAATCCCGCACGGTGTCGCGGAACTCCAGTTGTTCCGCAGTCAGTTGCAAGTTGTACATAGGCTCAGCTTCTCTCCGGGTTGGGTTCAGTCGGATGCTCTTACTGCGGCTCGATCTTGGCGTCCTGCGCCACCTGCTTCCACTTGGCGATTTCGCTCTTGATGTAGGCTTCATGCTCCGCGAGCGAGTTGCCGACCGGATCGGCGCCGCGCTCGATCAGCGTCTTGCGGTTCGCGGGGTCGCGCAGCGCGGTCACCAGCGCGCCGTTCAGCTTCTCGGCGATCGGCCGCGGAATGCCGGCGGGGCCGACGAAGCCGAAGCCGCTGCGCACGACGAAGCCGGGCAGGCCCGCTTCCTGCATGGTGGGGATGTCCTTCGCCGACTCGGAACGCGTTTCGCCGGTCTGCGCGATCATGCGCAGCTTGCCGCTGCGCACGTGCCCGAACAGCAGCGGCAGGCTCGCGAACTGCAGCTGCACCTGCCCGGCGATCAGCTCGATCACCGCCGGACCCGCGCCCTTGTACGGCACGTGCTCCAGCTTGATCTTGGCCATGGAATTCAACAGTTCAGCGGCGAGATGGCCGACCGTGCCCCGCCCCGAGGTGGAATAGAAAATCTCGCCGGGACGCTTTTTCGCCAGCGCGATGAGCTGCTTGACGTCCTTCACCGGCAGCGAAGGGTGCACCACCAGTCCCGACGGCACGTCCGCGATCACGCCGAGCCCCATGAAGTCCCGCGCGGTATTGTACGGCAGCTTCTTGATCATCGACGGGTTGATCACGAAGCTTGCCGCAACGACGCCGGTCGTGTAACCGTCGGGCGCGCTCCGCGCGATGATTTCGCCGCCGATCGTCGCGCCGGCGCCGGGGCGGTAGTCCATGACGAACTGCTGGCCCAGCACCTCGCTCATCTTGGGCTGCAACAGGCGGAAGATGATGTCGCTGTTGCCGCCCGGCGAGGCCGGATTGATCACGCGGATCGGCTTGGTGGGAAATGCTTGCGCTACGGCCTGCGCGGCTGCGCCGCAGCCGAACAAAGCAACCAGAAACAATTGCAGCACCGGCGACGCTTTCATGATTTCCTCCCCCTTCGTTGACGGGTGGCCCGACGCGGACCATGCAAATTATGCCGGGACTCAAGGCGTTGCCGCTGCGGGATGCGTCAGTGGCAGGCCATCAGCGCCCCGGCTGGCCGCGCCGTTCCTCATCGTTGTGCTTTGAATTCTTTTGGGAATCCTAGTTTTCTTGTGGAGCGCTGGCAACCGACGTATATTGATAACTTCATTAGTTTTTTTCATGATATGCGCCGGCGGATTCCATCCACTTTTGCCCTGGTCGCGTTCGAGGCGGCCGCTCGCCGGTTGAGCTTTACCCAGGCAGCCAAGGAGTTGCACGTTACCCAGAGCGCGGTCAGCCATCAGGTGATCGCGCTTGAGAAATCGCTGGGCGCTGCGCTGTTCAAGCGAATCCGCCAGCGGCTCGAGCTGACCGACGCCGGCCGGCGCCTGCTCGAGGGCGTCGCCCCGGCCCTGCACACGATCGAGTCCGTGCTCGCCGAGATCGGTCCCGGGCTCGCCGGCGGCGCCCAGTTGAAGATCGGCGCCGTGCCGCCGTACGCCACCAAGTGGCTGATCCCCAGGCTGCCCGAGCTGAGCCGCGAGCACCCCGAGATCACCATCAACCTGGTGAGCCGACTGGAACGCTTCGATTTCGCCGACACCGATCTCGACGCCGCCATCCACTACGGCCGACCGGACTGGCCGGGCGCGCGCTGCGAGTATCTGCTGGGCGAGGAAATGGTGGTGGTCTGCGGCGCAGCCCTGCGCGAGCGGCTGGCGCGGCCCGAAGACCTGCGCGCGGTCACGCTGCTGCACCAGAGCACGCGGCCCAACGCGTGGCGCAACTGGGCACGCGCCGCGGGGATCGTGCTCGACACCGCAGCGGGCCCGCGTTTCGACCTTTTCTCGATGACGGCGCAGGCGACAGTCTCGGGGCTCGGCGCCGCCGTGCTGCCGCGGTTTCTGATCGTGAACGAGCTTGCCGCCGGACAGCTGATCGTCCCGTTCGGCCCGACGCTCCAGGACGAGCTCGCCTGCTATTTCGTCTACCCCGAGCGCAGCATGGAGGTGCCCGCCGTAAAGGCGCTGCACGACTGGCTGATGCAGGAAGCAGGCCGCCTCGCGCATGCCGCGTTGCCGGCCGACGACGACGCGCCTGCCCGGGCTTCCGGCGCGGCGACCCGCACCGCACCCGCAGCATCGCGCTGACCTGGGGCTCGGCGCGGCGCGCTTTCGTAGACGCGCGCGAATCCGGTAGCATACCGGCCCTGCCGTCTACAACGACCCGGTTCGCCTCATGCAACGCGTCACCATCCGCCTCGGCGGCTATCAGAAACCAGCGTCGATCCACAACCGCGCGGCGGCGCGGTTCGGCGAGCGCCTGAAAGCGGCGCTCGGCGAACGCATCGATTTCGAGCTGATCGGCGACGTGCTGGCGCTCGGGCACGGCTCGGGCGACCTGCCGCGCATGGTGGCGAGCGGCGAGCTCACGATGTGCTACATCTCGACCGTGCGCTTCACCGACGCGGTGCCGGAGCTGAAGCTGCTCGAGCTGCCGTTCGTGGTGCGCGACCGCGCTTCGCTCTTTCGCGCGCTCGACGGCGGGCTGGGCGAGCGCTTCCGCCGCCGCATGCACGAGGCCACGCCTTTCCGGCTGCTTGGCTTCTGGGACAACGGCTTTCGGCACCTCACCAACAAGGTGCGCCCGATCCGGCGGCCGCAGGACTGCCGCGGTATCCGCATCCGCACGCAGATGAGCGCGCTGCACGGCGAGGCGCTGCGCGCTCTCGGCTTCGAGCCCGTGGCCGCCGACATCAAGGAATTCGTGGAAAAGATCGCGACCGACCATTTTCAGGCGCAGGACAACCCGCTCACCAACATCTACAACTTCAATGTGCACCGGCACCACCGCCACATCACGCTGACCGGCCACTTCTTCGGTGCGAGCGCGATGATCTGCAACGCTGCGCACTACTCAGGCTGGCCACGCGAGGTGCAGGCCGCCGTGGATCAGGCCGCGCGCGAGGCGACCGTCTTCCAGCGGCGCCTCGCGGCAGCCGAAGACGAAGCGATACTGGCGAAGCTCGACCTGCGTGATAACGCAATCGTCCGCCTGACCGACGCGGAACGCGCGGCATTTCTTGCCGCGGTGGAGCCGGTGCTGGCGAAGTACCGCCGGGAACTCGACCCGGAACTGTTCGCATTCCTCGATTAGGCGAAAGCGCGCCGGTTCCTGTGTCTCAAGCGCGTTCGTCATCGTGTGCGTGCGGCACCAAAGCCGCTGCTGGAAAGACCGGAGAACGCATCACGACAGCTTGAAAACCGGGCTGCTTGGGCTCATAATTGCCGGTGAAATCGTGTCTTGCGGCGGCACGGCCTTTGCGCCCCGGAAAACCACCTCGCGCCGTTTGTCCGACTGCGCGATTTTTCAAGAATCAGTTCGCTTCCAATCAACCTCAAGGAGCACCCAGATGACCAAAGAACCCTGGAAGACAGACAATTGGTATGTGAGCCCGTGGAATTACGCGGACGAAGTGCGCAAGGATTTTAAGTTCGCCAAGCAGATCAAGATCCACGACATCACGCTGCGCGACGGGGAGCAGCAGACCGGCGTCATTCTGAGCAAGGATGACAAGATCCGCATCGCCGAGGGCCTGGCGGAAGCCGGCGTGCATCGCATCGAGGCCGGCATGCCGATCGTCTCGCCCTCCGACGCCGAGGCGATCAAGGCGATTGCCAAGCGCAATCTCGGCCCGCAGATCTTCGCCTTTTCGCGCTGCATGAAAGAGGACGTTCAGCGCGCGATCGACACCGGTGTCAACGGCGTGGTGATGGAGATCCCGTCCAGCCAGCATATGGTCGACCTCGCCTACAAGTGGCCGATGGAGAAGGCGATCGAGACCTCGATCGAGGCCACCAAGTTCGCGCGCGACAACGGGCTCGAGGTCGTGTTCTTCCCGATCGACTTCTCGCGCTCCGAGATGAACTGGGTGTTGAACCTGATCGAGCGCGTCGCCACCGAGGGGCATATGGACGCGCTGGCCCTGGTGGACACGTTCGGAGTCGTCTCGCCGCACGCGATGCCGTACTTCGTCCGCGAGGTCAAGAAGCGCATCAAAAAGCGCCTCGAAGCGCACTTCCATCAGGATTTCGGCATGGGCGTCGCAAACACCATCATGGCGGCCGCAGAAGGCGTTGAGGTGCTGCACACGACCGTGCTGGGCGTCGGCGAGCGCGCCGGCAACACACCGATGGAAGAAACGGTCATGGCGCTGCTCACGATGTACGGCGTGGACGTCGGGCTTGACTACACCAAGCTCACTCCGCTCGCCAATCTGGTGGAGAAGCTCACCGGCGTCGTCGTGCCGACCAACAAGCCGGTCGTCGGCAAACAGCTCTACCAGATCGAGTCCGGCATCATCGCGAGCTGGTTCAAGAACTGCGGCGAGAAATACGCCACCGAGCTCTTCCCGGTGCGATGGACCGCCGTGGGCCAGCCGCCCGCCGAGATCGTCATGGGCAAAGGCAGCGGCATCGACTCGGTCAAGATTTGGCTCGAGACGCTCGGCTTCGAAGCAAGCGACGAGGAGGCAACGAAGATGACCGCGGCGGTCAAGGCCTATTCGCTGAAAACCAAGAAGCTGCTCACCGAAAGCGAATTCCGCAAGATCGCGGAAGACGTCCTCGGTCAACGCGCCGCAGCGTAGGCCAGGTCGGGGCCGCCGTCAGCGGCCCCAGCCGGCGCCGGGCAATCCAAACCGACCGGGTCCCGCAATCGGGACCCGGTTTTTTTCGACCCCTGCCGCCGGAACTGCGGTCCGGGGCGCGCGCCGGGCGCCGGCCGTCAGCTCAGGCGCACCCGGTTCTTGATCGCCCCGATCCCGCTCACCTCGCACACGCATTCGTCCCCGTCTTTCAGAAACACCGGGGGCGTGCGCGAAAAACCGACGCCGAAAGGCGTCCCGGTCGGGATCAGGTCGCCCGGCATCAGGGTCGTGCCCTGCGAGATGTAGGCGATGATCTGCGGGATCCTGAATATCAGGTTCCTGGTGTTCGAGCTCTGCATGACATCGCCGTTGAGCACGCACTGGATGTCCAGGTCATGCGGGTCGGTGATCTCGTCGCGGGTGACGATGTACGGCCCGTACGGGCAGAACGTGTCGAGCGACTTGCCGCGCCCCCATTGATTGGCATTGGCGAACTGCAGATCGCGCGCCGAGACGTCGCTCACCACCGTGTATCCCAGCACGTACTCGAATGCCTCCGCCTCCCGGATATTGCGGCCCCGCTTGCCGATGACCACGCCGAGCTCGACTTCATAATCAACCTCCCGGGTCACCTCGAGCGGCCACGTCAGGTCGTCGTACGGCCCGGTGACCGAATTGGGGAACTTGCCGAACAGCACCGGCTCGGTCGGCACCGGCAAACTGGCTTCCTTGCAGTGATCGAGGTAGTTCAGGCCCACGCCGACGATCTTGGACGGCGCGATCACCGGCGCGAGCACCGCCACGTCCGCGAGCTTGTATGAGCGCGCGCTCCCCGATTCCAGCGCTTCCTTGACCCGCTCCAGCGCCGCTTCGCCGCCGCGAATAACGCCGAGCAGGTCGCCATTCTCGCCCACCGGCAGGCCCGCCGCCTCGAGATCGATCACGCGCTCGCCCTTCAGGACGCCCGGCCGCGACTTGCCGTCGATGGCGAAAGTCAGCAATTTCATTCCACACTCCGCAAAAAGTTGAACTACGGTGTCAGCGCCTGCGGCGCGCCGTGCCGGCCGGCTTGCCGCTCGCCTGGTACCAGTTGAGGATCTGCTCGCCGGTCCAGAACACGACGCCCTTCTGCTTCCTGAGGTACCCGAACACTTCCTCGAAATACCGGATCCGCTGCGGCACGCCCGAGATGTAGGGATGGACCGCGATCGCCATCACCTTCACGCGCTCCTTGGATTCCTCGTAGAGGCGATCGAACTGGTCCCGGCAGCGCGTCACGAACTCGGCCGCCGCATGATGCTGCACCATCATCATCGGTATGTCGTTGCACTCGACCGAGTACGGCATCGCGACCACCGGGCCGTGCGCGGTACGGATCTCGCACGGCTCGTCGTCGATGATCCAGTCGGCGATGTACCTGATGCCGGCCTCGGCCAGGTAGTCCGGCGTGTAGAGCGTCTCGGTAAGCCCCGGCCCGAGCCAGCCGACCGGCGCCTTGCCGGTGAAGTCCTTGATGACCTTCACCGTCCGCTGGATCATTGCCCGCTGGTCGGCCTCGGCATGGATTGGTTTCTGGTCGTATGAGTGGCCGACGAATTCCCAGCCGGCCTCGAGCGACGCCTCCGCGACGCGCCGGTAATCGGTGCACACCCGCGCGTTGGTGAACAGCGACGCCTTGATGCCGAGGTCGTCGAGCGCCTCCTTGATCCGCCAGAATCCGACGCGCATGCCGTATTCGTGCCACGCCCAGTGGGCAAAATCGGGAAGGCGCGTGACATGCGTCGGCGGCGGCAGCACCTGCCGCGGCATCGGGCGATTGATGTCCCACACCTCGACGTTGATGACCGGCCAGACGATGAGGCGTACGCCTCGCGGCGGCTTCAGCGGTGGACGATCGATAATGGCGGAATAGTCGAGACGTCTGGAGGGGATCATCGGGAATCTTCCTTGGTTGCCGGGAAATCTGCCGCTGCGGACGGTTATTATACAAGGCGTGCAGCGATTTTCCCGCAGCATCGCGCCGCGCCATGCGCCTGGCACAGGCCTGCCGTGTCTTTGTCGCAGCACCGGCGATTGTTTACCATACGCACACAACTACCCGGAGACACAAGAGTGGACCTGCCCTGCTTGCCGCCGCTTCCGCGCGCGAGCAAACCGGCGCTGCCAACGCCCGCCGGCGCGTGCGACACCCATTTCCACCTGTTCGGCCCGGCGGCGAAGTTTCCGTTCGCACCGGAGCGCGGCTACACGCCGCAGGACGCGCCGCTCGAGGCGCTGCTTGGCATGCACAAGACCCTGGGGTTCGAGCGCGGCGTCATCGTGCAGGGCAATCCGCACGGCACCGACAATTCCGTTGTGCTCGACGCGCTCGCGCGCGAGCCGCGCCGGCTGCGCGCGGTCACCATCGTCAAGGACTCGATCACGGATGCCGAGCTCACGCGCTTCGCCGGCGCCGGGGTGCGCGCCCTGCGCTTCCACCACATGCCGCACGGCAAAGGCTTCAGCGCCCTCGGCCTGGAGAGCTTCAAGGCGCTCGCCCCGCGCATGGCGGCGCTCGGCCTGCACGTGCAGTTCATGATGGACGCGGCCCATCTCGCGCAGGCAGTGCCGTACTTTGCGGGCTGGAAGCTGCCGATCGTGATCGACCACATGGGCAACGTCGACGCGGCGGCCGGCATCGAGCAGCCCGGTTTCCAGCTGCTGCTGAAGCTGCTCGGGGAGGGTCGGATCTGGGTCAAGGTCTCGGGCGCCTACCGCATCTCGAAGCGCTATCCCGACTACCCCGATGCGCGCCCGTTCCACGAGGCGCTGGCGCGGATCAATCCGGACCAGATCGTCTGGGGCAGCGACTGGCCCCACCCGCGGCTCGAGCAGGATATGCCCGACGACGGGCACCTGCTCGATATCCTGAACGCCTGGACCCCCGACGCCGCGCTGCGCCGCAAGATCCTTGTCGACAACCCGGCGCGGCTCTACGGGTTCGAGTAGGCCGGCCAGCCGCGCTACTTCGTCTTGGCCAACTCGAGCTCCGTCAGGAAGCCTTTGAGCTCGGCGTATTCCGCATCCATGTACTTACGCGTCTCCGCGCTCGATTTGTATTCGTCGTCCCAGTTGCGCGCGGCGATTTCCTTTTTCCACGCCTCGGTCCGGGTCAGGCCACGGATCGCGTTGTCCCAGAATTCGACTTGCGCCGGCGTCATTCCGCCGGGACCAACCATGCCGCGCCAGTTCGATACGACGGCGTTGGCACCCTGTTCCCGCCAGGTGGGCGTCTGGGCGAACATGCCGCCGAGACGCTGCGGCGCGGCGATCGCAACCAGCCGAACGTTGCCGGCGTTCACGTGCGTCTGCATCAGGCCCACCGATCCGGGCACCACGTCGACGTGACCGCCGAGCAGCGCGGTGATCGCGTTGCCCCCCGACTGGAACACCACGGTCCGGGTCTTGCGCAGGTCCACGCCCGCGCCCTTCAACGCCATGGCCACGCCCTGGTGATTGGGGTTGCCGAGGCTGGTGGCGACGCCGAAGCTCACTGATCCCGCATCGTTCTTCACCCGCTCGATCAAGTCGCGGCCGTTCTTGATCGGGGAATCGGCCTTGACGGCGACCGCGATGTACTCCTCGAACAGGATCGCCATGGGGGTCAGGCTGGTGTAGGTGACCGGCGTCCTGCCCATGATGTGGTTGGTGAGCAGGCTCTTCGAGGCGATCGCCAGAAAATGGCCGTTGCCGGCGTTCTGATTGAGATAACCATAGGCGATCGCGCCGCCGCCGCCGGGCTTGTTCACGACGATGATCGAGGGCTGAACCAGGCGGGCGTCCTGCAGGATTTTCTGTATGGTTCGGCCGGTCGCATCCTGACCGCTGCCGGGCGCGGTGTTGATGACGATCTCGACATTCTTCTCCGGCTGCCACGCCCATGCCCGCGGCAGGGGCCACACCGCTCCAAGAATGCAGACAAGCCCCACACTCAGCGCGCGGCACAGCGAGTCGTCCGTGATCTTCATGTTGTTCCTCCCCTTCTTCAGTTCGATTGCATGCCGCCCGCGCCCGTCGGGCGGCAGCGTCAATTGGACAGCGGACGCAGCCAGGGCTGCTCTTCGTAGTACGCCTCCTCGAATCCCTCGATCCGCTCCGCGTAGTGCTGCGTGCGCGCGATGTCGTCGAGACCCTCGAGCAGGCATTTCTTGCGCACCGGGTGAATGTCGAACCGGTAAACCTTTCCGGCCGGGTCGGTGACCGTCTGCGCGGCCAGATCGACGCTGATCTCGGCGCCCGGCTTTTCGTGCAGCTGATGGCGGATTGCCACCACCTCGTCCTGCCGCAGAACGACCGGCAGCAGCCCGTTCTTCATGCAGTTGCTCGAGTGGATGTCCCCGAAGCTCGATGCAATCACGCAGCGGATGCCGAACTCGTAGAGGGAGTAGACCGCCGTTTCGCGCGAGGAGCCGCAGCCCCAGTTGCGGTCGGCGACGATGATTTTCGCCTGGTCGCAGGGCTTGCGATTGAGAATGAAATCCTTTTGGCTGCCGTCGGCATTGAAGCGCTGATCGTGGAACAGGATCTCGGCGTGCTTCGGCCCGCGCGGCACCTTGTTGAAGCGTGTCGGGCAGAGCTGGTTGGTGTCGACGTTGGGCTCGTCGATCGGCGCCGCTATCGCTGTCAGCTTCGTGAAGGGTTCCATGAAAACCTCAAAGGCTATTGAACCGCCAAGACGCCAAGACCGCCAAGAAAGGCAAAATGAAATCGTTTCTTCTGAAAATCTGATGCTCTCGCTCCATGCGCTCCGCACGCGTCAATCAACGCGGTGCATGCGTCGGGACCTGCCGTTACGCGCCGAACTGTCGCAGCCGAAGTTTTGTCTCCCGGGTTCTCTTGGCAGTATTGGCGTCTTGGCAGTTCAATTTGAGTTTCGCTCTTATTGGCGGTCTTGGCGGTTCATTGTTTTGGCCTTACTTCAAGAGCTCGCGCACGTCCGTCAGATGACCGCGCAGCGCCGCGGCGGCGGCCATCGCCGGGCTCACAAGATGCGTGCGCCCGCCGGTGCCCTGGCGGCCGCGGAAATTGCGGTTCGAGGTCGACGCGCAGCGCTCCCCGGGCTTGAGCTGATCGCCGTTGATCGCGGTGCACATGGAGCAGCCCGGCTCGCGCCATTCGAACCCGGCGTCGCGGAACACCCGGTCAAGGCCCTCCCGCTCGGCCTGCCGCTTCACCGTCTGCGAGCCCGGCACCACCCACGCCGGCACCTTCGCCTTGCCCAGGCGCGCGATTGCCGCCGCCGCCCGGATGTCCTCGATCCGGGAATTGGTGCACGAGCCGATGAACACGCGGTCGACCGCGATATCCGCGAGCCCCGTGCCGGGCCTGAGCCCCATGTATTCGAGCGCGGCGGCGATTTCCGCGCGCTTGGCCTCGTCCGGCGCCCTTGCCGGGTCCGGCACGGCGCCGGTCACCGGCAGCGCGTGCTCGGGGCTCGTGCCCCAGGTGACCATCGGCGCGATCGCGGCGCCGTCGAGCGCCACTTCGCGGTCGAAATCGGCATCGCCGTCGCTCGGCAGCGACTGCCAGAAGGCGAGCGCCGCCTCCCACACCGCGCCCTTCGGCGCATACGGCCGGCCTTCCATGTACGCGTAAGTCGTCGCATCAGGCGCGACCATGCCGGCGCGCGCGCCGGCCTCGATCGACATATTGCAGACCGTCATGCGCGCTTCCATGGTCATGCCGGCGATGGTCGAGCCAGCGTACTGGATCACGTATCCGGTGCCGCCGCCCGCCCCGATTCTGCCGATGATGGCGAGAATCACGTCCTTCGCGCAAACGCCGAACCCGAGCGTCCCGTCGATCCGGATCAGCATCGTCTTCGGCTTGCGCTGCCAGATCGTCTGCGTCGCCATGACGTGCATCATCTCGGATGCGCCGATGCCGAAGGCAAGGCAGCCGAAGGCGCCGTGGGTCGAGGTGTGCGAGTCCGCGCCCGCAATGACCAGCCCCGGCTGCGTGATGCCCTGCTCGGGCGGCACGATGTGCAGGATCCCCTGCCGCGGATCGTCGATGCCGAACAGCGTCACACCATGCCGTTGCGCATTGGCGGTCAGCTTCAACACCATGTTGCGGATTTCGGGGTTGGCGATGCCGTCCACCCCTTTATCGCGCCCGCTGGTCGGGACATAATGGTCGGTGTGCGCGAAGACCTGATGTGGGCGGGCCACTTTGCGGGCGCGCGCGTCGAGCTGGGCAAAAGCGTGCGACGAACCCTCGTGGATCAGCGCGCGGTCGACGTAGAGCAATATTTCGCCCTGCTCCTCGGCAATCACGTGGCGCCCCCAGATCTTGTCGAACAGCGTATTCCCGCTCACGCGCTCTCCTTCACGCCTTCTGCCTCACGCCCTTCTGGTCACTCGTCACTCGTCACTCGTCACTCGTCACTCGTCACTCGTCACTCGTCACCAATTAGAGACCGCGAATGTTCTCCGGGCTCGCCTTGATCTCTCCGCGCTCGACGCGCCGCACGACTTCGTTCATCCCCGCGTGGGTGCGCGCCGGCACGCCGATCTCGTCGCCCTTTGCGGCCACGAAGCCGTTGATGAAGTCGGTCTCGGTGCGCCGTCCCTTGGCGATGTCCTGCGCCATCGACGGGCGCTGCTCGTCGGAGCGCTTCTTCGCGGCCTCGACCAGTATATCGACAATCTCGGCCAGCGCGTCGCGGTTGCCTTCCCCCGCGCGGGCCAGGGTCTCCGCCTCCATGCCCAGCATCTTCTCGAGCTGGAAGCCGAGCGCCTGCCCGACGCGAACCGCCTCGGAGCCGAGCCGGATCGACAGCCAGCGCGGGCCCTCGGCCAGGTCGCGCGCGTTGCCGTTGAGCCCCGAAGCCGCGGACAGCCCGTTGCGCATCGAGTTCACCACCAGTTTCGACCAGCGCTCACCCCACAGATTGGTCGTGACCTTGGCGCTGTCCGCGGCGCGCAGCAGGTCGGCGACCTCCGCGGCGCGCGGGCTCACCCGGCCGTGCACCTCCCCCACGCGGAACACCGTGTGCCGCTCCCCGCCCAGCGGCACCGTGCGCTTGACGTGTCCCGCCTGGTAGAGCTCGGCGGCGACCAGGCTCGCGATGCAGCCCAGCGTCCTGCCCCAGCCGACGATCGCCGCGATGCGCTCCTCGTTGATGCAGTTCTGCAGCGACACGACAAAGCCGTCCGGGGCGAGATAGGGCTTGATGAGATGCGCCGCCCACTCGGTGTCGTACGACTTCACGCAGATGAACGCGATATCGACCGGGCGATCCTTGATCAGATCCTGCACGTCGCACACGTGCATGGCCCTGACCTTGATCGTGTGGCTCTCGGCCGCGGTAAGGCCGGAAAGGTGCAGCCCGTGCCTGCGCATGTACTCGACATGCTCGGGCCACGCGTCGATCAGCGTCACGTCATGACCGGCGCGGGTCATGTGGCCGCCGGCATAGCCGCCGATCGCCCCTGCTCCAACCACCGCTATTTTCTTGCCCATTTTTCCTTGCACCGCAAAATTAAGATCGACGGAAATGCGTGACTCGCGGCTCGTGACGCCATAACCAGCCGCGTGTTGCCCGTCACGCGTCGCAACCCGCCTCTTACCGTCCGGTAAACCGGGGCTTTCGCCCCTCCTTGTGCGCCCTGATCGCCTCGTCCACGTCATGCGTCCATTCGAGCCTGGAGCGCAGCTGGTCGGAGACCTGGCGCGCCTCGCGCAGCCCCGGCGCAAGGCGCGTAAAAGAGATCTTCTTCGCGCCGCGCACCGCGATCGGGCCCTTCGAAGCGATGACGCGTGCGTAGTTCATCACCTCGTCGATCACCCGCTCATGCGGAAAGGCCGCGAGCGCAAAGCCGATCCGCACCATCTCCTCGGCGCCCACCTCGCGCCCGCTGCACAGCAGGTCGAGCGCCCGGGCGTGCCCCACGACCGCGGGCAGCCGCGCCGGCCCGCCCCCGCCCGGGATGCCGCCCATGTCCGCCTCCGGGAACTCGATCGTGGAACGATCGGACACGAAGCGCATGTCACAGGCGAGCGAGAGCTCGACGCCGTTGCCGCGCGCCTTGCCGTTGATCGCGCAGATCGTGAGCTGCGGCACGACCTCGAGCGAATCGCGCAGCCGCGAACCGCGCAGCACCATCTCCACGATTTCGTTCTTGTCCATCGCGCCGCGGATGGCGGGATCGAATGCGCCCCACGAGAAATACTCTCCGCCCGCGGCCTTGAGGATGACGACGTGCGCTTCGTCATCCTTATGCAGCGCATCCACCACCGGCTCGAACGCGAGCAGCATCTCGCGGTTCCACCGGTTGTGGGTCTCCGGGCGGTTCAAGGTGATGGTCAGGATCTTGTCCTCGCGTTCGACCAGCAGCGCGGGACTCGTTGCGTCAGTCATCAATCTCGCTCCCGGGTATCACCGACATGACTCGTGACCGGTGACTTGCAAATGGCAAGACCCCGATGGTCAGGCTGTCATGAATCACGGGTCACGCGCTCAGCTTCCCGACGATCGCTTCGGTCATGCGCCGCGTCCCCGCTTCGCCGCCGAGATCGCGCGTGACATGCTTCTTCTCCGCCAGCACGGCGGTCAGCGCCGCCTCGATACGGTCCGCGGCCCCGGCCTCGCCGATGTAGCGCAGCAGCATCACGGCGGAAAGAATCATCGCCATCGGATTGGCGACGTCCTTGCCCGCGATATCGGGCGCGGTGCCGTGCACCGCCTCGAACATCGCGCACTCGGTACCGATGTTCGCCCCCGGCGCGACGCCGAGGCCGCCGACCAGCCCGGCGGCCAGGTCGGACACGATGTCGCCGTAAAGATTGGGCAGCAACAGCCCGTCGTAGGTTTCGGGCCGCATCACCAGTTCCATGCACAGCGCGTCGACCACGCGCTGGTCGACCGCGATGTCGGGATAGTCCTTGCCCGTTTCCATTGCCGTCTTGAGGAACAAGCCGTCGGTCATTTTCATCACGTTGGCCTTGTGCACGACGGTAAGCCGCTTGCGCTTCAACTTTCTCATGTAGTCCAGAGCGAAGCGCGCAGCACGCTCGCTCGCGCGGAGCGAGATGATCTTGATCGCCTCGGCCGTGCCCTCGTCGATCATGCGCTCCATCCCGGTATAGAGATCCTCGCTGTTCTCGCGGAAGATCAGCAGGTCGACGCGCTCGAACCGCGACGCGACGCCGGGGTAATTCTTGACCGGGCGCACGTTGATATAGAGCGCGAGCTCCTTGCGCAGCGCGATGGCGATGCTGGGATAGCTGCGCTGATCGATGCTCCCCGTGGCGTCCTTGCGCTCGATATGAATGCGGTAGTCGCCGCCGAACGGCGTCTGGGTCGGCCCTTTGAGCGCGAGCCGGGTCCTGGCGATCGAGTCGAACACCGATGCCGGCAGCGGCGTGCCGGCCTCGCGCTCCGCGCGCTGCCCGATCAGCACTTCATCGAACTCCAGCGCGGCGCCCGAAGCGGCCACGATTTCACGCGCCGCGCGCGTGACCTCGGGGCCGATGCCGTCGCCCGGAATGAGGGTAACCTTCTGCACCTTGTCTGCTCCGAAACGAATGACGCCGCGGCAGCTTTGCTACGCTGCGTCCTCCGACCGCTTGAGCGCCTTCAGTCGCGGCAGCAGGAACGGCAGCACGATCGAGATCACCGACATCACCAGCAGCGTGACGGTGATCGTGCTGCCCACGAATATCGACGTGTTGCCGCCGGAAATCGTCATCGCCTGCCGGAACGACTGCTCCATCATGCCGCCCAGCACCAGCGACAGCACCAGCGGGGCAACCGGTATGTCGACTTTGTCGAAAGCGTATCCGACCACGCCAAAGAACAGCAGCAGGTAGAGATCGAGCATGCTGCCGTTTCCGGCGTATATTCCGATCACCGAAATCGCCACGATGAGCGGATAGAGGATCCCGCTCGGGATATAGAGCAATCGCACGAACAGCCCGATCAGCGGCAGATTGAGGATAAGCAGCATGACATTGCCGATGTACATGCTGTCGATCAGGCCCCAGACGAGGTCGGGCCGGTTCTGGAACAGGAGCGGGCCCGGCTGGATGCCGTACATGATGAAGGCGCCGAGCATCACTGCCGTGGCGCCGCCACCGGGGATGCCGAGCGTGAGCAGCGGCACCATCGCGCCGGCGGTATCCGAGTTGTTGGCCGATTCCGGCCCTGCAACGCCCTCGATCGCTCCCTGGCCGAACTCGTCCGGGTTCTTCGAAAGGCGCTTCTCCGTCGTATACGACATGATCGACGCGATGGTGCCGCCCGCCCCCGGCAGCACGCCGATCACGAAGCCGATGAGGCTGCCGCGCCAGATCGGCCCGATCGAACGCCGCCACTCCTCGCGGGTGAGCCACAGCTTGCCCGAAATCTTGATCTGCTCCGGCGCGGTGCCCTGGAAAATGCCCTCCATGCCGCGAAAGACTTCCGCCAGCGCGAACAGGCCGACGATCACGACGATGAAACCGACGCCGTCCTGAAACTCGGCGATGCCCATGGTGTAACGCGGCTGCCCGCTCTGGAGATCGATGCCGATGGTCGCCAGCATCAGGCCGAGGACCGTGGACAGCATGCCCTTGGCGGGGGACTTGCCGGCGAGCGAGGCCACCGCGGTCATGGCAAACAGCATGAGCATGAAGTACTCGGCCGGGCCGAACTTGAGCGCCATCGAGGTGAGCGGTATGGCGAACACCGTGAGCCCGATGACGCCCAGCGTGCCGGCGATGAACGAACCTATCGCGGACACCGCAAGCGCGGCCCCGGCCCGTCCCTTTTTCGCCATCTCGTAGCCGTCGATCGAGGTCATGACCGACGAGGCCTCGCCGGGCGTCCGGATCAGGATCGAGGTGGTCGAGCCGCCGTACTTGGCGCCGTAGAACACGCCCGCCATCATGATCAGCGCCGAGGTCGCATCCATGCCGAAGGTGATCGGGATCAGCAGCGCGATGGTCGCGGACGGCCCGATCCCTGGCAGGATGCCGATGATCGTGCCCAGGAACACACCCACGAACGTGTACCAGAGGTTGATCGGCTGCAGCGCGACCGTGAAGCCGTTGAGGATGTGAGGGAGGGCTTCCATGCGCGGCCTCGCTCAGAACGGCAGGATGCCGCGGGCGAGGCTGACCTCGAGCACCCGGGTGAACAACACATAGCTCAGCACGGAGAACAGTACTGACGTCAATATGTTCGACAACCATTTGCCGCGGTGAAAATACGCCATCAACCCCAGGAGATACGGCGCGGTCGCCAGCACGTAACCGAGCCATTCAAACACCGCCAGGTAGACGGCAGAGAACGCCACGACCGCGGCTATGACCGGGAGATGGGAATGGTCAACCGATGCCGGCTTCTCGACTGGTACTTTCTTCACGCGCCGTGCGCGCAAGATTTCGACCAACAGCATGGCGCCGGTGACGAGCAGCGCGATGCCGAGCAACCGGGGAAAGGCCTTGGGACCGAGAGGGTCGCCGATCTCGAGCGACGGGATCTGCGCCGTAGCGTAGAAATACACTGCCGCCAGCAAGACGATAAGAACGAGTATGACTCGGTCAGCCATCACGGGTCGGATCCTCCTGTCGCACAAGGCTGCCGTGCGCCGCCTTAATTATCTGTGAAGTCGTGTTTCACGCAGTTACCCGCGACGCCGGGAAACGCGTCTGCTCGACATCGGGCGCGCTCCATCTTACCCAAGATTCAAAGCCCTGTCTGCCGTCGGGTTCGCCCACTGGCCCCGATCGCAACGCGCTCGACCGGTGCGCGCCGTCCGCCGCCACATCGCGAGACCACAGGCCGCGGCGCCAACTATCCCGCTGCGGGAAACACGGTAATTCCAGATCGCGCGCGGAACTTGCGGGCACGCGATTCCCAGCATGCGGACTCGGTTTCCCACCCTTGACACAGCGCAACATGATCAGTTAATTTCGCAGGCTGTCCGGACTCCCTGCCCGCCTTGCCCGCACGTCGCGGGCGACAACGCACAGCGACCGAAAGCGCACTCAGATACCGCCGCACGCCACGCGGCACCCGACACCCTCCAGGAGCCAGAATGAGCAACCCGTATAACACCCTGCAACAGTTCAAGTTCGGCAACAAGACCGGGAAATACCACTCGCTGCCGGCACTGGAGAAGGCCGGCCTGGGCAAGATTTCGCGCTTGCCGATCAGCCTGCGCGTCGTGCTCGAGTCCGCACTGCGAAACTTCGACGGCAAGAAGATCACCGAAGCCCACGTCAAGAGCCTCGCCGGATGGAAGCCCAAGGCCGAGCGCAAGGACGAGGTGCCGATCGTCGTGGCGCGCGTGCTGCTGCAGGACATGACGGGCGTGCCGCTGGTGGTGGATTTCGCGGCGATGCGCGAAGCGGCGAGGAAAATGGGCGCCGACCCCGAGATCATCGAGCCGCTCTGCCCCGCGCACCTGATCATGGACCACTCGGTGCAGATCGACCACTACGGCTCGAAGGATGCGCTGAAAAAGAACATGGAAATCGAGTTCAAGCGCAACCGCGAGCGTTACCAGTTTCTGAAGTGGAGCGCGCAGGCGTTCAACACTTTCCAGATCATTCCGCCGGGCAACGGCATCTGCCACCAGATCAATCTCGAGTACGTGTCCCAGGTCGTCTGGCACAAGGATGACATGTACTATTTCGACAGCCTGGTCGGCATCGACTCGCACACGACGATGGTCAACGGCCTCGGCGTGCTCGGCTGGGGCGTGGGCGGCATCGAGGCCGAAGCGGCAATGCTCGGCCAGCCGATGTACTTCCTCGAGCCCGACGTGGTCGGCGTGCACTTGACCGGCAAGCTCGGCGACGGCGTCACCGCCACCGATCTCGTGCTGAAGATCGTGCAGCTGCTGCGCGAGAAGAAGGTGGTCGGCAAGTTCGTCGAGTTCTTCGGCGAGGGCGCCGCGTCGCTGCCGCTGCCCGACCGCGCGACCATCGGCAACATGTCCCCCGAGTACGGCGCGACCTGCGGCTTCTTCCCGGTCGACGACGTCTCCTGCGAATTCCTGCGCATGACCGGCCGCGGAGACATCGTGCCCGCCGTCAAGGCCTACTACGAAGCGCAAGGCATGTACGGCATGCCGAAGAAGGGCGACATCGACTACTCGTCCGTGGTCGAGCTCGATCTCGCGACCGTCAAGCCGGCGGTATCCGGGCCGCGCCGCCCGCACGACCGCCTGGACCTGCCCGACATCGGCGCCAAGTACCGCGAGTTGATGGGCAAGGCGTTCACCGACGGCGGCTACGGCAAGGGCAAGGAAATCGGCAAGCGCGTGCCGACCAGCAAGAAGGATGTGGACATCGGGCACGGCGACGTGCTGATTTCGGCGATCACCTCGTGCACCAACACCTCGAATCCCGGCGTGCTGCTCGGCGCGGGCCTGCTCGCCAAGAAAGCGGTCGAGAAAGGCATCAAGCCGCATCCGCGGGTGAAGACCTCGCTCGGACCGGGATCGCTCGCAGTGACCGAATACCTGAAGAATGCGGACCTGCTGAAGTACCTCGAGCAGCTCGGCTACTACGTATCGGGCTACGGTTGCACCACCTGTATCGGCAATTCCGGGCCGCTCGACGCGCACATCGACGAAGCGGTCAGCAAGAATGATGTCGTCGCGGCCGCCGTGCTGTCGGGCAACCGCAATTTCGAGGCGCGCATCCACCAGAACATCAAGGCGAACTTCCTGATGAGCCCGCCGCTGGTGGTCGCGTTCGGCCTCGCCGGCACCATCGACATCGACATGTCGAAGGACCCGATCGGCAAGGGCAAGGACGGCAAGCCGGTGTATCTCAAGGACATCTGGCCCTCGACCCAGGAGGTCGCCGCGGTGATGAAGTACGCCACGGATCCCGAGATGTACAAGAAACTCTTTTCGGCCTTCGGCGAAGGCAACCCGATGTGGGACGAGATTCCGGCCTCGGTCGGCGCGCTCTACCAGTGGGACGAGAAATCGACCTATGTGCGCCATCCCCCGTACTTCGACGGGTTCACGAAGAAGCCCGGCAAGGTGAGCGACGTCAAGGGCGCGCGCGTGCTCGGCATCTTCGGCGACGCAATCACCACCGATCACATCAGCCCGGCGGGCGGCATCAAGGCAACGTCGCCGGCCGGCAAGTACCTGCAGGAGCACGGCGTCGGCGTGGCGGATTTCAACACCTACGGCGCGCGCCGCGGCAACCATGAAGTCATGATGCGCGGCACCTTCGCCAACATCCGTATCAAGAACCTGATGGTGCCCGGCACCGAAGGCGGCATCACCATCCACCATCCCTCCGGCAAGCAGACCTCGATCTACGAGGCGGCGATGGAGTACCAGAAGGACGGCGTGCCGACGGTGGTGTTCGGCGGCGACGAGTACGGGCAGGGCTCCTCGCGCGACTGGGCGGCCAAGGGCCCGCAGCTCCTGGGCACGAAGGCCGTCATCGTGCGCAACTTCGAGCGCATCCACCGCGCGAACCTGGTGTTCATGGGCGTGCTGCCCCTGCAGTTCAAGTCCGGCACCACGGCCCAGACGTTGAAGCTCGACGGCTCGGAAACCATCGACATCACCGGCATCGAGAAAGGCATCACGCCGATGCAGGACGTGAAGATGACGATCACGCGCAAAGACGGCAAGAAGGAAACCGTGCCGCTCACGCTGCGTATCGACACGCCGATCGAGGTCGATTACTATCAGCACGGCGGGATACTTCCCTACGTATTGAGAGAGCTCCTCGCAGCTGCATAGCAGGCGGCGTACTCCGCACCGACGCCGCTCGAGCCTCACCCCCGCCCCTCTCCCCGAGAGGAAAGGGTAGACTGGCGGCGCGAATGGGTTGCCGCCCGTTCGCACGACGAGAACAACGGTCAAGCACCGGTACTCACAAAGTTCCGGTCAACACGCAGGCCGGCATCCACGAGATGCCGGCCTGTTTTCTTGAGGACGTCGCAAACCGTGCCGCCAAGACCGCCAAGGAAGGGCGGGTGGATGTGCCCCTGACGGCGCACCGGAAGAGCACGTCGTCCGACTCCGGTCGAGGCCTCCCCGATTTCCGATTTATAATCAACCGATCATGACCGCACACTCCGTCATCGAGCGGCTCGCCGCCGCCGTCGGCCCGCAGGGCCTCATCACCGCGCCGGGCGACCTGGAGCCGTATATCGTCGACTGGCGCGGCGTCTACCGTGGCGCGACCCCGGCGGTCGTGCGCCCCGCCAGCACCGGCGAGGTTGCGGCGGTGGTGCAGATTTGCGCCGACACCCGCACGCCGCTGGTGCCGCAGGGCGGCAATACCGGCATGTGCGGCGCTTCGGTCCCCGACGCCGCGGGCAGCCAGGTCGTGCTCTCTCTCTCTCGCATGGACCGCGTACTCGGCGTCGACGCGCTCAACAACACGATCAGCGTCGAGGCGGGCTGCGTGCTCGCCAACATCCAGCAGGCGGCACTCGAGGTCGACCGTCTCTTCCCGCTCTCGCTTGGCGGCGAGGGCAGCTGCCAGATCGGCGGCAATCTTTCCACCAACGCCGGCGGAGTGAACGTGCTGCGCTACGGCAACACGCGCGACCTGGTGCTCGGGCTCGAGGTCGTGCTGGCCGACGGCCGCGTGTGGAACGGCATGCGCAGCCTGCGCAAGGACAACACCGGCTACGACCTGAAGCACCTGTTCGTCGGCGCGGAAGGCACGCTCGGCGTCATCACCGGCGCCGTGCTCAAGCTTTTCCCGCGGCCGCGCACCACCGCGACTGCCTGGGCTGCCGTGCCCTCCCCTGAAGCGGCAGTCGAGCTGCTCGCGCTGATCCGCCAGCAGTGCGGCGACCTCATCTCCGCATTCGAGATCCTCTCGCGCAATTGCCTCGATCTCGTGCTGCGCCACATCCCCGGCACGCGCGACCCCTTGTCGCAGCCGCATGGCTGGTACGTGCTCGCCGACCTCGCGGACATGCACGAGAGCGATACACTGCGCAGCGAGCTGGAGCAGGCGCTCGAGGCCGCGCTCGAGCGCGGCCTCGTCACCGATGTAGCGATCGCGGAAAGCCAGTCGCAGGCGCAGGCGCTGTGGCGGCTGCGCGAGACCATCCCCGATGCGGCGCGCGCCGAGCCGACCATGCTCTACCGCCACGACGTCTCCGTCGCGGTAAGCCGCGTGCCGGCGTTCATCACCGAAGCGCGGCAGGCGCTCGAAGCTCGCTTTCCCGGCGTCGATGTCATCTGCTTCGGCCACCTCGGCGACGGCAACCTGCACTACAATGCGTTCGTCCCCGGACGCAGCCGTTCCGACGCAGTGGCGCGCGAGGCGAGCGACGTGACCGAGGTGGTCTACGACATCGTCCAGCGCTACCAGGGCAGCTTCAGCGCCGAGCACGGCATCGGTCGCGCCAAGCTCGCGGAGATGCAGCGCTACAAGAGCGAGGTCGAGATCGGGCTGATGCGCGCCGTGAAGCGGGCGCTCGATCCGCACGGCATCATGAACCCCGGCAAGGTCCTGTCATAGCGGAACTTTCCGCGCCAGCGCCTTCCTAATTTCCAATGGAGAGACTGATGGCCGACAAGATCGAGAAGCCGGACGCCGAGTGGAAACAGCAACTCACGCCCGAGCAGTTCCAGGTCACGCGCAAGAAAGGCACCGAGCGCGCTTTCTCCGGCGAGTACTGGGACAACCACGAACAGGGCGTCTACCGCTGCGTGTGCTGCGGCGCGGAGCTGTTCCGCTCCGACCACAAGTTCGACTCCGGCACCGGCTGGCCGAGCTTCTGGCAGCCGGCGCAAGCCGGGAACGTCGCCACCGAGGACGACTACAGCTTTCTCATGCATCGCACCGAGGTCACCTGCAGGCACTGCGACGCGCACCTCGGGCACGTGTTCGAGGACGGCCCGCAGCCGACCGGCCTGCGCTACTGCATCAACTCCGCTTCCCTCAAGTTCGAGAAGGAATGAACCCGGAAGTACACCGCGTGCTTGCCGCCGCCGCGAAGAATGTCGTCAACGCGTACAGGCGCGCCGGCAGCTTCCCCGAACAGGAAGTGACTCCGCCGCTCCTCGCGGAGGCGCTGGAGCAATGTCTCAACGTCTTCGCCGAGCCCGAGAGCGCGAAGCGGCTCGCCGCCGACGAGCTGAGCGAGCTCGGCACCCATGCGCTCAACTGCGTGTCCGATCTCGCGCTGTGGGCGGCGCATCTCAGGCTCGACGCCGACCGCGCGGCGGTCGAGGACCTCGGCCTGGAGATCGCGCAGTGGCTTGCCGCGCACGAGGTGCCGATCGCGGTGCTCGAACCGGTGGTCAATGCACTTGCGCGCCGCGCCAACACCATTCACGAACCGGAGCGCCTGGTGCCCATCGCGCGCCTTGCCCGCCAGCTCGCCGGCGGCGTCGCGGACGGCGCCCGCGCCGACCCGGGCTCGGCCGATCCTTGGCGCGTTCTCAATTTCAACTACGCCATCATCGCCACCCGCACCCAGCGCCCGGAGCTGATGGACGAGGCCTACGACTGGCTCGAGGCGACCCTTCCGGCCGAGTGCCCGGCCTTTTTCGAGGAAGGGGTGCGAGAGTCGAAGAAAGCGGTGTACGGGCCGCACGTGGGCGAGGCGATGCGCGAGCGGCTCGCCAAATGGACAGTGCGGCACTAAGCGACGATAATACCGCCCCTATGAAATTTCTTTTCGACATCTTCCCGGTCGTCCTGTTCTTCGCGGCGTTCAAGCTCTACGGTATCTACATCGCCACCGCGGTGGCGATCGCCGCGACGTTCGTGCAGGTGGGCTGGGTGTGGCTCCGCCACCGCAAGGTCGACAACATGCTGTGGGTGGGCCTCGGGGTGATCGTGGTGTTCGGCGGCGCGACCCTGCTCCTGCAAAACGAGACCTTCATCAAGTGGAAGCCGACCGTGCTCTACTGGCTGTTCAGCGCGGCACTCGTCGTGTCGACCCTCCTGTTCAAGAAGAACCTGATCCGCGCCATGATGGAGAGTCAGGTCTCCCTGCCCGACGCGATGTGGAGCAGGCTGCAGGCAAGCTGGGTCGGATTCTTCGCCGGCATGGGTGCGTTGAACCTCATCGTCGCGTACAACTTTTCGACCGATGCCTGGGTCAACTTCAAGCTCTTCGGCGGCATAGGCCTGATGATCGTGTTCGTGGTGCTGCAGGCCCTGATGCTCGCCAAGTACGTCGAAGAGAAGAAGCCCGAGTAAGAGTGCCTGACATAATGCTCTACGTCATCATCGGCGAGGATGTGCCCGGCGCACTGGACAAGCGGCGCGGCGCGCGCCCGGCGCACCTTGCCCGGCTCGAGGCGCTGCAGGACGCCGGGCGCCTCATCGTTGCCGGCCCCTGCCCCGCGCTCGACAGCCCTGACCCCGGCCCCGCCGGCTTCACGGGCAGCGTGGTGATCGCCGAATTCGACTCCCTCGATGCCGCCAGGGCATGGGCCGATACCGACCCGTATGTCGATGCCGGCGTCTACCGCGCGGTAAGCGTGAAGCCGTTCCGCATGGTGCTGCCGGCATGAGCGTCGCCACGCAGATCGAGCGGCGCCTCGCCGGCCTCGAGCCCGATTCGCTCGAGATTCTCGACGAGTCCGCCCAACACGTCGGCCACGAAGGCGCGAAGGGTGGCGGCGGGCACTACCAGCTCATCATCGTCTCGCGGCGTTTTGCCGGCAAGCCGTTACAGCTGCGCCACCGCATGGTCTACGAGGCCCTCGGCCCGCTGATGCAGAAGGAAATCCACGCGCTTGCCATCAAGGCCTACGCGCCTGGGGAAATCTGACCGATTCAACCCACGAGGAAAATCTCATGATTGCCACCCGAACCCTCAACCTGCTGCTCGCGGCCGTGGTCGCCGGCAGTGCGATGCTGCCGGCCGCCGCGCACGCGCAGGCAAGCACGGCCAAGGTGAACGGCACGCCGATCCCGCAATACCGCCTGGACGCGGCGGTGAAGAGCCGCACCGCCCAGGGCCAGCCCGACTCCCCTGAGCTGCGCAAGGGGATCCGCGAATCGCTCATCAACCAGGAAATCATCGCGCAGGAGGCGGTGAAGAAAGGCCTGCACAAGAACCCCGACGTGGCGGCGCAAATCGAGCTCGAACGGCAGAGCGTGCTGGTCAATGCCTACTTCGAGGACTACTTCAAGGCAAACCCCATCACCGACGAGCTGCTGCGCAAGGAGTATGACCGCATCAAGCCTCAGCTGCCGGGCAAGGAATACCACGCGCGCCACATCCTGGTCGAGAAGGAGGACGAAGCGAAGGCCATCATCGAGCAGATCAAGAAGGGCGCAAACTTCGAGAAGCTCGCCGCGGAGAAATCGAAGGACCCCGGCTCCAAGGACAAAGGCGGAGAGCTCAACTGGTCGCCGGCGACCAACTACGTCAAGCCGTTCGGCGACGCGCTCGCGAACCTGAAAAAGGGCCAGATGACCGACGCGCCGGTTCAGACCAACTTCGGCTGGCACGTGATTCGGCTCGAGGACGAGCGCGCAACCAAGCTGCCCGCTTTCGAGACGGTCAAGCAGCAGTTGCAGCAGATGGTGCAACAGCAGGTCGTGCAAAAGCAGCTCACCGACCTGCGCGCCAAGGCGAAAATCGAGTAACGCGCTCAGGACATATTCAACACGAATTACACGATTAACGGGATTGACAAGATGAAATCGGGAAAGCCTTCAGGCAATCCCGTTGATCCCGTCCAATACGACCTGACCTTTGAATTACGTTCTACCGACGCAGCGCGCTGAGCAGTGCGTCAGTCGTAGACGGTTTCGGAATAGTGCGCAGGATCGACGCGTGCCTCGATCACCGTGGGGCCGTGCGACCGCAGCGCTTTCGCCAGCTCGCGCTCCAGCGCCGCGCCGCTCTCCACCCCTACCGCCGGGACGCCGAAGTAATGCGCTGGCGGCGCCAGCCCCTCCCCGGCATTGAGCTCGGTGCCGTAGCGCTGCAGGCCGCGCTGCTCCTGCTTGACCTTGATGAGCGACAGCCAGCGGTCGTCGAGCACGACGAACGGAATGGCGAGGTTGAGCCGCTGCGCCACGGCAAGTTCGCCACAGGTCATCTGGAAGCAGCCGTCGCCCAGCAGGCACACCACCGGCAGGTCTGGGGCGGCGAGCTTGGCCGCAATTGCGGCCGGCATGCCGAAGCCCATCGACGACCAGCCGTTGGTGATGAGAAAGGTGCGCGGCGCATGCGCCGGCCACTGGCTCGCGATCTGGTGGGTGTGCGCGCCGACGTCGAACGCCAGCACGCCGTCCCGGGGCAGTGTGCGCCGCACGGCGTCGATCGCCTGATGGGGGCTGAATCCGGCGCTTGCCGGGCGCAGCGCCCGCTGGAATTCCTCGCGATGGCGGGCGAGCACCTCGGGCGACCACGCGTAGCGGCTCGCCGGCAGTGCCGCGAGCCGCGCCACCGAGGCGTCCAGATCGCCGATGGCCTCGTGCGTCACGTTGGCCACGCCGTCCACGTCGGCGCGCTCGATGTCGACGTGCAACAGGGGCAGCTTGCCGGCCCACGCCTCGTACTCCACCTCGATCGTGTCGTAGCCGAGCCCGACGATGAGGTCCGCGCCGCGCAGAAACCCGCGCTGCACCTGGCGCCGGGCGCGCTCGATGCATCCCACGGCCAGCGGGTGCGCATCATCCACCAGGCCCTTCGCCATGGTGGTGGTCGCAAACGGAATGCCGTGGCGTTCGACGAACGCCTTGAGCATTCCGTGGTTGTGCATGCGCATCGCGTTCGAGCCGATCACGGCGACCGGGCGCCGCGCCGCCTTGAGCAGCGCTGCGGCCCTCTCCATCGCGGCATCATCCGGAGGCGCCAACCGCGCGGGACCTGCCGGCTCGGGCACCGCCTCCGATGTGGACGCAAGCGCCACGTCCTCGGGCAGATCGAGGTGCACCGGCCCCATCGGCTCGGTGAGCGCGATTCGCAGCGCCTCGGTCACGGTGGCGGCGATCGCGCCGCGCTTCAGACGCAGCGTCGCCTTGGTGATCGGCTTGAACAGCGCGTGATGGTCGATCCACATCTGGATGCGGCGGCCGAGCTGCGCTTCGTTCAACGTGCAGGTGATCGCGATCAGCGGCGAGCGGTCGAGGAAGGCGCAGCCGACGCCGGTCGCGAGATTGGTCGCGCCCGGTCCCAGCGTCGCAAGGCACAGGCCGGGCGTGCCGGTCATGCGCGCGGTGACGTCGGCCGCAAAGCCGGCCGTGCCCTCGTGCGCCGTCAGCACGAAAGCGATCCCGCCCCCGCGCATCGCTTCCATCAGCGGCAGCACGTTGCCGCTCGGCACGCCGAAGCCGTGCTTCACGCCGGCGGCTTTGAGGATTCTGACGATGAGGTCTGCGTTATTCATCGGAAACACGTGAGCGGTTGGCGGTTGGCGGTTGGCGATTGGCGCGTGGCGGTTGGCGTTAGACCCTTCTTCCTTCTTCCTTCTTCCTTCTTCCTTCTTCCTTCTTCCTTC
>JBFKNN010000014.1:0-35655 GCA_041629335.1 Burkholderiales bacterium | reverse complement strand
TCTATTTCAACGTGGCGTTCTTCGTCGTGCTCGTTTCGCTGCTGGTGCAAGGGTGGACGGTGGCGGTCGCCGCCCGCCTCGCCCGGCTCGAGGTCCCGCCGGAGTCGACCCCGTTGCGGCGCTTCGACATCGACATCTCCGGGCACTGGGACCTAGAGCTGCTCTGCTATGCCCTTGCCGACGACAGCCCGGCGCTGCAGCACGGACTGCGCGCGCTGCCGCTGCCCGATGAAACCTCGGTCGCCGCGGTGGTCCACGAGGAGCGTCTGCGCTCGCCCAATGAACTGGTGAAGCTCGCCGCGGGCGACCAGGTCTACCTCATCACGTCCGCCCGGAACGTCGACGCGCTGAACCGCCTGTTCATCGCGCCCCATCATCCCGACCGCCTGGAGGAGCGCCGCTTCTTCGGCGACCTCGTGCTGGAAGCCGACGCCGAGCTCCTCGACGTCGCCGCATTCTACGGCCTGGAGCTTCCGCCGGAGGCGCCCGGCCTCACCCTCGGGGACTACCTGCATCGCGCGTTTCACGAGCGGGCCTCGGTGGGCGACCGCATCAAGCTCGGGCGCGTTGCGCTGGTGGTGCGCGAGATGGAAGGGGGGCGCATCACTAAGGTCGGGCTCAAGTTCCGGTAAACTCGCCGGGCCAATGACGCATGCCGAATTCGTCGCCGCCTACAGCGCCGGCGCCCTCAAGGTGGAGATCGATCCGAAGGCTGCGGCGCGCTACGTGAGCGCGCGGCTGCTGCTGCCGCTCGTAGCGCTGCCGGTGCTCGGCATCGGCGTCGCGCTTGCACTGGTCGGCTGGATATTCACCGGGCTCGTGATCCTTGCCGCGGGGATAGTCGTGCCGCGGCTCATCAAGCGCTCGGCGCCGCACTTCGTGCTCATGCAGTCGCTGCAGGATGAGGACATCTATGCGGAAGTCACGCGCGGCAATATCATGCGCGTCATCGTTGTCGGCGAGCAGTAAGCAGTCAGAGGTTGGCAGTTGGCAGTTGGCGGTTCCAACCAATTTGCTGTGGTTCGCGCGAGAAGGTCGCTCCTCACGGCTCTCCCCTTCCGCCTTGTGTTCTTAGCCTTGCCGCTTACGGCTTGAGCACCCCGTCGACCAGCTCCAGCACGCGATCCGCGCGCGCGGCGATGCCGTGATCGTGCGTGACGATGACGAAGCTCGTGCGCGTGGTGCGGTTCAGCTCCAGCATCAGCTCGAACACGGCCTCGGCATTGCGGCGGTCGAGATTGCCGGTGGGCTCGTCCGCGAGCACGCAGGCCGGCTGCGTGACGAGCGCGCGCGCGAGCGCGGCCCGCTGGCGCTCGCCGCCTGAGAGCTCTCCCGGGGTGTGAGCGAGGCGATGGCCGAGTCCAACGGCCTCGAGCGTGCGTGTGGCCGCGGCATGAGCCGCCTCGCGCAGCTCGCGCCGGATCAACAGCGGCATCGCCACGTTTTCAAGCGCGGAGAATTCCGGCAGCAGGTGATGGAACTGGTAGACGAAGCCCAGCGCCCGGTTGCGCATCTCGCCCCGCGCGGCTTCGCTCTGGGTGACGATGTCCTCACCGAGGATGCGGATCTCGCCCGCGTTCGCCTGATCCAGCCCGCCCAGCAGGTGAAGCAGGGTGCTCTTGCCCGAGCCGGAGGCGCCGACGATCGCCACGCGTTCCGCGGCGCCGACTTCCAGGGCGACGCCCAACAGGACCGGCACCTCGACCCGGCCCTGGTAGTAGCTCTTGCGCACGCCGCGGCACCAGACGACCGGCGCCTGCGTCCCGGTCGGCTCACTCATAACGCAGGGCCTCGGCCGGATGCACCTTGGCCGCCGTGTAGCTCGGATAAATCGTGGCAAGCAGCGAAAACGCGAACGACACCACCGCGGTCAGCGCCACGTCGGGCCATTGCAGATCGGACGGCAGGTCGCTGATGTAGTACACGTCCTTCGCCAGAAACTTGATGCCGATCAGGTTCTCGATCGCCGGCACCACGACATCGACATTGAGCGCGAGCGCAATCCCGCCCGCGACGCCGAGCGCGGTGCCGACCACGCCAATCAGGGCGCCCTGGATGAGGAAGATCTTCGTGATGCTGCCCGGCGCCGCGCCGAGCGTGCGCAGTATCGCGATGTCGGACTGCTTGTCCTTCACCGCCATCACCAGGCTCGAGACGATGTTGAACGCCGCGACCGCGATGATCAGGAACACGATCAGGAACATCATGCGCTTCTCGATCTGCACCGCGCGGAAGAAATTGGCGTGCTGGCGCGTCCAGTCGGAGACGAAGGCGTCGGTGCTGATCAGGCGCGTCAGCTCGCGCGACACCGTGGGTGCCTGGAACAGGTCTTTCAGCTTCAGCCGCACGCCGGTAACGGCGGAATCCAGGCGGTAGAGCTTCTGCGCATCCTCCAGATGGACCAGCGCAAGGCCGGAGTCGTACTCGAAGTGATCGACGGCAAAGATGCCGACCACCGTGAACTGCTTCAGCCGCGGCAGGATGCCGGCCGGAGTCACCTGGCCCTGCGGCGCAAGCAGCACCACCTTCTCGCCGCGCGTTGCGCCCAGCGCGCGCGCCAGCTCGACGCCGAGAACGATGCCGAACTCCCCGGGCTTTAGCGCATCGAGGCGGCCGGCGCGCATGTGCTGCGCGAAGTCGGCGACCTGCTCTTCCTGCCGCGGCACCACCCCGCGGACCAGCGCGCCGCGCACCGCGGAGCCGTAGGTGAGCAGTCCCTGCGCAGTGATAAACGGCGCGGCGGCGATTACCTGCTCGTGTCGCGCAGCCTGGCGCGCGACCGTCTCCCAGTCGGCAAGCTTGCCCCCGGCGCCCGAGATCTGCACGTGCGATGCCACACCAAGAATGCGCGTGCGGATCTCTCGCTGGAAGCCGTTCATCACCGACAGGAACGTGATCAGCACCGTCATGCCGAGCGCGATGCCGGTAAGCGAGATGAGCGATATGACGGAAATGAAGCGGGTTCGCTGGCGGGCGCGAATATAGCGCAGACCGATGAAAAGCTCGTACGAAGCCACGGCCACCCGATGCGACGGATAAAGACCCAGTGTGCCATATCCGACCGCCCAAAGCACGCCGCGGCCGTGTGCTAAACTCCACCGCAACATCCTGTTTCCATGCAGTGCACGATATTGATCCCGCACTTGCTCTGGCCCGAGGCCGCAGCGAGTGACACCGGCGGGGATTGCAA
Source organism: Burkholderiales bacterium (assembly GCA_041629335.1). Lineage (GTDB taxonomy): Bacteria > Pseudomonadota > Gammaproteobacteria > Burkholderiales > SG8-41 > JBFKNN01. Next base: position 32,465 of record JBFKNN010000014.1, on the reverse strand, counting down.
GCTTCCCGCACTCGAGCAAATCCTTGCGCGCGCGCACCGGCGGAGTTTTCCTGCGATTCCGGTCGAGGCCTGGCTGTGCCAGGCGTTCGAAGTCGAGCGGCAGCAGGATTGGCCGGTGGCGCCGCTGACGCTCGCGATCGACGGCGGAGAGCCCGGCGACAGCTATTGGCTGCGCGCCGATCCCGTGCACGTGCGCGCGCAGCGCGAGGAGCTGCGGCTCGCCGACGATGCGATCGGCAACATCACCCGCGAAGAGGCCGATCGCATGGTGGCGGCGCTGAACGCGCATTTCGCCACCGACGAGGTCGAATTCCTCGCGCCGCATCCGGCGCGCTGGTACTTGAAGGTCGCGCCGGCGCCCGCGCTCGTGACCCACACCCTGACCGAAGCGGCCGGCGCCGACGTCACCCGCCTCCTGCCCGCGGGCGCGGATGCGCTCAGGTGGCACCGCGTCGGCAATGAGATCCAGATGCTGCTTCATGATCACTCCGTCAACACCGAGCGGGAAGCACGCGGGGCGGTGCCGATCAACAGCGTATGGCTGTGGGGCGGCGGCACGTCGCCGCCGGTTCCGGGACACCACTTCTGCGCAGTGTGGAGCGGCAACGCGCTCGCGCTCGCGCTTGCTGCCGCGGCCGACCTCGACGCCGCTCCCCCGCCCGGCGGTGCACGCGAGTGGCTGGCGGCCGCCGGCGATGGCAGCTGCGAGAACCATCTGGTCCTTCTCGATCAGCTTGCCGCCCCGGCCCGCTACGGCGATCTCAACGCCTGGCATGAGCACGCCGCGGCGCTCGAGCGCCACTGGTTCGCCCCGCTCGGCGCCGCGCTCGGCGGCGGGGGTCTGAAACAATTGACTCTGATCAGCCTGGACCGGGACGGCTGCGAGCGCTTCGATCTCACCCCAGCTGGTCGCTGGCGCTTCTGGCGCAGGCCGCAGCCGCTCGCGGCCTACTGCGCGCGATGAACGGCGCGGCGAACTGGCTCGTCCGCAGCGCGCCGCCCGAGGCGGTCGAACAACTCACCCGCGCCGGCCTGCATCCGCTGCTCGCGCGCGTCTGCGCCGCGCGCGGCATCAGCGTGCCCGAAGAACTCGCGCACGAGCTCGACTGTCTGATTGCACCCGAGCGCATGCATAACGTGCCGCGGATGGCGCAGATACTCGCGGACGCTATCGCCGCCGACAAGAAGCTCCTGATCGTCGCCGATTACGACGCCGATGGCGCCACTGCATGCGCCGTCGGCCTGCGCGCGCTGCGCGCCTTCGGCGCCGAGATCGACTACCTCGTCCCCAACCGCTTCGAGTACGGCTACGGGCTTACCCCGGAAATCGTGCGCCTCGCGCACGAGGTGAAGCGCCCGGACATCGTGATCACCGTCGACAACGGTATCGCGAGCGTCGACGGCGTGGCAGAGGCGAACCGGCTCGGCATCGACGTGCTGATCACCGATCACCATCTTCCCGGCGACGAGCTGCCGCAGGCCCGCTGCATCATCAATCCGAACCAGCCGGGCTGCGCGTTTCCCAGCAAGTCGCTCGCCGGCGTCGGCGTGATGTTCTACCTCATGCTCGCGCTGCGCGCCGAGCTGCGCGCCCGCGGCGCGTTCGCGCCCGGAGCCCGATCGGAACCCAACCTCGCCGTCCTGCTCGACCTGGTCGCCCTCGGCACCGTCGCCGATGTCGTGCGGCTCGACCAGAACAACCGTATCCTGGTCCACCGCGGCCTCGAGCGCGTGCGCGCCGGGCGCATGCAGCCGGGCGTCGCGGCGCTGTTCCGCGTCGCCGGGCGTGAACCGCGGCGCGCCTCCGTCTACGACCTTGCGTACGTGGTGGCGCCGCGGCTCAATGCCGCCGGCCGGCTCTCTGACATGGCCGTCGGCATCGAGTGCCTGGCGACCGACGACGCGGCGCGCGCCGCCGCGATCGCCGCGGAGCTCGACCGCTTGAACCGCGAGCGACGCACGATCGAGGCCGAGATGAAGGAATCCGCACTTGCCGCGATCGAGCGCCGCGACTACGGCGACGGCGCGAGCCTGTGCCTGTTCGACCCAGGCTGGCATCCGGGTGTCGTCGGCATCGTCGCCGCACGCATCAAGGACCGCTTTCACCGCCCGACTATCGCATTCGCGCGCAGCGCCGCGAACGAGATCCGCGGATCCGGCCGCTCGATCCGCACGCTCCACCTGCGCGACGCGCTCGATCTCACCGCCAAGCGCAACCCCGGACTGCTGACCAGGTTCGGTGGGCATGCCGCAGCGGCGGGGCTCACCTTGCGCGAATCCGATTTCGCCGCATTCGCGAATGCATTCGAACAGACGGTGCAGCGGCTTCTCACACCCGCGGACCTCGAGCGCCGCATCGAGACCGACGGGTCGCTGCCGGCCGAGCACGCGACGCTCGAGGCAGCGAGCGCGCTGGAAGCCTGCGTCTGGGGACAGGGCTTCCCGCAGCCCTGCTTCGACGATCGATTCGAGGTTGCAGACCAGCGGGTGGTCGGCGAACGGCACTTGAAACTCAAGCTTGCCCGCGCAGGCCGGCGTTTCGAAGCGATGCTCTTCGGTCAGTCCGACCCTCTCCCGCCCGCGATCCGTGCGGCCTACCGCATCGGCGTGAATGAATACAACGGCCTCAAGAGCCTGCAGCTCACCATCGAGCACTGGGCGACCGCGTAACTGTTCACGCGGGCCGGCGCGCTGTCGCCAAACCCCGACACCCGCGCGTATTTCCCGCGTGCATTAGATCACCGCAAGTTCGTGTGCGCCTGCGCACAATGGTTGCGCTCGGCATTTCTTTCGAGGCACACAACCAGAGTCGAGGTCAGCATGAACACCACGATCAGGGCAGGAACGCTGCACCACGTGCGTCGCACCGCCGTGCGGCTTGCCGCAACGAGCGCGCTTGCGGTCATGCTTGCCGGATGCGATCCCCTGTCGCTCACGATGATCGGCATCGGATCCGGCGCCGGCCTCTCCCACCATATGGGCGGCATCGCCTACCGCACTTTCACCGAGCCGATGCCCCGGGTGCAGAACGCGACCCTGACGGCTCTGCGGCGCATGTCGATCCACGTGTCCGACACGACCCGCACCGACAGCGGCGCCGTGATCAAGGCCAAGGCGGCCAACCGCGAAATCGAGATCGAGATCGAGTCGCTCACCCCGAGCACGACGCGGATCCGCGCCGTCGCGCGCAAGGATGGCGGGCTGTTTGTCGACGCCGCCACGGCAATGGAAATTATTTCCCAGACCGAGCGGGTGCTCGGCGCCTGAGTATATCCAACCCAATGGAGCACGACCATGACACGACGTCTATCCGGAACCGTTATTGCGGCAAGCCTCGCGCTGATCGGCACGCTGGCGCAGGCACAGACCACGGACGCCGGCACCGGCGGCACGACCACCGGCACGACCCAGGAAACGCAGACCGGAACGACCACGGCGACAGCCATGACGACGGTCACGCCGAACGGCGCCGCCGCCGGCAGGCTCGTCGCGCAGTTCACGGCCCTCGCCGGATCCGAGGACAACGCCACGAGTCTGGTGAAGGGCTTGCGCACCGGCTCCGAGATCACGCTGACAACCCCCTCGACGACCGCCACGGGTAGCACGACGGATGCCACCGGGACCAGCACGGGCACGACGGCCGGCACGACGGGGGGTACGCCGGGAGCGACCAGCGCCAGCATCAGCGGCAGTTCCGGGGCGGTAACGTTTGCCCCGCCCACGCGGCCGATGGGTTACGGCAACGTCAGGATCGCATTGTCGCTCGCCCAAGCGCGCCTCGCGGCCGAAGGCATCACGCAACCCACGCCGCAGCAGCTGCAGGCCGCGCTGATCGGCACCACGACGACCGCCACGGCGCAGACGGCGACGCAAACGCAAGGCATCCTGCAAATGCGCGCAAGCGGCATGGGCTGGGGTGCGATCGCCAACTCAATCGGATTCAAGCTCGGCGCCGTCATGAGCGGACGGGTGCCGCTCGAAGCCGCCACCGCGGCGCAGTCGGCGAGCAGCACGGCCGCCACCGCGGCCGGCACCCAAACCGGAAAGTCGAGCGGGGCGGTCACCGCTTCCGGCGCATCGACCGACGCGAAGAGCCACGGCTACTCGCGCAAGTCGAGCGGCATCGTCACCGCCACGGGTGCGCCGATGGGCCACGCACACCAGAACTCGCGCGCGATCACCGGGTCCGGCAACCCGGGCCATGGTCATGGCGCCGGCAAGAGCGCCGCCACCCGAACGGCCAGCGCCCAGGGCGGCAAAGGCAACGCTTACGGCCACAGCAAGTAAGCGCCTGTCTCCTGGAGTTTCACGGGACCGCGATCGCGGTCCTTTTTTTTAGCCTGGACAACGGCGCCGGGCGCCCGGCGCGGGGCGGCGGCCCTCGGTGCTTGTGTATAATTCACCGTTTTATCAACCGACAAAAACCATGGAAGCCGAAAGAGTCAACGCCATTGCAAAGCGGCTGCATGACGTCGAGAAACGCGCCGCGGACCTGCGGAGGTATCTTTGACTTCGATGCCAAGCGCAAGCGTCTGGCCGACGTCGTCAAGCTGACTGAAGACCCTGCGATCTGGAGCGACAGCAAGCGCGCTCAGGACCTCGGCAGGGAACGAAAATCGCTCGAGACCATCGTCGAGCGCCTGGAGGAGCTCGGCACGCAGCTGAGCGACGCGAAAGAGCTGTTCCAGATGGCGAAGGCGGAGCGGGACGACGCGACGCTGGAGAGCATCGCCGGGGACGCCGAAGATCTCGAGGACGTGGTCGAGGACATGGAGTTTCACCGCATGTTCTCGAACCCCATGGATCCGAACAACTGCTTCGTCGACATCCAGGCCGGGTCGGGCGGCACCGAGGCGCAGGACTGGGCCGGCATGCTCGAGCGCATGTACCTGCGCTACTGCGAGTTGAAGGGCTTCAAGGTCGAGGTGCTGGAGGAATCGCCGGGGGAAGTCGCCGGGGTCAAGAGCGCCGCGCTCAAGGTGAGCGGTGACTACGCCTACGGCCACCTGCGCACCGAAACGGGGGTGCACCGCCTGGTGCGCAAATCTCCCTTCGACGCCAACAACCGGCGCCACACGTCGTTTGCGAGCGTGTTCGTTTACCCCGAGGTCGACGAGACCATCGCGGTCGCGATCAATCCCGCCGACCTGCGGATCGACACCTTTCGCGCTTCCGGCGCCGGCGGCCAGCACGTCAACAAGACCGACTCGGCGATCCGCATCACGCACCTGCCCACCGATATTGTGGTGCAATGCCAGAACGACCGTTCGCAGCACCGTAACCGCGCCGAAGCGATGGCAATGCTCAAGTCCAAGCTCTACGAGCTGGAAATGCGAAAACGCAACGAGCAGCGGCAGGCGCTGGAAGACGCCAAGACCGACATCGGCTGGGGCCACCAGATCCGCTCCTACGTGCTCGACCAGTCGCGTATCAAGGACCTGCGCACGGGCGTGGAGAAAGGCGACACCCAGTCGGTGCTCGACGGCGAACTCGAGGATTTCATCAGTGCGAGCCTGAAGCAGGGCCTGTAACCAGAGAGCGATCATGGACGACCGAGATCAGACAGCGGCACAGGACACCAACAAGATCATCGAGGAGCGCCGCGCCAAGCTCGCCGCGCTGCGCAAGCAAGGCCCCGCTTTTCCCAACGATTTCCTCCGCAATCATCTGGCGGCGGAGCTGCTCGAGCGGCACGAGGAGACCGAGCGCGACGCGCTCGACCTCAACCCCGTGGTGGTCAGGATCGCCGGGCGCATCGTGCTGAAGCGCGTCATGGGCAAGGCGAGCTTCGCCCAGCTCCAGGACATGAGCGGCCGCATCCAGATCTATCTTACCGACAGCCATCCCGGCAGGGAGCAGCACGAGGCATTCAAGCACTACGACGTGGGTGACATCATCGGCGTGGACGGCGTCCTGTTCAAGACCAAGACCGGCGAGGTTACGGTGCGCGTGCGGAATCTCAAGCTGCTCACCAAATCGCTGCGGCCCCTGCCGGAAAAGTTCCACGGGCTGACCGACCAGGAAATGCGATACCGGCAGCGCTACGTCGACTTGATCGTCAACGAAGACTCGCGCCTCACCTTCGTGCAGCGCTTCCGCATCATCCAGTCGCTGCGTACCTTCCTCGTCGCGCGCCGCTACATGGAAGTCGAAACACCGATGATGCAGTCGATCCCGGGCGGCGCCGCGGCGCGGCCCTTCACCACCCACCACAACGCGCTCGACATGGATCTTTACCTGCGCATCGCGCCGGAGCTGTATCTCAAGCGCCTGCTGGTGGGCGGCTTCGACAAGGTGTTCGAGCTCAATCGCAACTTCCGCAACGAGGGCATCTCCACGCGCCACAACCCCGAGTTCACGATGCTCGAATTCTATGCCGCCTACCTCAACCACGCGCACCTGATGGTTCTTATCCAGCTCATGCTGAAGGAGGTCGCCGAGAGCGTGCTCGGCACTTCCAAGATCGTCTACCAGGGCAACGAGATCGACCTCGGCCAGCCGTACGAACACCTCACCATCGTCGACGCGGTGAAGAAATACCATCCGGAGCACGCCGACGCGCTTGCCGACCGCGACGCGCTCATCGCGAAGCTGAAGGAGCTCGGCATCGCCTACAAGGAGAGCGACGGGATCGGCGGCCTGCAGCTCACGCTGTTCGAGAACACCACCGAGCAGGCCTTGATCCAGCCCACCTACATCGTCGACTACCCGGCAGAAGTCTCGCCGCTCGCGCGGCGCAGCGACAAGAACCCGGAAGTCACCGAGCGCTTCGAGCTCTACATCGCCGGGCGCGAGATTGCCAACGGCTTCTCGGAGCTGAACGACCCGGAAGATCAGGCGCAACGCTTCCTGGAGCAGGCAAAGCAGAAGGATGCGGGCGACCACGAGGCCATGCATTACGACGCCGACTTCATCCGCGCGCTCGAGTACGGCATGCCGCCCGCCGCGGGCGCCGGCATCGGCATCGACCGTCTGGTGATGCTGTTCACGGACAGCCCGTCGATCCGCGACGTCATCCTGTTTCCGCACATGCGGCCGGAGTAAATCAGATCGGGGACAGACCACTAAGACGCTGAATTGCGGGCAAGCCACGTCTTAGTGGTCTGTCCCCGCCGACACCATGCCGACCCCCAAACCGATGTGGCAGCCCACCGCCAGGCGCGTCGCAGACGCGAACCTGACGGCTTTCATGCGCTTCGTGCGCGACCGCTACGGCGTCGAGACGGCAGGCTACGCGGCGCTCTACGACTGGTCGGTCGAGGACGCCGAGCGCTTCTGGCACGCGGTGTGGCACTTCTGCGGCGTCGTCGCATCCACGCAGGGCGACAGGATCCTGGTCGGCGGCAAACGCATGCCCGGTGCGCGGTGGTTCCCCGACGCGCGCCTGAACTTCGCCGAGAATCTGCTGCAGCGGCGCGACGACGCCACCGCGATCGTGTTCTGGGGCGAGGACCGTGTGAAGAGCCGCGTCACCTACGCGGAACTCTACGCGGAAGTGTCGCGCTTCGCACAGGCGCTGCGCGCGGCGGGGGTCAAGACCGGAGACCGCGTGGCCGGCTACATGCCGAACCTGCCCGGCACGGTGATCGCGATGCTGGCGGCGGCGAGCGTCGGCGCGATCTGGTCGTCCTGCTCGCCCGACTTCGGCGTGCAGGGCGTGCTCGACCGCTTCGGCCAGATCGAGCCGAAAATCCTTGTCGCCGCCGACGGCTATTTCTACAACGGCAAGGAGATCGACTTGCTGCCGCGGTTGCGGGAGATCATGGCCGCGCTGCCGACCGTGGAACAGCTCGTGGTCGTGCCCTACACCCGGCCCGATCCGCCGCTATCCGGCCTGCCGCGCGCAACCAGCGTGCATGATTTCATGGACCGCTTCCGGCCGCACAAGATCGCCTTCGAGCGCCTGCCGTTCGGCCACCCGCTCTACATCCTCTACTCCTCCGGGACGACCGGCGTGCCCAAGTGCATTGTGCACAGCGCAGGCGGCACGTTGCTGCAGCACCTGAAGGAGCACGTGCTGCACGTCGATCTCAAGCCGGGCGACCGGTTCTTCTACTTCACGACCTGCGGCTGGATGATGTGGAATTGGCTCGTCTCGGCGCTTGCGGCACGCGCGACCGTGCTGCTCTACGACGGCTCGCCCTTCCTCGCCGGTGGGCGCATCCTGTTCGACTACGCCGCGGCCGAGCACATGACGGTGTTCGGCACCTCCGCCAAGTTCATCGATGCGATCGCCAAGGCCGGGCTCGAGCCGCGCAAGACGCACGATCTCGGCGCGCTGAAGGCCATGCTCTCCACCGGCTCGCCGCTCTCCCCGGAGGGCTTCGACTACGTCTACCGCGCAGTCAAGCGCGACCTGCAGCTTGCGTCGATCTCGGGCGGAACGGACATCATCTCCTGCTTTGTCCTCGGCAACCCGATCGGGCCGGTGTGGCGCGGCGAGCTGCAATGCCGCGCACTCGGCATGAAGGTCGAAGTCTTCGACGACGACGGCAGGCCGCTGCGCGGTGAGAAAGGCGAGCTCGTGTGCACCGCGCCATTCCCGTCGATGCCGATCGGCTTCTGGAACGACCCGGACGGCGCGAAGTACCGCGCAGCCTATTTCGAGAGATTCCCCGGGGTCTGGTGCCACGGCGACTATGTCGAGTTGACCCCGCACGACGGACTCATCATTTACGGCCGGTCGGACGCGGTGCTCAATCCCGGCGGCGTGCGCATCGGCACCGCCGAGATCTACCGCCAGGTCGAGCAGCTTGACGAGATTGTGGAAAGCATCGTCATCGGCCAGGAATGGGACAACGATGTGCGCGTGGTGCTGTTCGTCAAGCTGCGCGACGGACTCGTGCTCGACCCGGCGCTCGCCGACCGCATCCGGCGCCAGATCCGCGACAACGCGACGCCGCGCCACGTGCCGGCAAGGGTGGTTCAGGTCACCGACATTCCGCGCACCAAGAGCGGCAAGATCGTCGAGCTGGCGGTGCGCAACGTCGTGCACGGCCGACCGGTCAAGAACGCGGAGGCGCTCGCCAATCCCGAGGCGCTGGAGCAATACCGCGACCGCACGGAGCTCAGATCGTGACTCACGTCACGGCCTGGATAAAAACCCCCGTAATACTCCGTATCCGTTTGTAACAGCCTGTTTCGCCGCGACATTGTTCACGGCCCCTGCCGCGTTGCTTTGCTAGCATCGGTTCCGTCGACAGCGCTTGCTGTCAACCCAAGGAGCTAGACATGGCAGACACCCAATATCGCTTGAACCCTCTGGTCGCGGTCGCCGCGGCCTCGATTGTCGTATTCAGCGCGGTGGGCGTCGGGGTCATGACCGGCATCATTCCGAGCTCGTTTTCCAAGAGCGCGGAAAGCACGACGGCCGCCGCGCCGGCCGAGGCCAAGGCCGCAGCGGCTGCTGAAGCGCCCAAAAAGGCGGCAGCAGCCGAAGCACCCAAGAAGGCAGCTGTGCGCGAAGCGGCGCCGGAGCCCCGGAAGCCCGCCCAGGTGGCGGCGTCCGAGCCGGCCAAACCCGCGGTTTGCGTGGATTGCGGCCGCATCGAGGCAATCCAGGTCGTCGAGCAGAAAGGTGAAGGCACCGGTCTCGGCGCAGTTGCCGGTGGTGTCGTCGGCGGCGTGCTCGGCAACCAGGTCGGCCGCGGCAGCGGTCGCAAGATCGCGACGGTCGCCGGTGTCGCCGGGGGCGCGTATGCCGGTCACGAGATCGAGAAGCACGCCAAGACGACCAAGCGCTACGACGTGACCGTGCGCATGGACACCGGCGCGCTGCGCAGCGTATCCTACGACGCCGAGCCCGGCTTCCGTATCGGTGACAAGGTCAAGATCGTCAACGGCATGCTGGTGAGCGGCTGACCGCAGCCGGTTTCCGGAAAACCGCGCCTTCGGGCGCGGTTTTTTTTGTACGAACCCCGGGGCGGGACGAGCGGCACGCGGCACGCCGTCTGCAGGTCTTGATCTATACCCCCATGGGGTATAAGATGCGAAGCATGGATCAGACCGTTGCCCCAGTGAACCCGGGCGGGACCGTGGACTTGCCGATCGCGGGCATGACTTGCGCTGCGTGCGCAAACCGCATCGAAAAGGCGTTGAACCGCCTGCCCGGCGTCACCGCGTCCGTCAGCTTCGCCACCGAGCGTGCCCACGTCGAGATCACACCCGGACAGACCGGCGCAGCTGATCTCGTGGCCGCAGTGCGCAAGGCGGGCTACGACGTGCCCGAGGCAAGCGTCGAACTCGCGATCTCCGGCATGACGTGCGCCGCGTGCGCCGGCCGCATTGAAAAAGCCCTCAGCCGCCTGCCCGGCATCACCGCCACGGTCAACTTCGCAACCGAGAAAGCCCGGGTCGCCTACACTCCCGGCGCCACCGATCCGGCAACGCTCATCGCCACGATACGCAAAGCCGGGTACGACGCGCACGAAGTCGCCGGCGCCGATCGCGCGGCGGAGAAAGCGCGCCAGACCGCCGCCTACCGGCGCGAGCTCCTCCGCTTCTGGATATCCGCCGCCCTCACCCTCCCGTTCGTCGCGCAGATGACCGCGATGTTCGCCGGACGACAGGAGGAGCTGCTGCCACTATGGCTGCAAGTACTCCTCGCGACACCCGTGCAATTCTGGATCGGCGCGCGCTTTTACGTCGGCGCCTGGCACGCGCTGCGCGGCGGCGGCGCCAACATGGACGTGCTGATCGCGCTCGGCACCAGCATGGCGTACCTGTACAGCGCTGCCGTCGTGTTTCTCGGCCTGCCGCTGCACGTCTATTTCGAGGCGAGCGCCGCCATCATCACGCTGGTGCTGATGGGCAAGCTGCTCGAGGCGCGCGCCAAGACCCGCACTTCGGCCGCGATCGAGGCCCTCATCAAGCTGCAGCCGAAAACCGCGCGCGTCGAGCGCGACGGGCAGCTCACCGAGATCGACGTTGCGCAGATGAAGGTCGGGGATGTTTTCGTCGTGCGCCCGGGTGAGGCGATGCCGGTCGACGGGACTGTAATCGACGGCGAATCGAGCGTGAACGAAGCCATGCTGACGGGCGAGAGCCTGCCGGTCGCGAAGCACGCCGGCATGCGAGTTTTCGCTGCGACACTCAACCAGCAGGGGCTGCTGCGCTGCCGCGCAACCGGCGTCGGGGCGGACACGGCGCTGGCGGCCATCATCCGCCTGGTGGAGGACGCGCAGGGATCGAAGGCGCCGATCCAGCGCCTCGCCGATGTGATCTCCGGCATCTTCGTGCCGGTGGTGGTCGGGATAAGCGTCGTGACGTTCCTCGGCTGGTGGGCGCTCGGAGGCGACTTCACCGCGGCGCTGATCAACGCGGTGGCGGTGCTGGTGATCGCCTGCCCGTGCGCGCTCGGCCTCGCCACCCCGACCGCGATCATGGTCGGCAGCGGCGCCGGAGCACAGGCCGGCGTGCTGGTGCGCAACGCCGCCGCGCTCGAGCACGCGGGCAAGATCGACACGCTGATCGTCGACAAGACTGGCACGCTCACGGTGGGCCGGCCGGTGGTGACCGACCTCGTGCCGCTCGACGGCGTTCCCCGTGACCAGGTTCTCGCCGTCGCGGCAACCCTCGAGCACGGCTCGGAGCACCCGCTCGCGAAGGCCGTGCTCGATTACGCGACGCGGGACGGCGTGCAGCCCGGGCCGCTGAAGAACTTCGCCGCTGTAACCGGGAAGGGTGTGCGCGCCCAGATCGACGGGCGGCCGGCGGCGCTGGGCTCTCCCCAGTTCATGCACGAGCTCGGCATCGCACTCGACGGCGGCCAGGCGGACGCCCTGCAGACGCAGGGCAAGACGGTGGTTGCGGTCGCGCTCGGCGGGCGGGCGCTCGGGCTCATCGCCATCGCCGACAAGCTGAGGGAGACCTCGCGCACCGCGATCGAACGATTCAAGGCGCTGGGCATCGAGGTGACGATGCTCACTGGCGACAACCGCGTCACCGCCGAAGCGATTGCGCGCGAGGCCGGGATCCCGCATTTCGAGGCCGGCGTGCTGCCGCAGCACAAAGCCGAGCGCGTCGCGGAATTCCGCCAGCGCGGGCGCTTCGTCGGCATGGTCGGCGACGGCATCAACGACGCGCCGGCGCTCGCCGCCGCAGATGTCAGCTTCGCGATCGGCGCCGGTTCCGACGTCGCCATCCACGCCGCCGACGTGACGCTCATGCGCAACGACCTCACGAGTGTCGCCGACGCCATCACGCTGTCGCGCGCGACCCTCGGCAAGGTCAAGCAGAACCTGTTCTTCGCGTTTATCTACAATGTGCTGGGCATACCGCTCGCGGCCATTGGGCTGCTCAACCCGGTGATCGCGGGCGCGGCGATGGCGATGAGCTCGGTGTCGGTGGTGAGCAATTCGCTGCTGTTGAAGCGCTGGCGCCCCGCGCCAGCGCAAGAGCATGATTTATGATTGGTTGAACCGTGATTCGTGCCAACGGCGTAACCCCGCGAGCCCGCGCGATCCCCACCAATCGCCAATCCCCAAGCGCTAATCGCCAATGGCTAATCGCTAATCGCCAATCACGAATCACGAACTTGAAGGAGAAACGATGGAAACGACTACGCTGAAAGTGAAAGGCATGACCTGCTCCGGCTGCGTCGCCTCGGTAAAACGCGTGCTCGGCCAGATCGACGGCGTCGCCAAGGTCGACGTGGCACTGCAGCCCGGCGAGGCGACGGTGCAGTACGACCCGGCGCTTGCCGATCCGGCACTCTTCAAGGCCGCCATCGAGGACGCCGGCTATGAAGCGGGCTGATCCCGCCGCGCATCGCGTCGAGCAGCCGCACAAGAAGGCGCTGCTCGCGCGCATGAACCGCATCTCGGGCCAGGTGCGCGGGGTGGCCGCGATGATCGAGCAGGACCGCTACTGCGTCGACGTGTTGACCCAGATTTCCGCCGCGCGCTCGGCGCTCGACGCGGTCGCGCTGCAGCTGCTCAAGGACCACACGCACGGCTGCGTGCAGCACGCGATCAAGTCGGGCAGCGGCGAGCAGGCGATCGACGAGCTGCTGGAAATCATGGGCAAGCTCACGCGCTGAAATCCCTCTAGAGCCCGCCCGGCGAATCCGCCTTGACCCTGCTCGCGCTCCTGCTGGTGCTGGGCGCTGCGGTAATCCACGCCTCGTGGAATTACCTGCTCAAGCGCTCGGGCGGGGGCGCCGTCTTCGTCTGGTGGTTCGCAACACTGTCGGCGCTGATCTATGCGCCGCTCGCCGCGCTGGTGGTGTGGTGGGTGCGGCCGGTTCTGGGCTGGGAGCACGCCGGCCTGATGCTCGCCAGCGCGGTGCTGCATACCGCCTACTACCTGCTGCTCGACCGCGGCTACCGCGCGGGCGATCTCTCGCTCGTCTACCCGCTCGCGCGCGGCAGCGGGCCGCTGATCACGGTGCTTGCCGCCGTGCTGTTGCTCGGCGAGCGGCCGTCGCTCGTCGCCGTCGCCGGCGCACTGCTGATCGCCGGCGGCGCGGTTCTGCTCACCGGCAACCTGCGGCGCCTGCGCGAGGCCGGCAGCCTGCCGGCGGTCGGCTTCGCCCTGCTGACCGGCGCGATGATCGCGTCCTACACGATGGTCGACAAGGTCGCGGTCGCCGCCTTCCTGATACCGCCGCTGCTGCAGGACTGGGCGGCGAATCTCGGCCGCGTGCTGCTGATGACGCCGATCGCGGTTCATCGCGCAGCCGAACTCGGTCCGACCTGGCGCCGCGCGTGGAAAGAGATCGTCGGCGTGGCGGTGCTGTGCCCGCTGTCCTATATCCTGGTGCTGTCCGCGATGGTATTCACGCCGGTGAGCTACGTCGCGCCGGCCCGCGAGATCAGCATACTGGTCGCGGCGCTGATGGGCACGCAGCTGCTGGCCGAGGGCGACGCGGCGCGCAGGCTGGCTGCCGCCGCGGCAATGGTGGTCGGGATTACCTGCCTCGCGCTGGGCTAGCGAAGGTATGCAGGCGTGCGGGTTGGGTCGCGCCGTGCCGCAAGCGGGACGCGGGAATAACGTACGAAAGGAACCTTGCTGGAACCTGCCTCGCGACTCCGCCGGTCATGCGTACTTCTTCGTAGCTTCCCTGGCCCGGATCACCAGTTCCAGATCTGCCACCATGGCGCGTCGCCTTTGGCGCCGCCCTTGAGAAACAGGCTGTTGGGGAAGTTTTTCAGCCTGACCCGCTCGGCATCATCCCGCAGGTCCTTCATGCCGAGCGCATCGTAGGCCCTGACCATGATCAGCAGCCCCTCCTCGTTCGCCGGGGCCCGGGGGTAGGTCTTGAGGGCGAACTGCGCTCGGTTCGCCGCAGCGACGTAGGCGCCCCGCTTCAGGTAGTAGCGCGCGACGTGCACCTCGTGGGCGGCGAGCGCGTTGACCAGATAATTCATGCGCTGGATCGAGTCCGGCGTGTACTTGCTGTCGGGAAACCGTGTCACCAGGTCCCTGAACGCGTCGAACGCGTCGCGCGCCGCCTTCGGATCGCGCTCCGACAGATCCTGCCCGCCCAGGTAACCGAGAATGCCGAGGTCCTCGTTGAAATTGGCGAGGCCCTTCAGGTAATAGACGTAGTCGACGCTCGGGTGGTTGGGATGCAGCTTGATGAAGCGGTCCGCCGCCGCGATCGCCAGGGCCGGCTCCTGATCCTTGAAATGAGCGTAGGCGACTTCGATCTGGGCCTGCTGAGCGAAGCGGCCATACGGATAGCGCGACTCGAGCTTCTCGTAGAGCTTGATCGCACTCTGGTAGTTGCCCTCGCTCAACTCCGAGCGCGCCTCTGCGTACAGCTTCGACGCCGACCAGCCCCGCGTCTCGTCCACTTCGCCGGGAAACAGCGCACAGGCACCGGCGAGCCAGCCCGCCGCGAGCGCTGCGATTACCGTTAAACTATTGCGCATCATGAAGAATCCCGCAAGAAGCGCGGATTATAGCCCAAACCCCGCCGCCCCGGACCCCATCGATCTGACCGTGCCGGCCGAGTGCGCAGGATTGCGATTGGACCAGGCGCTCGCCCGATTGTTGCCGGCTTTTTCCCGCAGCCGCCTGACCGCCTGGGTGCGCGCAAGCCGCGTCACGCTCGACGGCCGGGCGGCGCCCGCGCGCCAGAAAGTCTGGGGCGGCGAGCGGATCCACCTCGCGCCCGAGCCCGACCCGCGCGAGCTCGCGTTCCGCGCCGAGGACATTCCGCTCGACATCGTCTACGAGGACGAGACCCTGCTGGTGGTGAACAAGCCCCCGGGCCTGGTGGTGCATCCGGGCAGCGGCAACTGGCGCGGCACGATGCTGAACGCGCTGCTCCAGCACGCCCCGCAGCTCGCGCAACTGCCGCGCGCGGGCATCGTACACCGCCTCGACAAGGACACCAGCGGCCTGCTGGTCGTGGCGAAGACGCTGCCCGCGCACGCGGCGCTGGTGCGCCAGCTGCAGGCGCGCAGCGTGACCCGCGCCTACCTCGCAGTCGTTCACGGGCGCGTTGCGCGCAACGGCAAAATCGATGCGCCGATCGGACGGCATCCGACCGCCCGCACGAAGATGGCCGTCGTCGCGCGCGGCAAGCCCGCGGTCACTCACTACGAAGTAGTCGAGCACCTTGCCGGCACAACGCTGCTGCGCTGCCGGCTCGAAACCGGCCGCACCCACCAGATCCGCGTGCATCTCGCCTCGATCAAGCACCCCTTGATCGGCGACCCGGTCTACGGCCGCAAGCCGGCCTCCGCGGCGCCCGCGTTCGGGCGCCAGGCGCTGCATGCGGAGCGGCTCGAGCTCCTGCATCCGGTGATGCGGCACAAGGTGGGCTGGCGCGCCGAGCTGCCCCGGGACATGCGCGATCTCATCGACGCGCTGCGCAAACCGGCGTGACCCATCCCGACTGGATCATTCCCGACTGGCCGGCGCCGCCCAACGTGCGCGCGCTCATCACCACACGCGCCGGTGGCGCAAGCTGCGGGCCGTACGCGAGCTTCAACCTCGGGTTTCGCTGCGGCGACGAGGAAACCGCGGTGCGCGAGAACCGCGCGCGCCTGGGGCGCGCCCTGCCGCAGGCGCCGAAATGGCTCGCCCAGGTGCACGGCGCCACCGTGGTCGAGGCCGACGGTCTCGACCGCATCCCGGCCGCCGACGCGAGCGTCGCGCGCGCGCCCGGGACGGTATGCGCAGTGATGATCGCGGACTGCCTGCCGGTGCTGCTGTGCGATGCCGCCGGCACGACCGTCGCGATCGCACACGCCGGCTGGCGCGGGCTCGCTGCGGGCGTGATCGGGAATACCGTCGCCGCTATGGGCATCGTTCCGCACGAGCTCGTCGCCTATCTCGGCCCCGGCATCGGCCCGCGCGCCTTCGAGGTCGGCGCCGACGTGCGCGATGCCTTCGTGACGCGCGATGAGGCCGCGGCCGACGCCTTCGCCCCGCTACGCGCGGGCAAATGGCTGGCCGATCTCTTCGGCCTCGCGCGCCGGGCACTGGCGCGCGCCGGCGTCGATCGCGTCCACGGCGGCGGCCTGTGCACCTACACCGACACCGCGCGTTTCTTCTCCTACCGGCGGGACCGGACCACCGGGCGCATGGCCGCCCTGATCTGGCGCGAGCGCTGAAGCAGCGGGGAAATTCGCCCGCATCGAATCACGTATAATGCGCTGCTTTGCCGGAGCACGCGGCAAGCCAGCATCCTCCCCGAGCCACCATGACCGTATTTGCCTGGATCATCGCCGCCACCGTGCTGGGCGGCGTGCTGTCGGTCATCGCCGCTGCCGCATTCGCGCTGAATGCGAAGCCGGAGCGGATACCGGTGCTCATCAGCTACGCCGTCGGCGCGCTGCTCGGGGCGGTGTTCCTCGACCTGCTGCCCCACGCGTTCGGCCGGTCGGACAGCCTCGAGAAGACCGCGGCGACCATTCTCATCGGGCTGCTGCTGTTCTTCGTGCTGGAGAAGCTCGTGCTGTGGCGCCACTGCCACGAGGAGCAGTGCGAGGCGCACGACCCGCCGCGGCCGCAGCCGCAGCACGATCATGGCCGCAGCGGCGCGATGATCATGATCGGCGACACCTTCCACAATTTCGTCGACGGCATCCTGATCGCGGCCGCCTTTCTCGCCGACGTCGAGCTCGGCATCGTCACCTCGCTTGCCATCATCGCCCATGAAGTGCCGCAGGAAGTCGGCGACTTCCTGATTCTGCTGCATTCCGGCTACTCGAAGGCGCAGGCGCTGCTGCTCAACATGCTCTCCTCCGCCGCGATGATCGTCGGCGGGGTCGTCGCCTACTTCGCGCTGCATGCGATGGAGCAATGGGTCACGCCGCTGCTCGGGCTCGCAGCCGCAAGCATGATCTACGTCGCAGTCGCCGATCTGATCCCCGGGCTGCACCGCCGCCCCGAGATCCAGGCCACCGTCCAGCAGGTCGTGCTGATCGGGCTTGGCGTCGCGACCATCTGGCTCGTCGGCGAGCTCGTTCATTCCCACGCCTAGGCGCGGTTCACGCCCGGGCCCGGGCATGCTATCGTTAATTCGCTCGCGGCACGCCCCGGCCGCACTTCGGCCGGGCGACCCGGCGCCGCCGGTCGCCGCGCGCGAGAAAGCCCGCAATGAACGACAACATCCACGACGCAACCGAGGCGCTGAACGCGCTGACCCGCCAGTTGTTCGAGGGCATGGCCAAGCCCATCGCCCAGGGCGCGGGCTTCGACACCGCCGAAATGGCGAAGTCGCTCGCTGCCGGGCTCGCGCAGGACCGGGAGCACTGGCTTGCGCTCCAGAAGCGCTACTACGAGAAGCAGCTCGCGCTGTGGACGAGCTTCTTCTCCCCCGAGGCTCGGCCGAACCGTGAGCCGGTCGTGGCGCCCGCGGTGACCGACCGGCGCTTCCGCGGCGCCGAGTGGCGCGAGCCCTACTTCAATTACGTCATGCAGTCGTACCTGCTGGGCGCGCAATGGCTGACCGAGCTGGTCGAGGGCGCAAAGCTCGAGCCGCACAGCAAGAAGAAGCTCGCTTTCTTCTCGCGGCAGATGATCGACGCGATGTCGCCGGCAAATTTCCCGTGGAGCAACCCCGAGGCGCTGAAGCTCGCGACGGAAACCCGCGGCGACAGCCTCGCGCGCGGCATGCGCAACCTGGCCGCCGACATGGACAAGGGACTGGTCTCGATGACCGACGAGACCGCGTTCGAGGTCGGCCACAATCTGGCGATCACCCCCGGCGCCGTCGTGTTCGAGAACGACTTCATGCAGCTCGTCCAGTACCGGCCCGCGACCGACGCCGTCCACGAGCGGCCGCTGGTGATGGTGCCGCCGTGCATCAACAAGTACTACATCCTCGACCTGCAGCCGGAGAACTCGTTCGTGCGCCATACCGTGGGCGAAGGGCACACGGTGTTCATGGTCTCGTGGCGCAACATGCCCGAGGCGATGGGCCGCGCGAGCTGGGATGACTACCTGACGCACGGCGTGATCAAGGCGATCGAGGTCGCGCGCGACATCTGCGACACGCCGCAGGTGAACACGCTGGGCTTTTGCGTCGGGGGCACGCTGCTCGGCGCCGCGCTCGCCGTGCTGCGGGCACGGGCGCACGACCCGGCCGCGAGCCTGACGCTGCTCGCGACCATGCTCGACTTCTCCGACACCGGGGAGCTTTCCGTCTTCGTCGACGAGGCCTACGTGCGCCAGCGCGAGCGCGACTTCGCCGCGGGCGGGCTGCTGCACGGGCGCGAGCTTGCGCTGACCTTCGCCAGCCTGCGCGCGAACGACCTGATCTGGAACTATGTCGTCAACAATTACCTCAAAGGTAAGACGCCCGACCCGTTCGACCTGCTCTACTGGAACGCGGACAGCACCAACCTGCCGGGGGTGATGTACGCGTACTACGTGCGCAACATGTACCTGGAGAACAACCTGCGTGTCCCCGGCAAGCTCGCGATGTGCGGCGTGCCAGCGGACCTCGGACGTGTGGACATGCCGGCGTATATCCTGGCGACGAAGGAAGACCACATCGTGCCGTGGCAGACCGCCTACGCCAGCACCCGCCTGCTGGGGGGTAAAATGGAATTCGTGCTGGCAGCGAGCGGCCATATCGCCGGCGTCATCAACCCGGCGGCGAAGAATCGCCGCAATTTCTGGGTGAACGACCGGCTGCCCGCGGACGCCGCCGAGTGGCTGGCGACGGCAGCATCGCACCCCGGCAGCTGGTGGCGACACTGGACGGCGTGGCTCGCGGCGCACGGTGGCGGCAAGGTTCCCGCCCGCACGGCGCTCGGCGGCGAACGCTACGCCGAGATCGAGCCCGCGCCCGGGCGCTACGTCAAGGAAAAATGCAGCCCGACGGATTGATGTTCGCCGCGCGCGCTGCGCGGTGAGATCTGCAAATACCAACCAGCGTAAAGGAGAAGAAGATGGCACAACGTGTGGCCGTGGTAACCGGAGGAATGGGCGGTATCGGCGAGGCGATCTGTGTGCGCCTGGCGCAAGCCGGCTTCAAGGTCGTCGCGACCTACTCGCCGGGCAACAAGAAAGCCGACCAGTGGGTCGCCGACATGAAGAAGCAGGGGCACGAGTTCCATGCCGTGCAGGTCGACGTGACGAGTCTCGAGTCGTGCCAGCAGGCCGCCGCGAAGATTCAGTCGGATGTCGGACCGGTCGACATCCTCGTCAACAACGCCGGCATCACCAAGGACGCCTCCTTCCGCAAGATGGACAAGGCGGCATGGGATGCGGTCATGAAGACCAACCTCGACAGCGTGTTCAACATGACCAAGCCGGTGATCGACGGCATGGCGGAGCGCGGCTGGGGCCGCGTCATCAACATCTCGTCGGTGAACGGCCAGAAAGGCGCCTTCGGCCAAAGCAACTACTCCGCCGCCAAGGCGGGCATGCACGGTTTCACCAAGGCGCTCGCGCTCGAGTATGCGCGCAAGAACGTGACCGTGAACACGATCTCGCCGGGCTACATTGGGACCAAGATGGTGCTTGCGGTGCCGAAGGACGTGCTCGACAGCAAGATCATTCCGCAGATCCCGGTCGGCCGGCTCGGCACCCCGGAGGAAGTCGCGGCGCTGGTGGCTTACGTCTGCTCGGACGATGCCGCGTTCATGACCGGCGCCAACGTCGCCATCAACGGCGGGCAGCACATGTTCTGATCGCGCATACGACCGAACGTCCTGTGAACGTTCGGTTGGACGCCGGGCCGTTTTTAGCTCCGGCGGTCGCGAGCCTGATTAGAGCGAAGGGTGACCGGATCGCTTCAAGGCAATTGGGTCATAAAAAAAGCCCACCGGTTGTCGCCGGTGGGCTAACCTTTATCCTTAGGAGGGGGTCCTAGACGATAAAGGAGGAGGATCGTCGCAATCCGTGAAGCGCCGTCCCGGCATCACGGTTTTTCCGGCTGCGGGCGCTTCTTCGCTTCGCCTTTCGCTTTGGCAGCCGCCTGGCTCGCCGCCGCTTTGACGTTGGCGTCGGCCGCTTCCGCGACCTGCTTCGCCACTTTCGTCAGCGCTTCGACCATCTGATTGGTCGCCGCCATGCTCTGCTTCACCACCGCCATGGCAGGCTCCGCGCCGGCAGGCGCAGCCTTGGCCGCTTCGTCCACGAGTTGAGCGAGCTCCCGGTTGAACTCGGCATAGCGGCTCTCCACGATTTTGCCGATCTCCGACTGCGCCTTGGCGGCCACGTCATAGACGGCGCGCGAGTAGGCGCCCATCTGCTCGAGTCCGTGCTCGAGCGCGTTGGTGCGCATCGCGGCCAGCTGCTGCGGGTCTTTCGCTTCGGCCAGGGAGCGGGTCTGGGCCAGGCTGTCGTCGAGCACCTCGCGCGTGGTTTCCATCTGCAGCCGCGCCAGCTTCTCCAGGCTATCCATCGATACCTTGGCCAGCGCCAGGGCGGACTCGATCGCGCTGCGGTTCAGTTGCGCGATTTGTTCAGGGGCTTTGGTCATCGTCGTCTCCGGTCATTGCGGGCGGTTCACACGAACGCCCGTTTTGTTGCATTGCACCATGCCAATATAGGGGCCAGAGCCCGCGAAGTCAAGCCTTTTTGTTGCTCTGCACCACGATTCCCGGCAAAAAGTTACCGCGTTGATTTAACGATATATTTCAGACTGTTAGATTGCAACGCAGCAGCAGTTCTGAAATAATAACTGTCTCTTCACCTTTTGGGGCTCGCCATGGCGCAGCAGGCCAGGACCATCAAGAAGTACCCAAACCGGCGTCTTTATGACACGGAAACAAGCAGTTATATAACCCTTTCCGACGTGAAGAAATTGGTGCTTGACCACGTCGACTTCAAGGTCGAGGAGGCCAAGACCAAGGAAGACCTCACGCGCAGCATTCTCCTGCAGATCATCCTTGAGGAAGAAAGCGCCGGCGCACCGATGTTCTCGAGCGACATGCTGTCGCAGATCATCCGCTTCTACGGCAACGCCATGCAGGGCATGATGGGCAGCTATCTCGAGAAGAACATCCACACGTTCATCGACATCCAGAAGCGTCTGCAGGACCAGTCCCGCCAGATGTACGGCCAGAACCCGATGCTCAACTCCGAGACCTGGAGCGAGTTCGTCAAGATGCAGGGCCCGGCGATCCAGGGCCTGATGGGGCGCTACCTCGAGCAGAGCGCCAACGCGTTCCTCGAGATGCAGAATCAGCTGCAGCAGCAGACCCGCAACATCTTCACCAACTTCCCCTTCCCCGGCTTCGGCGGCGCCACGCCGGGTGCGCCCGACAAACCCGCCGACGACGACAAGGAAGGCGGCGAGAGCAAGGGCTGAGCGCGCCCGCGCCAGCCGCGCAGGACTCCCATCCGGCAGTGCCCAAACCCTTACCCAAGGTCGGCTTCGTCTCGCTCGGCTGTCCCAAGGCGCTGGTTGATTCCGAACGCATCCTGACCGAGCTGCGCGCCGAAGGCTATCTCGTATCGCCCTCGTACGGCGACGCCGATCTCGTCGTCGTCAACACCTGCGGCTTCATCGACTCGGCCATCGACGAGTCGCTCGAGGCGATTGGCGAGGCGCTCGCCGAAAACGGCAAGGTCATCGTCACCGGCTGCCTCGGCGCGAAGGGCGACATCGTGCGCGAGACGCACCCGCGCGTGCTGGCGGTGACCGGTCCGCATGCAACCGACGAGGTGATGCGCGCGGTGCACGAGCATTTGCCCAAGCCGCACGATCCCTACACCGACCTCGTTCCGCCGCACGGGATCAAGTTGACGCCGAGGCATTACGCGTACCTCAAGATCGCCGAGGGCTGCAACCATCGCTGCACTTTCTGCATCATTCCCTCGATGCGCGGCGACCTCGTGAGCCGCCCGATCGGCGAAGTGCTGCAGGAAGCCGAGAACCTGGTGAAAGCCGGCGTGAAGGAACTCCTGGTCGTCTCGCAGGACACCAGCGCCTACGGCGTGGACATCAGGTACCGCACCGGCTTTCACGGCGGCCGGCCGCTGAAGACGCGCATGACCGAGCTTGCCGGCGCGCTGGCGGAGATGGGCGTGTGGGTGAGGCTGCATTACGTTTATCCCTATCCGCACGTCGATGACGTGATCCCGCTGATGGCCGACGGCAAGCTCCTGCCCTACCTCGACGTGCCGCTCCAGCACGCGAGCCGGCGCATTCTCAAGCTCATGAAGCGCCCGGCCAACGCCGAGAACACGCTCGAGCGCATCCGCGCCTGGCGCGCGATGTGCCCCGAGATCACCATTCGCAGCACCTTCATCGTCGGCTTCCCGGGCGAGACCGAGGCCGAGTTCGAGGAACTGCTCGCGTTCCTCGAGCAAGCCCAGCTCGACCGCGTTGGCTGCTTCGCCTACTCGCCGGTCGAGGGCGCCAGCGCCAACGCGTTGCCGGACCCCGTACCCGATGACGTGAAGGAAGCGCGCCGCGCACGCTTCATGCAGCTTCAGGAAGAAATCTCCGCCGCGCGGCTGAAGCGCAAGGTCGGCAAGACGCTCACGGTGCTGGTCGACGAGGTGGGCGAGAAGGAAGCGGTGGCACGCTCGAGCGCGGATGCGCCGGAAATCGACGGCACCGTATTCATCCGCAAGCCGAAGGGCTTGAAGCCCGGTGAATTCGCGCGCGTGAAAGTGACCAGATCCGACACCCACGACTTGTGGGCGGAGCCCGCGTAACCTGGGAATTTCTCGTACGGTGCGGCTTTGGCGAACCGATCAGCCGAAAAGCGGGATTGGCAATTGGCGTTTCGCAGGGTCCAGCTTTAGCGCACCAATAACCATGCGCCGCCGGCGCGCAGCATTAATTCGCTGGGCGGCAATTGCCGTGCGCTAAAGCCGCAGCCCACACCGAGCGCTACAACAACGCGGTACCAGCGCGCATAATCCGACGCAGCACTACCAGTTTTGCGGTTGCGCGAACCATTCAGTAGACTCGAAGCACATGAGCAACGAAAAACGATCGTTCCGCGGCTGGCTCGCGCGCCTCCTTCACCGCAGCCGCGACGGGTCCCGCACCGAGCAGGTCGCCCTCAAGGAATTCATCCTCGTCGCCGCCGCGGCGCTGCTCATCATCGGTCTCGCGTTCTGGGTGGCCTCGCGCT
The DNA here is from genome assembly GCA_041629335.1 of Burkholderiales bacterium. Taxonomy (GTDB): domain Bacteria; phylum Pseudomonadota; class Gammaproteobacteria; order Burkholderiales; family SG8-41; genus JBFKNN01. Next base: position 8,961 of record JBFKNN010000014.1, on the reverse strand, counting down.
TCGTGCGGCCGGCGCCGCCCGACGACTTTGTGATCTCGACCGGCTCCGAGGGCGGCGCCTACCACCTCTACGGAAGACGCTACGCCGAGCTGCTCGCCAAGGAGAAGATCCGCCTCGAGGCGCGCGCCTCGTCCGGCTCGGTCGACAACCTGAAGCGGCTCGCGGAGAAGTCCGGAGTCGCCGTCGCCTTCATCCAGGGGGGCGTCGGCAACCCGCAGGAGCAGCCAGAGCTGGTCACGCTCGCCGCGCTGTATTACGAGCCGCTGTGGATTTTCTACCGTGGCAAGGCCGAGCTCACGCTCGTCACGCAGCTTGCCGGCAAGCGCCTCGCAGTCGGCCCTGAGGGCAGCGGCACCCGCGCGCTGGCACTCACCCTGCTCAACGCCGCCAACGCCGCGCGCAGCCCCGAGCGCCTGCTGCCGCTCGCCGGCGGCGCCGCCGCCGATGCGCTGGTGGCCGGAAAGATCGATGCCGCGCTCTTCGTCGCCGGGCCCGATGCGCCGGTGGTGCAGCGGCTGCTGCACGAGCCACGGGTGCGCTTGATGAGCCTCGCGCACGCGGAGGCGCTCGCCCGCCGCTTTCCGTACCTCGCGACGGTGACGCTGCCGCGCGGCGTGCTCGATCTCGCCGCCGACGTGCCGGCGCGCGACGTCACACTCGTCGCCACCACCGCCTACCTTGTCGCGCGCGAGAGCTTCCATCCCGCGCTCGTCTCGGTGCTGCTGCAGGCGGCGCAGCGGGTGCACCGCCCCGGCGGTGTCTTCCACCGCACCGGGGATTTCCCGGCCGCGCGCGAGGGCGACTTCCCGCTGTCCGAGGACGCGCAGCGGTTCTTCAGGTCCGGGCCGCCGTTCCTGCAGCGCTACATGCCGTTCTGGGTCGCGAACCTGATCGAGCGGCTGCTGGTGCTGCTGGTGCCGTTGATCGCCGTCATGATCCCGGTGATGCGGATTTTTCCGGGGGTCTACAACTGGCGCGTGCGGTTACGCGTGTTCCGCTGGTACGGGGAGCTGCGCGCGGTCGAGCTGGAAGCGGCGAAGCATCCGTCGCCCGAGAGAGTGGAGGAGCTGCTGGTGCAGCTCGACGACATCCAGGACGGGGTGAACCGCACGCGTGTGCCGATCACCTACTCGGACTACGCCTACAACCTCAAGCTGCACATCGACCTCGTGCGCTCGCGCCTCATGCGCGGCGCCGAGCGTCACGCGGACGCCGCGGGCACGTCCGCGGCCGAGCCCGCGACACCGCGCTCCTGAAGGAACGCGCGCGCCATGGCCGCCTCGCGCGTGCGCGGCATGGGCGGCAGGCTCGCCACGATGCGCCTGCCGTAACTCCTGGTAATCAAACGAACATCGCAGATCATCAGGACGCCGCGGTCGGTTTCGTCGCGGATCAGCCGCCCCGCGCCCTGCTTGAGCGTGATCACCGCCTCGGGCAGCTGGTACTCCATGAAGGCGTTGCGCCCGTCGCGATTCAACTGGTCGATGCGCGCGGCGAGCACCGGATCGTCGGGCGCGGAAAACGGCAGCTTGTCGATCACCACCAGCGAGAGCGCCTCGCCGCGCACGTCCACCCCTTCCCAGAACGACTGGCTGCCGACCAGCACCGCGTTGCCGAGCTTGCGGAAGCGCGTGAGCAGCTCGGAGCGCGAGCCCTCGCCCTGCGCGAGCAGCGGAAAGTCGAGGCTGCGCCGCGCGAACGCCTCCTTGAGCAGCGCGTGGCCCTCGCGCATCGCTCTCAGGCTCGTGAACAGCATGAACGCGCGCCCGCCCGCGGCCTCGATCAGCGGCAGCGCCGCCTCGACCACCGCCGGGGTGTGATCGCGCGTGTTGGGCTCGGGCAGGTCCTCGGGCACGTAGAACAGCGCCTGCCTGCGGTAATCGAACGGGCTCGCCCAGCTCATTGCGCGGGCGTCCTCCAGCCCGAGCTCGCCCCGGTAGTGGCTGAAGTCGCCGCCGACCGACAGCGTCGCGGAGGTGAAGATCCACGCCCGCGCGCCGCCTTCGACCTGCTCGCGGAAGATGGCGGCGATCGACAGCGGCGTGGAATTGAGATGCAGCGCGTGGGCGAAGAGCTCGACCCACTTCACGCGCTCGCCGTCGACGCCGCTGCGCCAGCGCTCGGCGCGCTCGGCGAGCGAGCGGGCGCGCTCGAGGCATTGCGCGAGCCCGTCGCTGCGCTTGCCCTGCTCGGTCAGTTCCGCGGCGAGGTCGTCCAGCGCTGCCAGCGCCCTGGAGAGCGCCGTGTCGAACGCGTCGTTGCCGTCGAGTGCGCGCAGCGGCAGGCGCCCGTTCGATTCCTTGAACACGAGCCGCAGGTCGCGCGCCGCCTTGTCGAGCGCCTGCGCCGCCGCGGGCAGCGGCGCGTGGTCTTTCGCCGCCGCCGCGCCCTCGAGCTTTGTATCGCGCGCGAGATCGATCAACTGCTGGGTCGAGACGGTCTCGCCGAAAAACAGGCTCGCGGTCTCGGGCAGCTGGTGCGCCTCGTCGAAGATCACCGTGTTGCACTCGGGCAGGAGCTCGGCGATGCCTTCGTCGCGCAGCGCCACGTCGGCGAAGAAGAGATGGTGGTTGACCACCACGACATCGGCCTCCAGCGCCGCCGCGCGCGCCTTCATCACGAAGCACTTGTCGAAATGCGGGCAGTTGGAGCCCAGGCAATTGTCGCGCGTCGACGTGGCATAGGCCCACACCGCCGCGCCTTCGGGCACCTCCGCGCACTCGGCCCGGTCGCCCGACTGGCTCGTTCGCGCGAAACGTTCGATCAAGCCGAGATAGCGGGCATCGTCCCGCGTGGGAAAGCGCCCCTCGCCCGCCGCGCGCTCCAGGTGGTAGTGGCACACGTAATTGGCGCGCCCCTTCAACAGCGCCACCGTGACGGGCACCTTCAGTGCCTCGCGCACGCGCGGCAGATCGCGCGCGAAGAGCTGATCCTGCAGCGTCTTGGTACCGGTGGAGATGATGACCTTGCCGCCCGAGGTGAGCGCCGGCACGAGGTAGGCGAAGGTCTTGCCGGTCCCGGTGCCTGCTTCCGCCACCAGCACCGAGCGGCTCTCGATCGCCTCGGCCACCGCCCGCGCCATCTCGACCTGGAACGGGCGCGCGCGGAAATCACGCACCGCATCGGCGAGCGGGCCGTCGGGCGCGAAAATTGACTGCAGATCCCCGGTTAGCGGCACGTTTTTCAGCGTCGCGCTCAAGGCATCCGCCGCCAAAATTGTAACTCTATGTTTATTATCATCATTCCTGTCAGGACGGCACTGCCTGGTCGCACCGGGTTGGGAAGCTGAACGTCGATGCCGGCCGAGCAACCAACCGCGATGCGGCCCACCCATCCACGCGCAGTATTGCGCGAAGAGTATCTGGAACCGCTCGGGCTGTCAGCCCGCGCCTTTGCGATGGCGTTGCGTATGCCGATCTCGCCTTTTCGCTACATTCTGAACGCGTTCATCTTTTTGGTTGATAATTGGGACTCTATGCACGAACCATGCGCCGGCGTCCTTCCACCTGGTTGCCAGATTGCCAGCTTAATCACGCCAGTCATCGCACGAACGGGACTGGCGACTGCTTCGCCTTCCTCGGACAGATCGTCGACGCGGTAACCGGGGAGTTTGGCGCCAAACGTCGAGAATTCATGAGGCGAAGCCCCGGTTCCAGAGCAGGGCGACAAGCCCGGCGCGGGGGCCGCGCTCAGCCGGCGCTCGCCTTACGACGCGTTTACGCAATTTCTGTTCCGGGAACTTGAGACTGGCCGCGAACAAACCTTGCCAGAGGGCCGCATGAGCATGCTTTTCAAGTTGATCAAAGACATTGGTACAAGGGTTGACGAAGGCATCCGGGGGCGGTTGGATTTTTTCCGCCACAAGAACCTGCAGTACAGCTGGGGCGGTCCGTTCAACGGCCAGCGATTCAGGCAGCGTATTTTTTTTGAACTCTTGTACTACTTTCCGATAACGGCCATTGTAGAAACAGGCACGTTTCTTGGAACGACCACGTCCCTGTTCGGCGCAACCTGCCTGCCGGTCTACACCACGGAGATCAATCCGCGCTACATTGCTTATTCCAAGACGCGTTTTCTGTTCAACCGGGCCAATATCCATCTTTATGAACGCGAGTCCCGTTCCTTCCTCAGAGAGCTGGGTGACGACGGCGCCGTTCCCAAGGAAAACGTGTTCTTCTACCTCGACGCGCATTGGGGCAGTGATCTGCCTTTGCGCGACGAACTGGAAATTATTTTCACGAAATGGAAAAGATCCATTGTCATGATAGACGACTTCCAGGTGCCCAATTGCGATTACGGATTTGATAACTACGGGCCGGGAAATGTTCTTAACCTGGATTACATCGACCCGGTAGTGTCAGCGCACAAGCTCTTTGTCTTCTTCCCGGCAGCGCCCCCGGCGGGAGAATCGGGAGCCCGAAGGGGCAGCGTAGTGCTTTGCCAGGAAGAAGCGGGTCTGGAAATGGAAGCCAGAATGACGACGCTCGTTCGAGCCCGAATTCACCGGCAACACGTTGATGAAGGATAGAAGAAGGGCTTGACGAGGCGCCGCGTCCGACCGCCGTTTCGCGTCGCCACCGCCGCTACATTTTGCGAGTCGCACATGACCCCGCGCATAACCGTGCTCACGCTTGGCGTCGAAGACCTGGAACGGGCGGTCGCCTTCTACCGCGACGGCCTTGCCTTCCAGACCCAGGGCGTCATCGGCAGCGAATTCGAGAACGGTGCGGCCGCCTTCTTCAATCTTCAAGCCGGCATGAAGCTCGCGCTGTGGCCGCGCAAGAGCCTGGCGGCGGATACCGGACTTCCTTTGCGGGAGCCCAGCGCGACCGAGTTCACCATCGGCCACAATGTCGCTTCAGAGGAAGAAGTCGACACCGTCATGAAGCAGGCAGCACAAGCGGGGGCGAGAATCGTAAAGCCACCGCAGGCAACATTCTGGGGCGGGTACGGAGGCTATTTCCAGGATCCGGACGGTCACTTGTGGGAAGTCGTCTTCAATCCGGACTTCGCATCGCTGGGCTAGCCGGCACACGGCGACCAGAGCACCCGAAGGCGATCGGCCGCGTCGAGCGGCCCGCGGCGGCCTGCCGCTGCGGGGCGGCTCGTGCCAAACGTTCCAGGGCATCGCCAGCTACGTGAAGTAAAGCGCAGGCAGTCCTCTGGAAGCGGGCCGGCCTCAAGGTGGGCGTGTCCGCCCTCGACTTGTGTCCTGGCGCCCTGCTTCATTACCGCCTGCAAGCCCCCGATGGCACGACGTTGATGGTCGTTGACGGGATTCCCGATGCCGCGACCGATCCCGAGCGCAAGGCCCCCGGGTCCCGACCCCAATCCATGCAATGGCGGCTTCGCCGGGGACGCCGGAACGGGCGTGCCGGATACTCCTGCGGAAGCGTGAGCCGGGCGAACTGCGAGCACCGGGGCTGCAAACACACGCCTCGCCGCTCGCTCGAGTAAACTGCCGTCAGCGCGCATCGAACGTCACCCCCTGCATTTTCGAGCCCATGACTAAATGGGTGCAAACCATGAGAAACAAGATCTCACGCAACCGATTCCGGAGATTCATCAGCGACATCTCTGTCCACACGCCATTTACCGAAATGGTGCTCCTGCTGGTTCTGCTGTGGCTCGCGTTTTCCGCCGGCTTGTACTTCGCGGAGCGGGACCTCGCGGGAACGTCGATCACCTCCTATGGGGAAGCACTGTATTGGGGGGTGGCCGCATTTTCCACGGCAGGAATCGCCGACATGCCCGTGTCCGGAATCGCCAAGCTGATCGGCGGCCTGTGGATCGTCATCGGCTCGGTGCTGTTCTTTGGCGCCATCGTCGCCACGGTCACCACCTATTTCATGAGACCGATGCAGCGCCCCCACAAGAAGATCATCGACACGATCGAATATAACCTCGAGCAGTTGAACGATCTCACGCTCGACGAGCTCGAGCTGTTGAAGAAGACGGTCGACACGCTGATCGCTCATGTCGAGCACCTCAAGGAAAAGCAATCGAGAGCATGGTGAGGTCCGCCAGCGGCATGCACGGGTGTGCCGGGCGGATGTTGCGCGTATTCGCCGGTGACGCGAGAATCAGCGGGAATACGCGGCGCTCGCGCCTCGATTGCGCTGAAGACTGATCATGCCAAAGCCAATTTCGACTCATGAAAGGCACAAAATGAAACTCTACGGCTACTGGCGCTCGCAGGCGGCGTTCCGCGTGCGGGTTGCGCTCAACCTCAAGGGCATCGCAGTCGAGGACGAGACCATCGACCTCGCCAAGGGCGAGCAGTACCGCCCGGAGTACCGGGCGATCAACCCGCAGTCGGTGGTGCCGGCGCTGTTCGACGGGCCCGGCCCGGCGCTCACCCAGTCGCTCGCGATCATGGAATACCTAGAGGAAACGCATCCGCAGCCGCCGATCCTGCCGCGCGCGCCGCGCGACCGGGCGCGAGTGCGCGCGCTGGCGCTGATCCCGATCGCCGAGGTGCACCCGCTGATGGTGCCACGCGTGCGCAACTACATCGAGCGCGATCTGAAGCTCGGCGAGGCGGGGCGGGTGCAGTGGATCAGCCACTGGGTCGCACTCGGCCTCGAAGCGCTGGAAGCGAACCTCGCGGGCAGCCCGCAGACCGGCCGCTTCTGCCACGGCGATGTCCCGACCATCGCCGACATCTGCCTCGCCGGTCAGGTCATAGGCGCGCAGAACGCGGATTGCGACGTCTCGCCCTACCCGACCGTCCGCCGCGTGTTCGATGCGTGCATGGCGATGGAAGCGTTCTCGTCCGCGCACCCGCGCAAGCGGCCCGACGCGCCCAAGCCGGCGGCCTGAGGCAGCGCCGGCTACCCGCGCCGCCGCGGATATCGTAGACTGGCCGGGTCATCCTCACGGGAGGCAACGCCATGGCTGAAGAGGCACCGAAGAAGACGCCGCTCGACAAGCTGAAGGACATCATGTCCGAGCTTAAGGAGATGGAGCACTACTCGCGCAGCAACATCGAGAAGCTGACCGAGCACTGGATGTTTCTCGAGGACGAATTGAAGCACAAGGAATTCGCCAAGCGCTGGGGCGACCTGATGAACGCGCAGAACGCGTTCGAGGACCAGGTAAAGAAGCTGATCGAGGACTGCGATACCTACTGCAAGAAGCAAAGCACCAAGGGCTGACGCGAAATATCGGGAGCCGGAAAACGAATTTCAGCTCTGGATCATCCGGCCCTGACTTCCGTTTTCGGTTCCTTGCATGTCGCCCCGGCAAGTCGACCTCGTCGTCGCGGTGCTGTTCACGGCCGTCGGCATAGCCATCCCGGCCATCATCGCGCTGCGCCACTTCATGGGGCTCGACCCGCTTGCGGCGCTCCCGATGCGGGCGACCCGGGGCCTGAATGCAGTCGGATGGGTGGTGCTCGTGCCCGCTGCGCTGGCGTGCGCGTGGAATTGCTTTCTCGCGTTCATCGCCCCGTGGCTGCACCGGCGTAAGCACGGCAACCTCGACGAGTATCGCTCAGTCTCGGGGCTGCCGGTGATCGGCAGCCTGCTGATCGGCATGGCCGCCCTGTTCATGCATCCGTCGGCCGTGCTGGGCGTCGTGCTCCTGCTGCTGTACGCCATCGACGGCTACGGCCTGGTGTGGGTATTGGTGGCCCTGGCGCGGGGGCAATCCTAGCGCCCGCCGGGGATACCACAAATAAAACAAGACTTTCCCCTGGGACTCCTGTATAGTCCGTCGCTTCCGTGCGCCTCACCAATCGGCGCACAGGTCAGGTTTCTCCTAATAATCCCTAATAGCTGTCCGCCTCGATTGGTGTCTCTCAGCTTGAGCGACGGGCTGTCGCTGGAGCTGTAAATGTCAAACGAAGTGAACTTCGCCGCCCTCGGGCTGGCGCAACCCCTGCTGCGTGCCGTCGCCGACACCGGCTACACTATTCCCACCCCGATTCAGGCGCAGGCGATCCCGCTGGTGCTCGCCGGCCAGGATCTTCTCGGCGCCGCGCAGACCGGAACCGGCAAGACCGCCGGCTTTACGCTGCCGATCCTGCATCTGCTCACGCAAAACCCCGCCGCCGCGCGCCGTCCCGCCCGGCCGCGCTGCCTGATTCTCACACCCACGCGCGAACTCGCGGCGCAGGTCGAGCAATCGGTCAAGACCTACGGCAAGCACGTCGCCGTCAAATCCGTCGTCGTGTTCGGCGGCGTCGGCTTTCAGCCGCAGGCCGATGCGCTGAAGCGCGGCGTCGACATCCTCGTGGCCACGCCCGGCCGCCTGCTCGACCACGCGCAGCAGAAAACCGTCGACCTCTCGGGCGTCGAGATTCTGGTGCTCGACGAAGCCGACCGCATGCTCGACATGGGCTTCATTCGCGACATCCGCCGCGTGCTGGCCCTGCTGCCGAAAAAACGCCAGAATCTGCTCTTTTCGGCCACGTTTTCCGACGAGGTCCGCGAGCTCGCGGGCGGGTTCATGAACAATCCGCAGCGCGTGGAAGTCGCGCGCCGCAATGCGCCCGCCGAACTGGTCGAGCAGGTCGTGCATCTCGTCGAGCGCAGCAAAAAGCGCGACGTGCTCGCCCACTTGATCCGCCAGGGCAGCTGGACCCAGGTGCTGGTGTTCATGCGCACCAAGCACGGTGCGAACCGCCTCGCCGAGCAGCTGAACCGCGACGGCATCGCGTCGGCTGCGATTCACGGCAACAAGAGCCAGGGTGCGCGTACGCGCGCACTCGCGGATTTCAAGAACGGCAGGGTACCGGTGCTGGTCGCGACCGACATCGCCGCGCGCGGCCTCGACATCGAGGAGCTGCCGCACGTGGTGAATTTCGAGCTGCCCAACGTGCCCGAAGACTACGTGCACCGCATCGGCCGCACCGGCCGCGCCGGCTGCACCGGCACCGCGGTCTCGCTGGTCGACGCGGAGGAGGCCGGTTACCTGAAGGACATCGAGAAGCTGCTCAAGCGGCCGATCGAGCGCATC
>JBFKNN010000013.1:0-36713 GCA_041629335.1 Burkholderiales bacterium | reverse complement strand
TCTCGATCGCGCCGATCGTGAACTCGAGGTTCCAGTCGCCGCCGAGGGCGGCGCTCCCGGTCGGGTTGGTGCTGGCTGCCACGTCCGCGCCGGTCAACGCGCTCAGCTGCGCGAGCAGCATGCGCCCCGCGTCGCTCTGGGCGACGTCGCAGCCGTAGATCAGCACGTCGGCGTCCTCGGTCAGCGCGCTGCTCCAGAGTGCGACCTGGTCCCCGTTTTGCGTGAGGTAATCGGCGTTGAGTACCGTTTGCCCCAGATGCACCGCGCCGTCCGCGCCGTGCGAGATGATGTGGATCGCGGTCACATCCTTGCGCGCAGCGAGCGTCTCGCTGATCTGCCGGATGCCGTCGCTCTCGGCGTCGATCATCACCACTTCGAGCGTGCGCCCGTCGTGCGCGCCGCGCCGGATGTCGTCGATGAGCTTCTGGTAATCGGGGGTCGCGGCGTCGACGAAGACGATCTCATGGCGCCGGACCTGGGTGTCCGCGGCGGTGCCGGTGAACTCGCCGTCGGGCGCGATCGTGCGCTGCTCGACGACCTGCGTGCTCCCGGCGAGGACCAGCGCGTCCGGCGCGACATCGGCGGAATAGAGCAGGCGCGGCTCGTATTCTTCCACCAGCGGCACCGGCCTTGGCTTGCCGTTGCCGAACATCGTCTCCCATACGCGGGCAAATGGCCGCAGCCAGTCGCGACTGATCCTGCCCGCCTGCCGATTCGGCAGCGAGCTGCGCGGGGCGCTGCGCGGGAATCTGACGCGTGCCATCGGCTGTCCCGCTTACATCTTGCGTGCGGGTTTGGCGCTGCGCAGGCGATCGAGCTGCAGCTGGCTGTCCATCTTGAGGATGGCCGGTGCGGTAACAGGCGCCGCGCCTGGCCAGGCGACCGGCGAGACGCTGCTCCTGTCCGACGGGCCGGGGGCGACGATGAGGTTCTCGCCGAACTCCGCCTTGCAGCGCAGCCCCGAGGGCAGGGCGAAGTCGGGGTTGGGGAACTGCAGGCGCACACGGAAGGTGTTGCTCGGCCCGTCGATGATCCTGTCCACCAGCGAAACCTTCGCTTCTTGCGGCGCCGTGTTGGGAAGGTCGGGCAAGACCCGGGCGGTCATTCCGGCCGAGATGCTGCCGAACGCCGTGCTCGGCATGATCACTTCGACCCGCAGCGGGTCGATCTTGGCTACGCGCACCAGCGGCTTTTCCTCGACGCGCTCGCCGGCGGACACGTAGCGCTCGGTGACGATGCCGTCGATCGGGCTGCGGATGGTGCGTTCGGCGAGGCGCGCGCGGGCCAGGCTGGTCTCGTTGGCGAGCGTCTGCTGCTGCTCACGCGCCTGGACGAGCCGCTGCTCCGCAACCTTGGCCTCGGCGACGACCTGGTCGAGCGCCTGCTTGGAGATGAATTTCTGGTTGAACAGGTCTTCGGAGCGGGCGAGACGCTGGCGGACGAACTCGTAGTTCGCGCTCGCCGCCAGCACTTCGGCGTCGGTCTGCGCGCGGCTTTGCGCGACTTCCAGCGCGGCTCGCTCGACGTCGTGACGCAGGATGGCGAGCGCCTGTCCCGTGCGCACGTAGTCGCCGCGCTCGACCAGAATCGACTGGATGACGCCCACCACGGGGCTGCCCACCTCGGCCACACGGTCGGGCTCGATGATGCAGCCGATCGGCTGGGCGGCCTGCGCAGTTCCCGCGCTCAAGGCCGCTGCGGCAATCGCGATGGTAATCCATGAACGTGTTTGTTTCATTCGATCATCCCCTCATTCTTCACGTCCGCTGAACGCAAGCCAGCGGTTGATCTCCTTGTCCCTGCGCAACAGCGTCTTCCGATCCTGCCGCTGCCGCTGGTCCATGCCCCATTGCGCAACACGGAACAGCAGCACGCCGAGCCGGCGCAGGCGCTGCAAATTGCCTCGTGCAAAAGTCCTCGCGAGACGGGTCGGCCAGCGACCGGCGAGCAACGGCCCGTCCAGTGTGATAAAAGTCTCGGCGCTGCCCGGCGCGCCCTGCCGCGCGCAGCGTCCGAGCAATTGGCGGTCGATGCGGCGCGCCGCGTTTTGCTGGCAAGAAATCACATGCAGCCCGCCGAGATTTTCCACACCAGTATTTAGTGCAATGTCCGTGCCACGTCCGGCCATATTGGTGGCCACGGTGATCACTCCGCGCATTCCGGCCGCGGCGATGATTTGCGCCTCTTTTTCATCCTGGCGGGCGTTGAGCACGGTGTGGGGGAGACCGGCCGCGGCAAGGTGTATCGACAGCTCCTCGGAGTCCCGTACTGAATCGGTGCCGACCAGCACCGGGCGCCCCTCACCGTGCAGTTCCCGGACCCGCGCGACCACCGCGGCCCACTGGGTCTGCCGGGTCTCGAAAACGCGCGCCGGCAGCACCGTGCGCCGGCTGGGACGGCGCAGCGGCAGCCGGATTACGTCGAGATCGTAGATGCCGAGCAGCTCGCCGCGCGATTCCATGAGCGTGCCGCTCATGCCGCAGAGGCGGAGATAACGCGGGAAGAAGCGTTGATAGGTGATCTGCGCGATCGGCGCGGCCTGCGTGCTGGGTGCACAATCCTCCTTGATCTCGACCATCTGGTGCAGGCCCTGCGACCAGGCGCGCCCCATGGCCGCCCGCCCGGTGTTTTCGTCGATGATGAGAACCTTTCCGGCGCGGAGCAGATAGTCCCGGTCGCGCTGCAGGAGATAGCGCGCGGCGAGCGCCGTCGCGACCGCGTCCTCGCAATGACGGCCTGTCAGCCAGTGCGCCGAATCGTCGGCAATCAGGCTGCGCACGTGATTTTTTCCCGTTTCCGTCAGCCGCGCTCTGCGGGCTTCGGCGTCGAGCACGAAGTCGGTTTGCGGGGCGAGTCGCGCGGACAAATTCCACGCCTGCCGGTACGGGGCCGGGTCGCCGCCGCCCGGCGGTGCGTGTGACAAAATCAACGGCACGCGCGCCTCGTCGATGAGAATGCTGTCCGCCTCGTCGACGATGGCGAGGCACAGGCCGCGCAGCAGGGTCCGGGGCGCGGACTTGGCAGCCAGGCGGGCGGCGCGGCTTTCCAGGTCGCTGCGCTGCGGTCTTGCCATGCCGTCGCGCAGGTAGTCGAAAACGAGCTCCTTGGCCGTGCAGTACGTGATGTCGCGCGCATAGGCCTCCCTGCGCAGCGACGCATCCATGCCCTGCGTGACCTTGCCCGTGGTCAGGCCGAGCGCCGCGTACAGCGGGCCGAGCGCCACGGCGTCCCGTCCGACCAGGTAATCGTTCGACGTGATCACGTGCACCGGCACGCCGGCGAGCGCAGCGGCGGCCGCGGCGATCGCGGCCGCGAGCGTCTTGCCCTCGCCCGTGGCCATCTCGACGAGGTAGTTGTCGAGCATGATCCGGGCCGCCAGGAGTTGCGTGTCGTACGGCGCGGTGCCGAGCGCCCGTTTGCATTCCAGTGCCGTGACGGCAAACGCCTGTGTGAGGAGCTCGTCCGCAAAGCCGTCACGCGCAAGACGGGCGCGCAGCGTCGTCGTGCGCGCGCGCAGCGTGTCGGCGGACTCTTCGGCCCATTGCCGTTCGAGCGCCCGCGCCCGCGAGACAAATTGCTCGTAGCGAGCGAGCCGGTGGCCATGCCAGCTTGCACATTGCTTGAGCAATGCCTTGATGGACGAGGCGGCCATCGACCGGTCACGGCGTTCCGGGTAGCGGCCAAGCAGGATGCCCGGGGTCGGTACGTTCGACGGCGTCATGGCGTGCATTCCCTTTGCCGCGATGCGGTCGACATGATCAGCCCGCCGCCCCGAAATGCTGCAGGAACAGCTGCCGCAGCGCATGTGTCCACTGGAACAGCAGCGGTTCGCTGCCGAAATCGAAACGAACCCAGGCACGCCCGCCGATGCGCTGCATCTGCGATCCGGGCAGCGCCACATCGACCAGGAATACCGGCTCCAGGGTTCGCCGCCGCTCCGGGTCTGCCGCATCGGTCACGACCGTGCCGCCGTTGCGGTCGGCAAGCGCGGGGCTGGGCAGCTCGAACGTGGCGGCGGGAATTTCGCGGTGCAACTCGGCCGGGATGCGCCGCCCGGACTGTTCTTCCAGACGGACACCGGCGCCGCGGGAACGGTCGCGAACCAGTGCCGCATCCCCGTGCGGCACGACCGTGCGGACCATCAGGTCCCCGGGCGCGAACACGTATCCCAATAGCTGTCCTTTGGAAAGGAATGTGTCCGGCAGGTCGTCCTGGCGGACGATCACCATGCGGCCGGCGATCTGGCTGCGGATTTCGAGTTGCGCGACGCGGGTATCGATGCGCGCCAGCTCGGCCTCGGCATGCTGGATTGCGCGGGTCAGATTCTGTGCCTGCACCCGGTCGATCTGCAGCGCGTGGAACTGCTGCACGCGCAACGCCTGCAGCCGGTTGCTTGCCTCGGCCTGCCTGGCAAGCAGCACGGGGTCATGCAGCACGGCGAGGACGTCGCCCGGCGCGACGGCATCGCCGTCGCGCACCCGCACCTCGCTCACGAAGCCGGCGGTCTCCGCCCGCACCTGCGCCTTTTCCGGCAGCCACACTACCCCCTGTGCGACCGTGCCGTAGGGCAGGGGCAGGAGCGCTGCGGCGAGGACGATGGCTGTGACGCCGGCGGCGGCGGCGCGGACGGCGCGCTGCCGTGCCGAGCCCTGCAGCGACCGGCTCACCTGTCGGCCGAGCGACACGATCGGCATCGCGATCAGCATGATGACGACCGTGACGGCAATCGCCGCGCCGAGCAGGGCCGACTTGGTCGCGACCCACAGGCTGATCAGGGTGCCGATGTAGAGGCGGTAAGCCCACGCCAGGGGTGCGTAGAGCACCATCCACTTGCGCTCGCCGCGGGCGAGCGGGAGCGCCGGCGTATCGATGGCGAAAATGCGCCGCTGGACAAGGTTGCTCCACCAGTTCTTGCTGCGCGTGTCCAGGTTCGGCAGCTCCAGCAGGTCGCACAGCAGATGGTAGCCGTCGAAGCGCAGCAGCGGATTGCCGTTGAACACCAGCGTCGAGACGCTGGCGATCAGCATCGCGACGAACGCCGTGTCACGCACCAGCCCGTCCTGCGTGTTGATCCAGACGTAGAGCGCAAGGGCCGCGATGAACAGCTCCACCAGGATGCCGATGCCGCTGACGATCGCCCGCTGCGAGCGGCGCGTGAACCCCGAGGCGTCCGAGGCGTCGACGTACGGCACGGGGATCAGCACGAAGAGCGTGAAGCCGACGTCGTTCACCTTGCCGCCCCAGCGCCGCACGGCGAGCGCGTGGCCGAGCTCGTGCACGGCCTTGATCACCGGGTAAGCGAGCCAGGCGAGGACAAGGTAGCGCGGGGTATCCACGTGGGCTGCCGCAAATGCCGTGAGGTCCACCCACTGGGCCGCGGCGATGAGCAGCGCGGGAAGGACGACGACGAGCCAGATCACGATCGCGGCGGGGCGGAACAGCGCCTCCAGCCATGGGTCGAACGCGGTGAGCCAGCGCGATGGATTGAACAAACGTATCCGGATCGCGAGCGGATTGAGCTCGGTCCAGCGCTTGCGCCGCACGTGCTCACGATGCTGGCGGAACAGGGCTTCGATGTCGGGCGTGAGCTCGCACTGGAGCAGCTCGGCGCCGTTGAGCTGTCCGAGCACGCGGATCGCCTCGTCCTGGGTCAGTGCTTCATCGTCGTCGCGCTTGACCAGAACATCCCAAATCTCGCCGACGGTATGCTGCCCATCCATGCCGCCGACGAAGCGATAGGCGGCCTGGTTGAGGCGGTGGCGGCGGCCGCTGCTTGCGTCGCTCAGTTGATACCAGACCTGATCGCGGTACTTCTGCCGGTGCACTCGCACATGGGCGCGCAGCCGCGGCTGCAGCCCCGAGATCCGGTACCAGTGCGGGCTCAACAGCGGTCCGCTCATTGCCAGACGCCCCACGACCAGAGTGTGAGCCGCAGCCACATCAGCAGGCGATGGAAAAGCCGTGAGACGAGCGGACGGCTCCCGGCCTCGATCTTGGCCACGCCCTGCAGGCCGGGCCGCAGCGCGCCCGCGCCGGCATCGAGCTTGCCTTCGACTTCGAAGAAGTGGCGGCCCTCACGGGTCACGGCGAGCGGCGCGATGCGCTCGATGCGGAACTGCAGCACCTCCCCGGGCAGGGCGGCGAGCGAGATGCGGCCGTCCGCACCGGTCGTGACGTCGACGATGTCGCGCTCGTCGACTTCGACGATCAGCCGGTAGCGTTCGTGCGGCGCGATCACCATCAGCACGTTCCCGCGCTGGACCGGCGCGCCCAAGGACTGGGTGAGATCCCCGCTGATCACGATGCCGTCGAACGGCGCCTTGATCTGCGCGCGCTCGATCTGCTTCTCGATGAGGTCGAGCTGGGCGCGGGCCTCGGCAACCTTGGCATGGTTGACCATGAGCATCGACCGGTCGGCGCGGGCGAGTGCGGCACCGTACGCGTTGGTCTGCTGCGCCAGCTCGCTTTCCCATTTGCTGCGCTCGAGCTGGAGATCCTGCTGCGCGAGCTCGACCAGAATCTGTCCTTCCCGGACGGCGTCTCCGGGGCGCGCCGAGACCTGCTGGATGAAGCCGTCCGTGGCGGCCGCCAGCGCGCGCTGGATGCTGCCTTCGAGACGGGCCGGGGCCGTGACGTGATAGGGGAGCGGCACCAGGAACATGAATGCCGCGAACAGCGTTACGCCGGCGACGCTCAGCTTGAGGCGCAACTCGCCCGGGCCGGTCAGCCGCGACCACGCGTCGCGCAGCGCCTGCCGGGCCCGCGCCCGCCATGGCCGCTGGTTCTCGAACTTGAGCGCGAGGACCGGCCCGACGAGGCTGACGATGTCCTCGCAGAACGCGACTTCCTGCGGGTTGAGCGGACGGTCGCTCGCGCGCTCCAGCGTGACCGCGCCGACGATGGCGCCGAGATTGACGATGGGGATCGAACAGGCGGCGCTACCGTTGCGGCGCGCCAGTTCAGCATGTGCGAGCGTGATGCGCGGGTTCCCCGACACGGCGGCAGGGAAGCTTATCGTTGCCGCCTGGTCGACCGCTTCGTCCATGGCGGCGGCAACCCCGCGGTTCAGCTCCTGCTTGGCATCGAGCGCCGCGCCGTGAGACATGGCGACGACTCTCGCGCAATCGTCCTCGACGAAGCCGATGCACGCGCGGTCGCACCCGAACAGTTCCGCAAGCCGCGTGGCAAACGCCGCGGCCGCCTCGTCGAGGCGTTGCCGGGACAGCACCGCGGCCTGCAGCTGCAGGACTTTATCGGCGTCCACGTTGGACCTCGCGCCGTCGGGTAGGAACCCGGATGTCCGCGTGTCCGACGATCAGATGCTCGTGACCGTGGCGCCAGCACCGCGCCGAGCGCGATTCGCCGTACGTCGCGGACCCGGCATGCGCACGGGTGAGGTCGCAAAAGCGCGCTGAACAGCGACCACGATGTCGTGGCGTTGTTCGTCGAACCAACGTCGGATGGTCGCAACACAGCATGGCTTCGAACCGGGACCGGGGAAGTTTCCACTAATGTCACAGATATAGTCATAAGATTCAAAGCAATAATTAACGAAATTAAGCCAGTTTCGAGGAGAGATTCCGGGTATCGGGCCGTGGCACGGGCAGGCGCCAGGGCTGGCTACCGGCCGGCAAGGTGGTGCGCGAATCGCGAGTGACGGGCCGCGGGCTGCGATGGGATCAGGTGCGCCACCGCTGGAGCAAGAAAACACTCTATATTTCAGAGTGTTATTTCTGGAGTGCGGCGGAGCGCGCGGTCAGTTCAGCAGGAACGCCGGCGGCATCGCCTGCACCACCGCGCGGCGGTATTCGATCTGGCTCACCGCGAAATCGTGCGCCGCGGCATTGTGCGCGTCAGTGACGATGCGCCCGCCGGCGAGGTCCTTCTCTTCGAGCGGCATCGGGCGCGCAAGCATGTCCCACAGCGCCGCCTCATGCCGCGGCGGCACGTCGGCGAGCGTCACCCGGCCCGGCTGCGGCAGCGCCGCCTTCCCGGCGACGATGAAGCTGTTGACGTGCAGCGCGCGCCAGCCCGGCCGGTAGAGCACGATGTGCGGCAGCTCCGAGTGTAACGTCGCGAGCAGATGCGTATAGACCTCGGGCCGCTCGAGATCGGCGAACGTGTTGAACACCGCCACGCCGTCCGGCGCGAGGCAGCGCCGGAGGTCCGCGAAGAATTCCCGGGTCACCAGATAGTCAGGCGTGCCGTCGCCGTGGAAGAGATCGACCACCACGACGTCGAACGCGCGCGCGCAACGGGAGAGAAATGTGCGCGCGTCGGCCTGGTGGACGCGCACGCGCGCGGGATCGAAGCCGAAGAAGCGCCGGGCGACCGTCGGCGACACCGGATCGATCTCGACTACGTCGACGTCGGCGCCGCGGGCCGCGAGCTCACGGGGCACGATCCCGGCCCCCAGGCCGAGGACCAGCACCGAACGCAGCTCGGGCCGGTAGGCGTAGGCGAGCGCCTCCAGCGCATGGGTGTAGAACGACAGCGACCGGCCGCTCGACTCGACGGTGTTTTGCACCAGGCCATCCTGGAAATAGACGCGGACGAAGCGGCCGTCGGCGTCCGGCGGCACGCTCTTCAGGATCTTCACGGTGCCGAACAGCGATCCGAAGCTTGCCTCGACCTGGTAATCCGACGCCCCGTAACGCGCCGGCGCAAGACGGCCGGTGTAGGCGTCCGCCTGCCACAGCAGGAGCAGCGAGCCGAGCACGGCCGCGAGCGCAGTGGCGGTCACCGCCGCACGCCGCGGCCGCGGCAGCGCGAATCCCGCGGCAGCGAGCGAGAGCAGGGCGAGCGCGAGTGCGACCAGCAGCATCGCCGTGAAGTTGCTGAGGTAGGGAATCAGGCCGAAGGCCGTGACCAGCACGCCCGCGACCGAGCCGACCGTGCTGATGAAGAACACCTTGCCCGCGCCGGCGTCCGCGGTCTGCCGGTCCGCAGTCTGCAGCGCGATCGCCACGAGCAGGGGGTTCATCGCCGATGTGACGATCAGCGGCAGGAACAGCAGGATGAGGCATGCGGCAAACGCGCCCAGCACCAGGCTGAACCCCGCCAGGCTTGCGAACAGGAACGGGTAGATCAGGCACGCGGCGAGCACGGCGATCGCCGCGAGCGCCGGCATCAGCGCGAAGAGATGCGTGAGACGGACGGCGGCACCGGTGCCGGACGCGCGGGCGGCGAGCCTGCCGCCGGCCCAGTAGCCGAACGCGAGCGACACCAGCGTAATCGACAGGATCCCGGTCCAGATGTAGAGACTCACGCCGAAGTAGGGCGTCATGACGCGGGAGGCGAGGAGTTCGAGCGCCAGGATCGCGCCGCCCGAGGCAAAGACGATGGCGAACAGCGGTGTCATCGGAAGGTGATGCGGTATAATTCCGCGTTCAAGTAGGCATGCAATCTACCATAACCGGGGCGCGACGTGCCTCCGAGGGGAAAGCCGAATCCGGCGACGCTGCCGCAGAGCCGCGGGCGCGGATTCCACTCTTTTCTTGATGATGGAGGGTTGAAGGTGTATCGCATTTCGCCTCGCCGCAGCGCGATGCTGCGTTTTCTCGCCGCCGGCACGCTGCTCGCCGCGGCGCTCGCACCCGGGTTCGCCCGCACCGCGGAACTGAGCGTGCCGTACGTGCCGACGCCGCAGGAGGTGGTCGAGCGCATGCTCGAGATCGCCAAGGTCTCATCCAAGGATTACCTGATCGACCTCGGCTCGGGCGACGGGCGCATCGTCATCACGGCGGCGCAGAAGTACGGCACGCGCGGCTTCGGTGTCGACTTGAATCCCCAGCGCATCGTCGAGGCCAACGAGAACGCCAGGCAGGAGAAGGTCACCGACAAAGTGGCTTTCTACCAGCGCGATCTGTTCGCGACCGATCTCTCACCCGCGACCGTCATCACCATGTACCTGCTGCCGCGCGTGAACCTCGAGTTGCGGCCGAAGCTGCTCGAGCTGAAGCCCGGCACGCGGCTCGTGTCGCACGATTTCTCCATGGACGACTGGAAGGCCGACGTGCACGTCGCGGTGGACGCGAAGGAAAAATACGGCGGGCACGGCGGCAAGAGCGATATCTATTTCTGGGTCGTGCCGGCGAAGGTCGGCGGGGCCTGGCGCTGGCAGCTGCAGGTGGCGGGCAAGCCCGTCGACTACGAGGTGAGCCTGACGCAGAAATTCCAGGAGTTCGCCGGTGAGGCGCGGGTGGGCGGCCGCAATGCGAAGTTGCTGAACGCGAAGCTGCGCGGTGCGGAGATCAGCTTCCGATTCACCGCGGACGTGAACGGCGCACCGGTCCGGCACGAGTTTACCGGCCGCGTCGAGAACGACGCGATCACCGGCACCGCACGGCTTACCGGCGCGCGGCTCCAGGGGCAGCACGACTGGACCGCGCAGCGCGTGGCGGCACGCTGACACACGGGCGCCTGCGTGCGGGGCAAGCAATGGTTGCGTGGATTGAAGGCGGGTCGTGCGGCGCGCCCAGGCGTGCTTTTCCCGGAAACTTGCTCAGAGGGTCTTAGGACAATGTTTCGTGTTCTCGCTCCTCATTGCGGCGTCCGTGGCCTCGCGGCACGCGCGCTTGCGGCAGCGCTGCTGCTGGCGCCGGCGGCTTCCGCGCAGGATTACGGCGATACGCCGTATGTGCCCACCCCGCAGCACGTGGTCGACAAGATGCTTGAAGTGGCGGGCGTGGGGCCCAAGGACTACGTCATCGATCTGGGCTCGGGCGACGGGCGCATGATCATCACTGCCGCGAAGAAGTTCGGCGCGCGCGGCTTCGGCGTGGACCTCGACCGCGCGCTGGTCCAGCGCAGCAATCATCTCGCGGCCAGGGCCGGCGTCGCCGACCGCGCGGTGTTCTACCAGCGCGATCTTTACGAAACCGATCTTACCCGTGCGACGGTGCTTACCATGTACCTGCTGCCCGAGGTGAACCTCATGGTCCGGCCGAAGCTGCTCCAGCAGCTGAAGCCGGGCACCCGCATCGTCTCGCACGATTACGGCATGGGCGAATGGAAGCCCGACGAGTACCTCGTGCTCGACGCGCCCGACAAGCCGGTCGGCGCCGACTTCATGAGCAAGGTCTTCTACTGGGTGGTGCCGGCGGCGGTGTCGGGAACCTGGCGCTGGCAGCTTGTGCGCGCCGGCAAGACCGAGGACTTCGAATTGCGGCTGGACCAGATGTTCCAGGACATCTACGGGTCAATGTCCGTGTCCGGACGCAGCGCGAAGATCCAGGGCGGCAAGCTCGCTGGCGAGAAGGTGAGTTTCTCCGCACGGCTCGGCGACGGGGCGGCGGCGGTGCGCTACCAGTTCACCGGCCGCGTCGTGAAGCAGGGCATTGAAGGCGAAGTCCGCGTGGAAGCCGGTGGCGCGGTGCAGGAGCTTCCCTGGAAGGCGGCGCAAACGGCGGGCACCGAGCCCGCGCACGCCGCGTTGAAGCCACCGGCCCCGCCGAAGTACTCATGGTGAGCAGCAACCGGCTGCCCGGGGCGCGCGTGAGGCTCGCTGCCTTCGCGCTCGCGCTGCTCGCGGCGGGCGGCGCTCGCGATGCCGCCGCGCAATTCACCTACGACGCGCCGTTCGTGCCGTCGCCCCAGGTCGTGGTCGACGAGATGCTGCGCATCGCCGGCGTCGGCCCGCAGGACTTCGTCGTGGACCTGGGCTCGGGCGACGGCCGTATTCTCATCACCGCGGCGAAGAAGTTTGGCGCGCGCGGCATGGGCGTCGAGCTCGATCCCGCGCTCATCATCCAGAGCGAAGAGGCCGCCCGGCAGGCCGGCGTCTCGGACCGTATCAAGTTCCTCGAGCAGGACCTGTTCACGACCGACATCAGCGTGGCAAGCGTGGTCACCATGTACCTGCTGCCGGGTCTGAACCTGCGCCTGCGGCCGAAGCTGCTCGAGCTCAAACCCGGAACGCGCATCGTCGCGCACGATTTCTCGCTGGGCGAATGGCGGGCCGACCAGCAGACGACGATACGCAAGAACGTCTACCTGTGGATCGTCCCGGCCAGGATCGCGGGCACCTGGCGCATGCGCCTCGAGCTGCCGCAGGGCGCGCGCGAGATGGAAATCGAGCTCCGGCAGCGCTACCAGGAGATCGACGGTGTTGCACGCGAGCAGGGCCAGTTGCAGCAGCCGCTGTGGGAGGCGAAACTTGCCGGCGAGCGCATAAGCTTTGTCGTCGTCGATTCCGCCGATCGCGACTTTGAGGCGAGCTTCTATTTCGAGGGCAGGGCGGCAGGCGGCGTCATGGAAGGCGAGTACCGGCGCGGCGTGGGCAGGACCCACACGCGCGGTCCGTGGCGCGCCGTGAGGGCGGGCTCGTGAGGTTCGGCGCCGCGACACGACCGGTGCGGGGCCTGATGATCGGGTTATTTCTCGCGGTGGCGCTGGCCGGCGCACGACAGGGCACGGCGGCGCCGGCGGCGGATGCGCCGTACGTCCCCACGCCGGACCACGTGGTCGACGCGATGCTCGAGCTCGGGCGGGTGGGGCCGGCCGACTACCTGGTCGACCTCGGCTGCGGCGACGGGCGCATCGTCATCACCGCGGCGAAGAAGCTGGGCGCGCGGGGCATGGGCGTCGATCTCGATTCGGGCCTCGTTGCCACTGCCCGCCGCGCGGCCGAGCGCGAGGGTGTTGCCGGGCGCGTGAGCTTCCAGGCGAACGACCTGTTTCACACCGACATCAGCCGCGCGACGGTGGTTACGATGTATCTGCTGCAAAGCGTCAACCTGCGCCTGCGCCCGCGCCTCTTGAAGGAGCTGAAGCCGGGCACGCGCATCATCTCGCACGATTTCGATCTCGAACGCTGGCAGCCCGATGCGCGGCTCACCGTGCCGGTACCGGACAAGGTATACGGACCGCCTTCCAGCGAGCTTTTCCTGTGGGTCGTGCCGGCCGATGCTTCCGGCGTATGGCGCTGGCAGCTCGAGGTCGGCGGCGCGGCCCGGGAGTACATCCTCTCGCTGCAGCAGGAGTTCCAGATGCTGGGCGGCAGCATGATGGCCACCGGCCGGAGCGCTGCGGTCACCGGCCGCATGCGCGGCGAGGAAATCGGCTTTGTGCTGACGCTGGACATCGACGGCCGCCCGCTGCGCCACGAATTCAGCGGGCGCGTGTCAGGCAATGCCATCGCCGGATGGGTCACGGTTGCCGGCGGCCCTCGCCTCGAATGGCGCGCAACACGCGCGTCACGCGGGCGCATGGATACCGGCACGGGGGAAATCGGGGTCAGAGTAACTTTTCAGGGGCACGATCGTCGTGTGTTGCCAGCAGGTGCGTCACTGAAAAGTTACTCTGACCCCATCTATTGAGGAGCAAACATGAACGGGATGAAACGAATGTTGGTGAGCGCCCTGCTGCTCTCGGTGCTGGCGCCGGCGGCGGCCTGGGGCCAGGAAGGGAGGGGCGACGTGGTTTACGTGCCCACGCCACAAATCGTCGTCGACGAGATGCTCAGCATGGCCAAGGTCGGGCCGGGCGACTTCCTGATCGATCTCGGCTCGGGCGACGGGCGTATCGTGATTACGGCGGCAAAGAAGTTCGGCACACGCGGCTTCGGGGTCGACCTCGATCCGGTGCTGGTCAAGGAGGCGCGCACCAATGCCCGGCGCGAAGGCGTGGCGGACCGCGTGCAGTTTCGCGAGGAGAATCTCTTCTCGACCGACCTGTCGTCCGCAACCGTGATTACGAGCTACCTGCTGCCGGAGATGAACGTCAAGCTGCGGCCGACGCTGATGTCGCTCAAGCCCGGCACGCGGGTGGTAACGCATGACTACGACATCGACGGCTGGCACCCGGACGATGAGAAAACGATCAACGTTCCCGAGAAGAGCGTGGGCGACCCGGGCAAGAGCTACATCTTCTTCTATATCGTGCCGGCAAAGATCGCGGGCCGCTGGGAATCGCTGGTGCAGATGGGTGGCCGCGCGGTGATCTACGAGTTCGAGTTCGACCAGAGCTTCCAGAGGGTGAGCGGCGACATGCGCGTGGACAGCCAGCCGGTGCGGCTGCCCCTGTTCCAGCTGCGCGGCGACCGGATCGCCTTTGACGTCGACGCGCCGCAGGGCAAGCATCGCTTCCAGGGCTCGGTCGCCGGCGACACGATCCAGGGCACGGTCGCGGTCGGCACCGGCAAGCCGATGCCGTGGACCGCGAAGCTCAAGCGGCGGGACGAGTTGCGCGTCACCGCGGTTGACGCCACCTCGGGCGTTACGAAGTGAGCGCGCCGCAAACGGCCGCCGCGGCCGCGCCGCGGCCCACATTCGGAGTGGCGGATGCGGTCGCGATGATTGTCGGCATCGTGATTGGCGCCGGCATCTTCAAGGCGCCGGCGATCGTCGCCGGCAGCGTCTCGTCGGAGGAGGTGTTCATCGCGTTGTGGGTGGCCGGCGGGGTGATCTCGCTGGTCGGCGCGCTCTGCTACGCCGAGCTCGGCAGCGCGCATCCCAACGCCGGCGGGGAGTATTACTTTCTTTCGCGCGCGTTCGGCGGCTGGCTCGGATTCCTGTTCGCCTGGGCGCGCATGAGCGTGGTGCAGACCGGGGCCATCGCAGCGATCGCTTTCGTGTTCGGCGACTACGCCACGCAACTGCTGCCGCTGGGCGCGAAGAGCCCGGTCATCTACGCGCTGCTCGCGGTGGTGGCGATCACGGCGCTTAACGTGATCGGCACACGCGCGAGCCGCCGGCTGCAGAATCTGCTGACGGCAGCACTTGCCCTTGCCATCGTTGCCGTCATCGTGGCGGGACTCACGTTCACAGGCAGCGCGGCACCGGTGCGGGTGGCGGCCTCTTCATCCTCCGCACCGCTCTTCAGCCAGCTCGCGCTGATCTTCATCCTGCTCACCTACGGCGGCTGGAACGAGGCCGCATACCTCACCGCCGACATCCGCGACGCGCGGCGCAACATCGTGCTCGCGCTGGTGATGGGCATCCTCGCGGTGACCGTGATCTACGTGCTGCTCAACCTCGCCTATCTCAACGTGCTGGGGCTCGAAGGCATGAAAGCGTCCAAGGCGGTTGCGGCCGACCTGATGCAGGCGGCGCTCGGCAGCGGGGGCGCGATAGTGCTCTCGATCATCGTCGTGGCGGCATCGCTCTCGACCCTCAATGCGACCGTATTCACCGGTGCACGCACCAATTACGCGCTGGGGCGCGATCACTCGTTGTTCCGGGTGATGGGAGTATGGCGTGCGCAGTCGAATACGCCGGTCAACGCGCTGCTGGTGCAGGGTGCGGTCGCGCTGGTGCTCGTCCTGCTCGCATCCCAGACGCCCGATGGTTTCGAGACCATGGTCGCCTACACGGCGCCCGCATTCTGGCTGTTCTTCCTGTTGACGGCGATCTCGCTGTTCGTGCTGCGCCGCCACGCGCCGGCGAGCGACAATCCGTACCGGGTGCCGCTCTACCCCTTCACGCCGCTGCTCTTCTGCGCGATGTGCGGCTACATGCTCTACTCGAGCTTCCTTTACGCGCTCTCGAAGGATCCGAGCAGCATCGGCGCGCAGCTCGGCATCGGGGTGCTGCTGCTCGGATTGCCGGTGCTGTGGGTCGCCCGCCGCATGGGCTCGGCGACGGCGTCCTGAGACAGGCGGGATTGGTGTCACTTTTCTGCGGCAGCCCGGCGCCGGTGGAAAAGTGGCACTCTAAGTCCGCGTCGCCACAAAGATTTTGCTTGTTATTCTTGCGCCAAGCGCGCATACTCCGGCCGTCGATTGCCTATCGGCAAGTTCTCTCCGCATCCGTTCAGGGTGCCTCTGTTGACCTTCTCCGATCTGTCATTTGATGCCGCGCGCAATGTCGTGCTCGGCCTGAAATTACTTAATACACAGGAAGACCATGTCTACTACCGGTACCGTAAAGTTTTTCAATGCCACCAAAGGCTTCGGCTTCATCGCACCCCAGGACGGCTCCAAGGACGTCTTCGTCCACATCTCCGCGGTCGAACGCGCAGGGCTGTCCACGCTGACCGAGAACCAGCAGGTCTCGTTCGAAGTGCAGAAGGGCGACAACGGCAAGTTCTCCGCCGTCAACCTGAAGGCGATCTAAGCGCACCGGGAAAGCGGCCGCATGCGGCCGCTTTCCATTTCTTGATCCGGCATCGCACAGACAACGAGGCGGGCCGGCGGCGCATTGCGCCACATCCTGCAACCCGGAGACCGCACGTGGCCAAAGAAGAGATGGTCGAGATGGAAGGCGTCGTCGACGAGGTGCTGCCGAACACGGTGTTCCGCGTGACGCTCGAAAACGGCAGCATCGTGACGGCCTATGCGTCGGGAAAGATGCGCAAGCACCGCATCCGGGTTCTCGCGGGCGACCGCGTCACCCTCGAGATGTCGCCCTACGACCTCACCAAGGGCCGCATCAATTTCCGGCACAAGGACGAGCGCGCCGCGGCGCCGATGGCGGCACGTCCGGCGTACAAGCGCAAGCGCTGAGAGCGGCGCCGCCGGTGCGCGGCGTCGACTGACAAGCCTTCTTCATCCCGCGGCAAGTAATGCCCATCTGGAGCTCGCATGAATATTTTTGTTGGCAATCTCGCACCCGAAGTGACCGAGGCCGAGCTTGCCGAGCTGTTCAAGCCGTTCGGGCAAGTGACGTCGGTGGAAGTGGCGCGGGTGATGTTCACCGATGCGTCGAGAGGCTTCGGGTTCGTGGAGATGCCGGGTAAACAGCACTCGCTCTCGGCGATCGCCGCGCTGAACGGGAAAGACTTCGCGGGACGTCCACTCAGGGTGAACGAGGCGCGGCCCAGAATCGAGCATCGGCGCCGCCGCCGCTGAGCAGCATCTTTAGCGCCGCGGGGCAGGATCCTCAGGCCGGTATCACGCCGATCTGATCGGGCTGGATCGCGACGCTCACCGCGGCGCCGGGCTGAAACGCGCCGGTGCCCGGGAAGTGCGGCTCGTCGACGATCAGGTCCTGCTCGCCGGCCCGGACCTTGTAGCGGATGAATTCGCCGAGGAACTCGCGCTCGGCGACGGTGGCATCCACCCAGATCGGCGAGGATTCGTCGCGCTTGGCCGCCAGCCTCAGCGCGTGCGGGCGCAGCGCGATCTCCGCGCGTCCCGCCGCCGCCGGCTTCGGCAGGGCGATTCTCCCCAGCGCCGGCGACTCGAACACGGCGCCGCTTCCTGCGGACGAGACCGTTCCCGGCACGAGATTGATCGTTCCCACGAAATTGGCGATGAAGCGGTTCACCGGGCGGTCGTAGAGCTCCATCGGCGTGCCGATCTGCTGCACGATGCCGCCGTCGAGCACCGCGACGCGGTCGGAGATCGACAGCGCTTCCTCCTGGTCGTGGGTGACGAAGATCGTCGTGATGCCGAGCTTGCGCTGCAGCGCGAGCAGCTCGACGCGCATGTGCACCCGCAGCTTCGCATCGAGGTTGGACAGCGGCTCGTCGAGCAGCAGCACCTTGGGCTCGATCGCGATGGTGCGCGCGACGGCGACGCGCTGCTGCTGGCCGCCCGAGAGCTGGCCGGGGCGGCGGGCGGCGTAATCGGAGAGGCCCACGAGTTCCAGCGCCGCGGCGACCTTGCGGTTGATCTCCTCGCGCGGCAGCCGCCGCTCCTCCAGCCCGAAGGCGACGTTCTGTGCCACGCTCATGTGCGGCCACAGCGCGTAGTTCTGGAACACCATGCCGATGTTGCGCTTCCACGGCGGCACGCGCGAGACGTCCTCGCCGTCGATCAGCACCGCGCCCGACTGCGCGTGGTTGAAGCCGGCGATCAGCCGCAGCAGCGTCGACTTGCCCGAGCCCGAGGGGCCGAGCAGCGCGAAGAACTCGCCCGGCTCTATGGTCGCGGACACGTCGCGCAGCACCTGCGTCCTGCCGTAAGCGAGCGAGACGTTGCGGATCTCGACCTTGACCTTGTTCAGCTCCATTTCAGACTCCCATCTTCTGTATTTCGTGCGCCTGGCTCACCTGGCTGCGGGCGGTGATGATGCGGTGCGAGACGTAGGTGCCGATCGCGACGATCAGCACCGCCAGCACGCCGAGCGCTGCGCCGGGGCCGCGCCCGGCCGCGGACTGCATGAAGAGATAGATGCCGTACGACATCGGCGCGTCCTGCTGCGCGGTGACGATCATGATCGTGGCCGAGAGCTCGACCGCCGCGGTCATGAAGCTCGTGATGAAGCCCGCCATGATCCCGCCTATCATCAGCGGCACCACGATGCGGCGGATGGTGCGGGCCTTGTTGGCGCCGAGATTCTCGCCCGCCTCCTCCAACGAGACGTGCAGCTGCTGGAGCGCCGCGGTGCAGGAGCGCAGCGCGTACGGCAGCCGCCGCACGGTGTAGGCGATGACGATCAGGATCCATGAGGACGTGAACAGCTCGTCGGCGAACGGCAGCTCCAGGCCGCGGAAGGTGCGGAGATACCCGATTGCCAGCACGACGCCGGGGATCGCGAGCGCGGTCGTCGCCGTGAAGTCGAGCACCCGCACGCCGGGCACGCGCGTGCGCAGGATCAGGTAGGCGATCGCAGTGCCGATCACGACGTCGAGCACCGCCGCAATGCCGCAGTAGAGGATTGTGTTCCAGATCATGCGCGGCGAATCGCGCAGCACCGAGGCGAAGTGCTCGAGCGTGAAGCTGTCGGGCAGCACGCTGAAGCTCCAGACCTTGCCGAAGGACAGCAGCAGGATGCCGATGTGGGGCGCGAGCACCAGCAGCAGCACGAGCACGATCCAGGCGTAGGCGAGCACGGACTGCTTCCCCGTGAGCTGCCGCTTCGCGAGCCCGGAATAGCCGCGCTGCATGGTGGCGTACTCCTTGCCCCGCATGAACCAGGCCGACGCCCACAGCGCGAAGAGCGAGAACGCCACCATGATGACGCTCGCGACGTAGCCGATCGGATCCTCGATGCCGATCGAGGTGATGCGCAGGAACGCCTGCGGCGCCAGCATGTTGGTCTGGTGCAGCACCAGCGGCGTGCCCAGGTCGTCGAATACCTTGATGAACACCAGCGCCGCGCCGGCAACGAAGCCCGGCATGGCGAGCGGAAACACGATGCGGCGGAACAGCCGCAGCCCGAAGGCGCCCAGATTCTGGGCCGATTCCTCCATCGACGAGTCGATGTTGTTGAGCGAGACGATCATGTTCATCAGGATGAACGGGAAGTAGTGGATCGCCTCGACGAAAATGACGCCGTTCAGCCCGTCCATGATGGGGATCGTCACGCCGAACCAGTCGTTCAGCAGCAGGTTCACCGACCCGCTGCGCCCGAAGATCAGCTGCATCGCCACGGCGCCGACGAAGGGCGGCATGATGAGCGGCAGGATGCCGAGCGTCTGGATCAGGATCGCGCCCCGGAACTGGAACCGCACGGTGAAATAAGCGAGCGGCACGGCGATCAGGGTGGCGAATACGACGCTCATCCCGGCCACGTAGAGGCTGTTCCAGAACGATTCGCGCATCAGCGAGATGCCGAAGAACGACTGGAAGTGCGACAGCGTCAGTCCGCCCGCGCCGTCGGCGAAGGCGACGTAGACCACGGTTGCAACCGGGATCACCAGGAAGGTGAGGAGAAACGCCGCGATGAGCAGCGCAACAGCGGTCGGCGCGAGAGGAAAACGCGTTGGCATGATGGAATCGGCGGATGATGCGCGGCCGGACGCCGCGCGGGCTCCCGCCCCGCGCGGAATTCCACCGCTAGGTTGCGTTTGCCGCGGCTACTTCGCCAGCGCCGCCGCCTGCTTGGCGAGATCCGCGGCGCGCGCGTAGTTCTTCAGCGCCTCGCGGCCCCAGTATTCCTCGAGCGCGGTGATTTCCTTGGTCTTCAGGGCGTCGCGCTTGGTGGTCGCGTAGAGCTTGAGGAATTCCTTGTCGGCGATTTTCTCGTTCGACACGAGCGGCTTGTAGGCGTATTCGCGCGCCTCGTCCAGCAGCTGCTTGCCCTTGGCGTTGGGCTTTTTCGCCAGCTTGTCGGCGGCTTCGTGAATCGCCTTGGTGGCGGCGGTCAACTCCTTGTGGCGGAAGGTGACGGTGTGGTCGAACAGGCTGTTCACCACGTAGTAGCGCGAGCGCGAGAGATCGGAGTCGAACTTCACCTTGGCCTGGATCTTGCCGCCATACGGGTTGGGATAGTCCTTGGGTGCGCTGGCATACATGCTCGGCAGCACCGGCAGCCGGCTGATCTTGGGCTCGAACAGCAGCTTCTGGCCGTCTTCCGACAGCGCGAAGGCGATGAACTTCTTGCCCAGCGCGCTGTTCTTGGCGCCCGCGATGAGACCGATGTTCGCGGGCACGATCGCGGTGACCGAGGGATAGGCGAAGCCGATCGGGAAGCCGGATGCCTGCGCGGACAGGCCGAAGAAGTCGATCACGATGCCGACGCCGAACTGGCCGTTGTTGACGCCGTCGGGCACGCCGAAGCTGCGCTCGGTGATCGCGGCGGTGTTGCCCATGATCTGCAGCAGCTGGTTCCAGCCTTTTTCCCAGCCCTCGCCCTGCAGTATGGTCTCGACGGTGAGGTGGGTGGTGCCGGAGCGCGACGGCGAGGAGATGGCGACGTGGTTGAAATACACCGGCTTCACGAGGTCGGCCCATTCCTTGGGTTCGGGCACCTTGTGCGCCTTCATGTAGCGCGTGTTCCACATGAGCCCGTAGCCGGCGAGCGCCTGGCCGTAGTAATAGCCGTCGGGATCGTTGATCGGGTAGTTCCCGATCTTGGCGGGGACCTTCGGGTTCGCGCCGTTGAACTTCTCTAGCAGGTTTTCTTTCGCCAGCACCTCGAACGCATCCGGCGCCGACGCCCAGAAGATGTCCGGCCGGTTGTTGGCCGGCTGCTCGCGCACATAGGCGATGGCGGCCGACGTGCCGCGGTTCAGGATTTCCACCTTGACGCCGGGATTCCTCTCCTCAAACGCCTTCTTGTAGATGGCGGTAAGGTCCTTTGGGAAGGATGTGACGATGTTGAGCGTGTCCTGGGCGAATGCCGCTGGCGCAATCGCGCCCGCTGCGACCAGTCCACAGGCGGCCAGTAGCTGGCGCAAAGCATTGCGCCGTTGATGCAAACTCATGGTATTTCTCCTCTCGGCAGACTATTTTCTGAACAGGACGCCCCCGAGCGAGCGGGTGGCGGCATTGCACAATGTGGAGTCTAACGGCTCGTCCCCTGTTTCACCAGACGCCCTTGAAATCGGGCCGCTCGCCCCAAATATATAAGTGCTTGTTTAATGGAGAAAAACATGTCCGAGACGCAGACCCGGGAGACGCTCGGCTTTCAGGCCGAGGTGAAGCAGCTGCTCAACCTGATGATCCATTCCTTGTACAGCAACAAGGAGATCTTCCTGCGCGAGCTGATTTCCAACGCCTCGGACGCCTGCGACAAGCTGCGCTTCGAGGCGCTCACTGACAAGGCCCTGTTTGAGGACGACGCCGAACTCCGGATCCGCGTCGCCTTCGACCCCAAGGCGCGCACCGTTACCGTGTCCGACAACGGCATCGGCATGTCGCGCCAGGAGGTGATCGAGCAGATCGGCACCATCGCCAAGTCCGGCACGCGCGAATTCTTCAACAGCCTGACCGGGGACCAGGCCAAGGACGCACATCTCATCGGCCAGTTCGGGGTCGGCTTCTATTCGTCGTTCATCGTGGCGGACAAAGTGACCCTGGTGACGCGCCGCGGCGGGCTCACCCGGGAGCACGGAGTCAAGTGGGAATCCGACGGCAGCGGCGAATACACGGTCGAGACCGTGGAGCGGGCCGAGCGCGGCACCGAGGTAACGCTGCATCTGCGCGAGGGCGAGGACGAGCTCGCGGACGGCCATCGGCTGCGCGCGATCATCCGCAAGTACTCCGACCACATCACGCTCCCCATTCTCATGAAGCAGGAGGATTGGGACAAGGACAAGCAGATCTACCGCACCACCGGCAAGGACGACACGGTGAACCAGGCGAGCGCGCTGTGGGCCCGATCGAAGTCGGAGATTACCGAGGAGCAGTACCACGAATTCTACAAGCATGTGGCGCACGATTTCGAGGCGCCGCTTGCGTATTCCCACAACAAGGTGGAAGGCCGCAAGGAGTACACGCAGCTCTTGTACATTCCTTCCCGTGCGCCGTTCGACCTGTGGGACCGCGAGCACCGGCGCGGCATCAAGCTCTACGTGCGGCGCGTTTTCATCATGGACGATGCCGAGCACCTGATGCCGGCGTACCTGCGGTTCGTGCGCGGCGTGATCGACTCGAACGACCTGCCGCTCAACGTCTCACGCGAGATCCTGCAGGAGTCGAAGGACGTCGAGGCGATACGCGCGGGGTCGGTGAAGCGCGTGCTCTCGATCCTCGAAGACCTGGCGGAGAACCAGAAGGAGAAGTACGCGACGTTCTGGAAGGAGTTCGGGCGCGTGGTCAAGGAAGGCGCGGGCGAGGACCACGCAAACCTCGAGCGCATCGCCAAGCTGATGCGCTTCGCCTCCACGCACAAGGACACCGAGGACCAGGACGTCTCGCTCGCCGATTACGTCGCGCGGATGAAGCCGGAGCAGGACAAGATCTACTACATCACCGCCGACACCTTCGCCGCCGCCAAGGCGAGCCCGCACCTCGAGCTCCTGCGCAAGAAGGGCATCGAGGTGCTGCTCATGTACGACCGCGTCGACGAGTGGGTGGTCTCGCATCTCACCGAGTTCGACGGCAAGGCGCTGCAGTCGGCCGCGAAAGGGCGGCTCGACCTGGGCAAGCTCGAGGACGAGGCGGAGAAAAAGGAGCAGGAAAAGGAAGCGGGCGAGCTCAAGGACCTGACCGAGCGCATGAAGAAGGCGCTGGGCGAGCGCGTGAAGGAAGTGCGCGTCACCCTGCGGCTGACCGACTCGCCGGCGTGCCTCGTGGCCGACGAGCACGACCTCTCGGCCAACCTGCAGCGGCTGTTGAAGGCCGCCGGCCAAAAAGCGCCGCAGTCGAGTCCGATCCTGGAGGTGAACCCGCACCACACGCTGGTCACACGGCTCAAGGCCGAGACGGATCAGGCGCGGTTCAACGAGCTCACCCTGGTTCTCTTCGACCAGGCGCTGCTCGCCGAGGGCGGCGCGCTCGAGGACCCCGCGTCGTTCGTAAAGCGGATCAACCAGCTCCTGCTGGAGCTGTCGGAGAAGTAGCAGGACCGACCACCGCGCGGTAGGCGTGCCACGTCGCATGGCCGACGAGCGGGCCCGTGATCGCCAGCCCGAGGTAGAAGGAGGCAAGGCCCGCGAAGATCAGCCCCGCGATCAGCGCGGCCCACACGATCATCGCCGGGAAGCTGCGCGTCAACGCGAGGAAGCTCGCGATCATCGCGGTGATGGTGTCGGTGCCGCGGTCCATCATGAGCGGGATCGAGACCACGCTCAGCGCGAACACGAGCAGGGCGAAGGCCGCGCCCACGCCCACGTAGATCGCCAGGAACTCAAGGTTTTCCCCCGAGAAAACGATGTGCTGCAGGAAGGTCGCCACGCTCGGCATGGAGCCTTCGAAAAACAGCGCGACGAGCACCACTGATACCCGCCCCCAGCCGGCGAACAATAGCAGCAGGATCACCGCGTAGAAGCTGATCGAGCCCAGGTTGCTGCGCCAGGCGGTGAGGCTGGGATCGAGTCGTGGCGTCGCCCCGCGCTCGCGCTGGCGCGAAAGGTCGTAGAGGCCGATCGCAAGAAACGGTCCAATCAGGGTGAAGCCGGTGCCGAGCGCGAGCGTGATGTGGGGGCTCGAGGCGAAGAGCACGTTGAGCAGGAATCCCATGACGACGAAGGCGAAGCCGTAGAAGAGGCTGGCCGCCGGCGCCGCACGGAAATCGCGCCAGCCGGCGGCGAGCCACGCGAACGGCGCGCCGATGTCCACGCTCACGATCGCGGGAAATGCGCTGGCCGGCTCCTGCGCGCGCTCGGTCACCTGCGGCGTCTCAAACGGGGGGAATGCGGGCGACGAGCTCGATCTTCCCGTCCGCGCCCGCGCGCACCACGAACGCCTCGCCCTGCCCGGGGTAAGAGCCGGTCAGCGCGGTCATATTCACCTGGTGCGTCACCATCACGAGGTTGCCGGGTCCCTTGAACGCGGCGATGCGCTTGCGCGCGGCCTCGGTCTGTTCATCGCGCGTGCTCCTGTCCTGGAAGAACGAGTCGAGGTAAGGTGTCGGCGTGACGCGCTCGAACGCGAGCTGCGCCGTGTCGACGCAGCGGCACCAGCGGCTCGACAGCACTTGCGCGATCGGCACGTTTTGCTCGCGGAACCGCGCGCCGAGGCGGCGCGACTCCTCGCGCCCGGCTTCCGAGAGGTTGCGCTGGGTCGAGCAGTCGCCAAGGGTGAAGTTCGCGGGGTCGCCGGTGCCCGGCGCCGTCGCGTGGCGGATCAGCACGGTGTAGCCGCCGGCGCGGAGCTTCTCCCACGCCGCGTCGTTGGCGCCCGCGCCGGTGCACACGATCGCGAGCGCGAAAAACGCCGCGGCAGAAGCGAAAATTCTTTTCATCGATTGGCCTGCTGCGGGAGATTGTAACAGTGAACCTGCGACCATCGCCGCACGACCCGGGCATGCGTGCCCGGCACGGTTGCACGCGGCGGCCCTGGGGAGCATACTTTTGCCGACCGGTCACGGTGGGGCATTGCTCCGGCGGTGCCGTCATCGCGATTCTCGGCCAGTGCGAGGAATCGAGATGCCGCTCATGGCGTTGCGACTATCCGAGTGCCGTAGCCTGCGTGCAGTAGCACTCTGCATTGCAGCGGGGCTGCTTGGCGCAGCGGATGCAACGGGGACGGCATACGCGGCGGAATCGCGTGCTGCCACCAGCTCGACCGCGTTGCTCGATGGCATGAGCTTCGCCGCGCGCAACGAGGTCACCAAGAGCGACGACAGGCTTATGTTCCGCGGCGGCAGGTTCATATCCGAGGCCTGCATACCCTTCGGCTTCGCAGAAAGCCCGTACTGGGTCCGCACTGAGGGCGACAAGATCCACTTCCTTGCCGAGATCGAAAGCCCGACGCACGGGAAGATGCTCTGGCGGGGCACGGTGTCCGGCGACAACGTCGACGCAAGCTATCTCTGGACCAAGGAACGCTGGTACTGGACGATCCGCCGCGAGTATCGCCTGCGCGGCGTCCGGCAGAAATAGCGCCTGCCAAGCCCCCGCCCGATCTGCCGCACGATGAACACGGCAAGCCCGAACCGCGCGCGCTTCGGCGTCCTGATCAAGCTCACGCTGCTCGCCGCAGTGCTGGTGGCGGCGAGCCGTGCGGGGACGTGGGTGATCGGCGAGCTCGACTTCTTCCTCACGCCCGGCAAGGAGCCGTACGTGCACCGGGCGATCATGACGGTGGTAGTCGTCTACGTTTTGCTCATGACGCTCCCTTTCGTGCCCGGCATCGAGCTCGGGCTGGTGCTGATGGTCATGTTCGGGGCGAAGATCGTGCCGCTCGTCTATCTTGCAACGATTCTTGCGCTGCTTCTCGCGTTCCTGATGGGCCGCTTCGTCCCGCACCAGTTCGTGCTCGAGTTGCTGGCCGCGCTGCGCCTGCGCCGGGCGCAGAAACTCCTGACAAGAATCGAGCCGCTTACCTCGGATGAACGGCTCGAGTTTCTGCTCCAGCGCGCGTCCACGCGATGGGTGCCGTTTCTCCTGAAGCATCGGCATCTGGCGATTGCGGTGGCGCTCAATCTTCCCGGCAACGCGATCATCGGCGGGGGCGGGGGAATCGGCCTCGCCGCCGGGTTCAGCCGTCTGATTTCGCTTCCGGCGTACGTGCTCACGGTCAGCCTCGCGATCGCGCCATTGCCGCTGATGGTCTGGCTGACAGGCGGTTGAGTCGTGACTGACGGTCGGAGCCACGGTCGTCGTGCGGCAGCCAGTCGCACGATGATCGAAAAAAATGCGGCCCGCGAGGGGCCGCATTTCCGCGTACCGCTGCGGCGCGTTAGTGCACCGCGATGCGCTTGGTCGACGCCGCCTTGGACTTGGGCAGCGTCAGCTCGAGCACGCCGTCAGTGTAGCGCGCCTGCGCGTTCGCCTGGTCGACTTCCTGCTCGAGGGTAAACGCGCGGTGCAGCTTGCCGTAGTAGCGCTCCGACCACACCGCCTTCTCGCCTTCCTTGGCTTCCTTCTCGTGCTTCGTCTCGGCGGAGATGGTGACGGTCGCTCCTTCGATCGTGACGCTGATGTCTTCCTTCTTCATGCCCGGAAGCTCGGCGAGCACGCGATACGCATTCTCGTTCTCGGTCACTTCGACCTTGAACGGCGCAGCGCGTCCCCACCGCGGCTACATGCCCATCGGACGCACGAAGAACCCGCGGAAGAGGTCCTCGAATGGATCTTC
The DNA here is from genome assembly GCA_041629335.1 of Burkholderiales bacterium. Lineage (GTDB taxonomy): Bacteria > Pseudomonadota > Gammaproteobacteria > Burkholderiales > SG8-41 > JBFKNN01. Next base: position 10,420 of record JBFKNN010000013.1, on the reverse strand, counting down.
CAGCGGGTTGAATCGCGCAACTTCATCCCACGGTTTGTAGGAAATGATGTTTGCCATTTTCAACCTCCATTCGTTGATGAGTGAACAGCGCCGGGCACCGAATTGCCCGCGCTCCCACCTTCAATATGGGCGCGCCGCGCGCGATTTCAAGCTCCTCGGCGTATCAAAAACAATTAATTAAAACAGATAGTTAACTGGCGGATCAGAGATGCCCCGCGCGTTGAGCGAGGCAGCGCCTCCGCCTTGACCGGACGGAGCTAAACCGGCGGGCAGCGTCCGGCTGCGGGGTCTGCGCGGTGAGCGGCGCGATGCGTCCGCCTCGAACGTGCGAAGTTAAACCGGCGCGCAGCGTCCGGCGGGGGGCCGCGCGGTCAGCGGGGCAGTGCCTCGATCTGGAATTGCGGAGTTGGAGTGGCGCGTCGCATGCGGGTATGGGCCCGCGCGTTGAGCGAAGCGGTGCTTCCGTCTCGAACGCGCGGAGTTAAACCGGCGCGCAGCGTCCGGATTTAACGACTACTCGACGACGCCCAACCGCCCGTTGTGCGACCCCATGTACCACAGCCGCCCCGCCGCATCGACCACCATCTTGCGGATGCCGACGTTGGAGGAGGGCAGCTTCACGACGCGCATCCGCTCGGTCTTCGGGTCGAAGCGCACGACGGTATCGGTGTTGATCTCGTTCGCCCAGACCAGGCCCGCGCCGTCCACCGTGACCGCGTAGGGGCCGGCGTCGCCCGCGGGCATCGGGTACTCCTTCACCACCTTCATCGCCGCCGGGTCGATCTTGGCAAGCTTGCCGTTGCCGTAGAGCGTTACCCACAGCATGCCGTCGGGCGCCGTGGCCACGCGGCGCGGGCGCGAGCCGCGGCCCGTGTCGAGCTCGCTCATCTTGCCTGTCTTGACATCGAGTCTGCCGAGCTTGTTGTCGCCCATGCGGCAGAACCAGAGGTTGCCCGCCTTGTCGAGCGCGAGCCCGTACGGACCGCCCGAGGTCTGGTACTCCCTGATCGCACCGGTCCTGGTGTCCAGGCTCGCGACCTTGTCGCCGCTTTGCATGGTGAACCAGATCGTCGAGCCGTCATCGGTGATGATCAGCGTGTGCGGACCGCCGCCGCCCGAGGGGGTAGGGAACTCGGTGATCTTCCCGCTGGCCGGATCGAGCCGGCCGATGGTGCCGTTGCGGTTGCCGGTGGTCCACACGGTGCCCGCCTTGTCGACCAGCACGCCGTGCGGGTTATGGCCGGGCGGCAGGTCCCACTCCCTGAAGGTCTGCGATTTCGGGTCGAAGCGCGCGACCTTGTTGCCGCTCATCACGGCGATATAGATGCTGCCGTCGGGCGCGACCGCCGGATCGCGCGCAAAGCGCGGCGTCGGCACCGGCCATTCGCTCACCTTGCCTGCGAGGTCGGGAATTGTCCCCGGCGTGATGCCGTAGTTCGAACCGCCGGCGAACGCGACGGCGGGGAGAAGAAAGACGAAAAAAGCGAATTGCCTCATCAGAATCGAGTCCTTTGATCAATCGCGGGTCACGGGGCACGGCAGTAGGGTGCAGCTTCAGCGCACCACCCGCGCCGCTTTTCACGCGATGTCGTATCGGTGCGCTAAAGCTGCACCCTACAACTTCGCCCCGCGCGGGACGAATCACCAATCATCAATTACCGGTCGCGCCTGTCTGCGAGTCAGTCGGTGCACCGCTCACGGCTTACAAATCACCGGTCCTTCCACACTGGCTTGCGCTTTCCAATGAACGCATCGATGCCTTCCGCCGCGTCCTCCAGCAGCATGTTGCACGCCATTGCTTTTGAACACAGGTCATAAGCGCCTTCGAGCGGGACGTCGAGCTGCTCGTAAAATGCTCTCTTGCCCGCGGCGATCGCGGCGGCGGATTTGGAGAGGATCGCGTCGGCGAGTCGGCTCACTTCGGCGTCGAGCTCATCCGGATCGACGACGCGATTGACGAGACCAAGCGCGAGGGCTTTCTCGGCAGATATGAACTCGCCGGTGAGCAGCATTTCCATCGCCGGCTTGCGCGGAAGGTTGCGCGAGAGCGGCACCGCCGGTGTCGCGCAGAACAGCCCGACGTTGATGCCCGAGGTGGCGAAGCGCGCCTCGGTGCTTGCCACGGCGAGGTCGCACTGTGCGGTGAGCTGGCAGCCGGCGGCTGCGGCGACACCCTGCACGCGCGCAATCACCGGCTGCGGCAGGCGGGTCAAGGTGAGCATTACCCGGCTCGCGCGCTCGAATACGTCCTTCGCGAATTCCTGATCGGGGTTGCCGCGCAGCTCCTTCAGGTCGTGGCCGGCGCAAAACGCGCGCCCGGCGCCGGCGATGATGACGACGCGCACCGACTTGTCGCGGCCGATTGCGTCGAGGGCGGCCTGCAGCTCGTCGATCAGCGCGGACGACAGCGCATTGAACTGCTGCGGGCGGTTCAGCGTGATGGTCGCGATGCCGGCGCGGTCGCTGCGTGCGACGAGCGCTGCGTTGGGAGCATTGGGAGTGTCAGGCATGAAACTCTCCACGACGTCCGCCAAAAAAATCGCGGGTCTCGCCCTATTCTATATGGCCCTGGGCGAACGGTCAGCGGCGCGCCGCGACGATGCGGTTTCTCAGCACCATGGCGGGCTGCTCGAACGCGCATTCCACGACATCGCCGGGCTTGAGGAAGAGGTCCTCGGCATTGGGTTTGCCCACCGCCACGCCGCCCGGCGCGCCGGTGGAGAACATGTCGCCGGGCTCGAGCGGCAGCAGGCGCGAGAAGTGCGCGATGATGTCGGGCAGTTTCCAGATCTGGTCGGCGGTGTTGACCCGCATCCGCTGGGTGCCGTTGACGCTGCAGGTGACCCAGATGTCGTAGGGATCGGGCACCTCTTCCATGGTGATGATGTACGGCCCCAGCGGGCCGAAGCCGGGCGCGTTCTTGGCGGTCCAGAACCGCGAGCCGGAGGCCACTTCGCGCTTCTGGGTGTCGCGGCAGGTGAGGTCGTTCAGGATCGTGATGCCGGCGATGTAGTCGAAGGCATTCTCGCGGTTGCCGCCGTAGCAGGGCTTGCCGATGACGAACACCAGCTCTGGCTCGTAATCGAGCCGGCGGACCGTCGCGGGGCGCTCGACCTCCATGTCGTGCCCGGTGAGGCAGGCGTTGATCTTCACGAAGCCCGTGGGCTCGTCCGGCGTCTCCTTGATGAGGTCCGTGCGCGCGAGCTCCTCCAGATGGGAGCGGTAGTTCTTGCCGACGCACAGAAACTTGTCAGCGTCGGGAATCGGCGGCAGGTAGTGAACGTCATCGAGCTTGAACAGCGCCTCCGCCGGCACCAGCGCCGGGTTCTCCCGGGCGAAGTCGAGAAGCTGGCGCACGCGGTCGAGCCCGGGCCGGCCGCGGGCGAGGAGCTTTCTCATGGTGGCGGGGATGCCGCGCCGGCGGTCGCCGATCGCACGCTCGCAGGCGCAAAGATCGAGCATCTCGTCGTCGAGGAGGACGCCGACGCGCGGTTTTCCGGTCTGGGCCTTGGGTGCGAAGGTGGAGAGTCTCATCGATGTGTCCGGGCCGTGTCGCGGAAAAAGGGGCCATGATATCGGCGCCCGCCGCGAGCGGCAACCCGCGCTGCGGCGAGGCGCGAGCGAATACCCGGCGCGGCGGCGCCGTGCAGAGCGCAGGCTTGATGCCGGTTGCACCGCGCCCGAGCGTTTCCTGCGGTCGCGGTGCGGCGCCTATGTCACGCGACGCTGCCGAAGCCGCGGTCGATGGCGCCGGCCGGCGGCTTGAGGCCGGCCAGGCGGCAGCCCTGCGCGACAGGCCCGCCGGGAAACAGCGCGTAGAGATACTTCATGCCGCCCTTGCGGTGGAATTTCTCGTCGAGCGCATCGTGCAGCTCGCGCAGGTTGATGCCGGTCTCCGCGTGCCGCGCGTAGTATTCCTGCAGGGCGCGAATCGCGTCCCAGTGATCGTCGTTGATTTCCACGCCTTCGTCGCGCGCGACCTTCACAGCGGCCGCAGGGGTCCAGTCTTCCGGTGCATGCGGGAACCGGGCATCCTGGCCCGATCCGTGACCGGTGATCTCGTCGATCAGGCTCGTCATGGCGTTATCTCCGGTTGGGTGGCAATGGCGGCGTCAGCGTTTCCGGATATGGAACTCGTATTCGCCGGGGCCGGCTTCGCGGGCATCGGTCAGCTCCAGGCCGGTCACCTTGGTCCAGCTGCGCACGTCCGCGCGGATGCCCGGACAGTCGCTCAGCAGCTCCAGCACTTCGCCCTTGCGCATGCCGTCGAGCAGTTTCTTCGCCTGCACGATCGGGCCCGGGCACGTGGCGCCGCGCATGTCCAGGACGGCGTTGGGCGCTACGCGCTTCGCCTTGCCCTTGCGGATGTGATATCCGGTTCCACCCTGCGGCAGCTTCTCGGTCTTCAGCAGCTCGACGTCGCTATAGCGGCGCCAGGAAGCGATGTCGTCCTTGGTGCCCGGGCAGTCCGAAATCAGCAGCATGACCTCGCCCGGGAGCAGCTCGTCGAGCATTCTACGTGCGCTCAGCAACGGTCCGGGGCAGACCGCGCCCTTCATGTCGAGAATGACGTGCGGTTTGGAGCGCGCGGTCCCGGCCCGGGTGGTCCTGGGGCGGGCAGCTTTCGTGCGGGTGGTCTTTGGCATTTCGGTGCGCGCGGCGTGTTATGCTAAATTTAGAGTGCCTAACATAATGAAGCACGTGTGCGTTGCGAGCCAGAATTGTGGATGACGCGAAGGGCGGCGCAGGGCATATTGCGAATATGGCCAAGCCGGCCGACAAAGTCAGGCGCAATTGTGGCCGCAACCCTTCGGGCTGGCACGAATTTTGGCCCATGGCTTTGTCGCTCGCCTTGTGAATATTCGCGATATTCACTGCGGCGAGCTTCGCGCCCTGAGCCAAAATCGTGACAGCGCATCGCGCGCTTCATTATGTTAGGCACTCTTAGTATACACCCATGATGATGCGCAATCTTCCCCAGCTCGCAGCAGCGGTCCAGCGCAACTGCGACATTTCCGATGCGCGCCACGCCGGCGACTACGGCTTGTGCACGTTCCTGTTGAAAATGCGCGAGTACTACCGCTGGGAGAACGAGCTGCCGTTCACGCGCACCCTGCCCCAGGATGAGGTGGGCGAGTGGCTGAAGACGCGCGAGCTGCACTGGGATGGCATCGAGCGCGAGGCGTTCCAGCCGCTGCCGCTCGCGCGCGGCGCGCTCGACCCATTCGACGCCGAGACGGCGAACCGTGAGCTGCTGCCACAGGGGCGCGTCTACAGCGCCGGTTACGGCAGCTTCCGGAAGCCGGTTTTTTTTCTCGGCGAGTTGCTGCGCATCGAACGGCGCGCCGGCCTGACCATCCTCGTTTCCTCCTGCGAGTACGCGCGCGAGCTCGCCGCCCCGCCGGCGATGCTCCAGGGCAGGACGATCTTCGTGCGCATGGAATCGGTGCGCCGCTACCTGTGGGAGAAGATCGAGGAGTGGCAATGGCGCAAGCTCGACAACGCCATGGCGCGCGCGCTGGCGGCCTACGATTTCATCGCCGGGCCGGAGGCGGCGCTGCAGCGCATGGCCGAGAACGAGGTGGAAACCATGATTCTCCACGAGATCGGCGAGTCGATGGCCGGTGAGCTGCTCGGGGAGGCGTGGCACGACATGGCGGTCGCGGTGGGGCGCAGCCGGGCCGAGGTGCTGGTGCGCGCGGTGCGCGACCTGCTCGCCGATTGCCTGTCGACCCTGCCGGGGCTCCTCGGGCGCGCCGACCCGGCGGCGCTGCATTTCTACTTTGCGACCTTCGATGCGCCGCGGCGCCAGTTGTTTCCGGAGGCAGTCGCGGCCTACCAGCATTTTTTGCAAAGCGGGAGCCTGGACCGGCTGGCGCGTGTCGTGCGGGAAGGACGGGAGTGCTGGCTCGCCGAAGCGCGGCGGCTGCTCGCGCTCGAACCGGCTGCCCGCGAGGCGGCCATCGAAGCGATGCTCGACAACGCCGGACGGGCCTAGTGTTCTGAATCCGAAGTTCGTTTACAGATTGTGGGAGCGAGCTTGCTCGCGATTATCGGGGGCAAGCCCCCTCCCACATGGGGTCACATATGGTGCAAGGAATTACGACTCGCCACACTAGCGAGGTGCGCTATCCGCGGTTTCGCTGACGAGCTTCGCCGTGACGCGCACCATTTCGGGTGCCTCGACGTCGATCATCTGCTCGAGCACCCACTTGTTGCCGGCTTCCGCCATGGCGTCGGCCACCTTGGCGGCGAAGAAGCGCAGGCACGGATAGCCCGGCTCGCCGCCCGGGTAATCGAAGCTGGCGTATTCCCCGAAGCGCTCGTTGAGCAGGGCGATGAACGGCGTGCGGTAGTCTCCCGGCCCGAACAGGTCGAGCTGGTTGTTCTCCATGGTCTTGGCCAGATGCGCGGCGACCGCGTTGATGAGGCTCGCGCGGTCGGCCTCCGCGAGCTTGCCGTATACCTTGCGGTCGACGATCTGGACGAGGAAGGCGATGCACTCGGCCATCACCGCCATCACCATCCTGTCCGAGCCGAAGCGGAAGCCGTCGTTTTCCATGTGGCGGAAGATCTCGTGCGAGATCTTCCAGATGTTCGCGCCGATGACGCCGGCGCGGTCGGCGAGCGTGCGCGGACCCTTCTTGCGCCAGCGCGTCTTGACGAGCTTGATCGAAGGGCGGGTGCTGATGATGGCCATGGCGGGCGGTCGGTGGACTTTGCCTTGAAATTATAAATCCGGGAGCACGGCATGTCAGGACTGGATATGGAGTTGTCGAGCGGCATCGCCGCTTTCGAAGCCAAGGAGTTTCCCCGCGCGATGCAGCTGCTCGAGCCCCTCGCCGAGCGCGGCGATCCGCAGGCGCAGTACCGCGTCGCGATCATGGCGCAGGTCGGGCTGGGGATGGTCAAGAACTGCGCCAGCGCGGTGAAGTGGATGCGCGCCGCCGCGGAGCAGGGCTACGCTCTCGCCCAGCACGGGCTCGGCTTCATGTACTTCCAGGGCGAGTGCACCAAGGCGGACCCGGTCGAGGCCGCCAAGTGGTTCAGGCTCGCCGCCGAGCAGGGTCTCGCGGGATCGCAGTCGATGCTCGCGACGATGTACGAGAAGGGCGTGGGCGTCGAGCGCGACGCGGATGAAGCGAGACGCTGGCGCGAAGAGTCCGAGAAGGATTCCTGAACGCCTCGATTATTTTTTGACCCAGGCGACGAAGCCGTCGGTCTTCTTCTCCTGCCCGTCCGCGTAGCCCGCTTCGTAGGCCTCGTTCACCCGCTGTTCCTCGCGCTTGGGGTTGTGCAGGAAGCCGCACGCCCAGCCGTTGACGTATTCGGGGTCGACACCCTTCTTTTGCATCTGGTCGATGGTCTGGTAGTAGATGGTGGTCATCGGTCGTTGTCCTTCAAGTGCTGAACGGGCGCATGGTACGGTATGTCGCGGCCGTTTTCAAACAGTTGCTGTGCGCCCGCGGCCGTTGTCTGCTGCCTGCGGCCGCGCTATCCTCGGCCGAGTCGGGCAGAGCTTTCCGCCCGGCGAATTCAGTTGAGACAGAGATGCGATTCAAGGTCATCATCGGCGAGCAGGTGTACGCGATAGAGGTGCCGGAAGAGTTGTTGCGGGAGGCGGCCGAGTTCCACGCCAAGCTCGACAGCGACATGGACCGGGGCTGGCAGATGAGCCGCGAGTACGTCGAGTGTCCGGACCAGCTGCAGCGCTGCCAGATCGTCGCCGACAAGCTGCTCACCAGCCTGATGAATGGCAACGAGGCGACGGCCATGCTGATGGCCGGCTATATCGCCTTGCGCATGCCCGGTGCGACCGGCGTGGACATCGACGATACCGGTCAAATGCAGAACACCGAGCTCATCTACGCCTGAGCGCCCATGACGCTGTTCGAGGGCGGGCGGATCCGCGAGGTCAAGCCCCTCACCTTCATCTACGAAGTGGCGGGCGCGCTGCCGGCCGACGTGTGCCGCGAGGCGATCCGGCGCTTCGAGGCCTGCACCGATCAGCAGTATCCGGGCCGTATCGGACAAGCGGGCGAGGAGGCGCCGGACGTGAAGCGATCCACCGACCTGCGCATCAGCGGGCGCGAGGAGTGGCGGGATATCGACCAGGCGCTGTCCCGGCAGCTCGTGGCGACGTTCAATGCGTTCGCGCACGAGTTTCCGTTCTTTGCCGCCAACTCGTTCAAGGACATCGGCTACAACCTGCAGCGCACCCGGCCCGGCGAGTATTACCATTGGCACGTGGATTCCGGGCCGGGGCCGTTCAGCGAGCGCCAGCTGGTGGCGATCTGGTATCTCAACGACGTGCCGGGGCCGGGCGGCGAGACCGAGTTCCCGCTGCAGGGGGTCACGATCCGGCCGGCGCAGGGCAAGCTGATACTGTTTCCGCCGTTCTGGACCCATGTCCATCGCGGCATCACGCTGCAGGAGGGCGTCAAGTACATCGCCACCACATGGATCTGCTTTGCATGAGCCGGTCCGGCGATCGGCCTGCGGCGCGGCGAAGCCCCGGTTGCCGCCTGCTATACTGACACCCTCGCCAGCCGGCTCCGCACATGCAGTTCACCGTGAACGGCAAAGTCATCGAGACGGACGCGCAGGGGTACCTGCTCGATCCCGACGACTGGAGCGAGGACTTCGCGAACGCGCTGGCCGAGCACGACGGCATCGCACTCCACGTCGACCACTGGGAGCTCATCTGGTACTTCCGCGACTACTATCAGCAGACGCAGAGCCTGCCGACCATGCACAGAATGGTGCTGGAGCTGGGAAAAAGCCGCGGCCTGCATTTCCGCAACCGCAAGGCGTACGAGAAGCATATCTACAGCCTGTTTCCGGCCGACCCCGTGCGCGAGGTCTGCAAGCTCGCGGGCCTGCCGATGCCGCAGCCCGATACATGAGCCGCGCGGCCGGTCCTGGCCCCCAGCCTGCGCGCGCCGGGCTCGCGAACGCGCAAACAAGATCTTCCTTCATTCCTGCCCATGCTGCTGCCCATTCCCGGTGTGCTTAAGGCGGACGAGCTGGCGCTCGCACGCTCGTGGCTCGCGGGCGCGCGCTTCGTCGACGGCCGGCTCACGGCCGGCACAGCGGCGCGGCGCGTCAAGAGCAACGAGGAGCTCGATGCCGGCACGGTCGACCTGGAACGACTCAATCGCCTGGTGATGGGCAGCCTCACGCGCCATCCGGTCTACCGCGCGGGCGCGCTGCCGCTGCACGCGGGGAGCCCGTCGTATGCGCGCTACCAGCCCGGGATGGCCTACGGCGATCACCTCGACGACCCGATCATGGGCGCGGACGGGCTCATTTACCGCTCGGACGTCGCGGTGACGGTTTTCCTGAGCGCGCCGGAAGAGTACGATGGAGGCGAACTGGTGATCCGGACACCCTACGGCGACCAGCTGGTGAAATCCGCGGCGGGCGATGGCGTCCTGTACCCGGCGGGGAGCATCCACCACGTCAACCCGGTCACGCGCGGCGAGCGTCTCGTCGCGCTCACCTGGGTGCAGAGCATGGTGCGCGACGCCGCGCAGCGCGAGCTGCTGTACGGGCTGAATGCGGCGCGCGAGAAGCTCCTGCGCAGCGCCCCCGAGGCGGCGGAAACGGCGCAGGTGAATGCCGCCTACCTGAACCTGGTCCGCATGTGGTCGGAACTGTGAGACGCGCGCGATGAGCCAAAACGAGCTTTCCATGGAGGAACGGATCCTTCAGGCGGTGAAGCTGACGCTCGCCAACGTCATCAAGGATACCGCGACGCCGCACGGCATGCGCCATCCGCTCTCCGACCAGACGATCCAGGACCTGCGCCAGTGCCTCGCGCTCATCAGCGCCCGCGAGCGCGAGCTTGCCGAGGCCGCCGGTCGGCCCAAGGGTGGACGGCCGCGCTTCGCCGACGAGCCCGCGCGCGAGGGCAAGCCGATCCGGTTTCACAAGAAGAAGCCGGCGGGCGACGAGAGCTAGGAAAGCACGGAGGGAGCAACGCGATGGCGCTCAATTCCTGCAGCATGCTCGAGCCCTACGCCCTGCGCGTGGTGGGCGACAGCATGGAGCCCGAGTTCGCCGACGGCTGCGTCATCATCGTCGATCCGGGGCACGTGCCGCGCGATGGCTCCTACGTGATCGTCGAGTACGCCGGCGACGTCTTCTTCCGCCAGCTCGTCATCGACGGTGAGCGGCGCTTCCTGAAGCCGCTCAACCCGAAGTACGGCAGCTTCGAGCTGACGCCGCCCTATACCATCCGCGGCGGCGTGGTGCAGCGGGCGGGGCGCCGGCGGTCGGAACGCAAGCACTATGATTGATGAAGCGTGACGAGTGACGAGTGACAAGTGACGCGGGAGCTTCCCCCGGCAGGGTCGTGTCGTTCTGCCTTCCGCCTTCTGCCATCCTCGTGTTAACGGGTTATCGCCGGGCACGTCCC